>JANYIQ010000214.1 GCA_025362575.1 Bacteroidia bacterium
TTTAGAGATATTAAAAGAGAACGATGATATTGAAGCTGATCTGATAGACTTGAGAACATTAGCGCCATTAGATACGCAAGCCATTTATACTTCGGTTAAGAAAACAGGAAGAGTGATCGTATTGCATGAAGATACTTTAACAGGAGGAATAGGCGGGGAGATCGCCTCTTTAATTACTGAAAACTGTTTCGAATATCTGGATGCACCTGTAATGCGGGAAGGCAGTTTGGATACACCTGTTCCGATGAATACCGATCTGGAATGGAATTTTTTACCGAAAGAAAGATTTAAGCAAAAGCTTAGAGATCTTTTCGAATATTAATGAATCGAAAGAAATACATTAAGAAACGGTTTAAACGATTGTATTTTGAAATGGCAGGCGTTTATTCGCAAATTGTCAGGTCGAATAAGTTATTTATGAACTTCGGCTATTACAACGAGAAAGAAGTCGATATAGCACCTGAAGACGAAAAAAACAGATTTTGCATTCAACTTTATAATAAGATCCTTCAAGGTGTTGATCTGAAGGAAAAAAGTATTCTGGAAGTTAGCTGTGGTAGAGGCGGAGGAGCATATTACTTCATGAAATATTTTAAGCCGGCCTTTTACACCGGTGTTGACATTGCCAAAAGTAACATCAGAGTTTGCAGGGCAAAAATCAGGTCAAAAAATATTGAATTTATTGAAGGTAATGCTCAATCCTTTATGTTGTCTCCGCGCTTGTTTGATGTGGTGATCAATCTTGAAGCTTCTCACAGTTATGATGACAAGGTGGCTTTTTTCGCTAATGTTTGTAAACATTTAAAACCGGGAGGTTCGTTTATTTTTTCGGATGTTTACCCTGCGCATCGTATTAAAGAGATCGAAAGAACGATTGTTTCTTATGGATTTGTGGTTGAAAAATATGAAGATATAACAGCAGGGGCATTAAAGTCAATTGAAATTACCACTAAAAAATTATATCCACTTGCCAATCGCTTCCCTTCATTAGTGCCGGGGATAATGAAGAATATTCAAGCTAATGTGCACAGTGATTTTTATAAAAAGCTTCAATCTCGAGAAAGAAAATATATTTCCTATGTATTTAAAAAGAATTAAATACATTTATCCTCGAATTGATCATTGATCTATGAAAAACAAAACGATTCTCTTAGCTCTTACCGTTTTTTCTTTTTGTTCCTGCAAGAAGAACTATACCTGCGAATGCTCGGATAGTAATGGAGTTTATGCAAGTTATAAATTGACCAACACCAAGAAAAAAGCAAAAACCGAGTGTGATCGCTATTGTACTTCCTGCAAATACCAATCAGAGGGAGCTTGCGTTTTAAATTGAAACTCGTTCTCTTAAAATAAAAAAGGTCTCGTTTTTAGCGAGACCTTTTTTATTTATTGAATTCAATGAGAATTATTCTACAACCACTTTTACGTTCTTGTAGTTACCATCAACATTGAACAATACGTTATATAAACCTTTTCCGTATCCATTTAGATCAACTTCCACACTTGATCTGTTTTGCGGAATGAATTTAATTAATTGTCCGATGCTGTTGTAAATGCTGATATCAAAGCTTTCAGTCATTTCAGCTTTAATTGTGAATTGTCCGTTATTTGGATTCGGGAAGATCTCAAGATTTCCGTTTAAACCACTTACTGAATTAATTCCTGTACAAACACTCACAATTAAAGTTGAAGATGCAGTGTTGCTGCAAGTTGTCACCGTATTTGTGTAAGCATAAGTAACAGTGTAGTTACCTGCAGTTGCTTGAGAGTTAAAGGTAGAACCTGTAACACCTATGCCTGAATAAGTACCACCGGCAGGAGATCCTGTTAAAGCAATGGTTGAACCACCTGTTGCAGGAGTACAGATAGTAGAAGCAGAAACTGCTAAAGTTACTCCCGGAATTGCGTTAACTGTAACAGTACTTGTTTTTGAGTTTGCACAACTTCCTGTTGAACCGGTTGCAGTATAAACTGTAGTCACCGAAGGAGAAACAGAAATAGAAGCAGTTGTTGCTCCTGTATTCCACGAATAAGTGGTAGCACCTGTTGCTGTTAAGTTAGCAGAACTTCCGTTGCAAATTGTTGCCGAGTTAACTGCAACGGTTGGAGCAGAAATTACAGTGATAGTTGTAGTTTTTATGTCTGTACATCCGCCTGTTGTGCCTGTTACGGTATAAGTTGTATTAACAACCGGAGACGCTGTAATGAAGGAAGCAGTAGAACCTGTATTCCAAGAATAAGTAGTAGCACCGCTAGCTGTTAAAGTTGCTGTACTTCCACCGCAAACTGAAGCAGTGTTAACCGCAACAGTTGGTGTAGCGTTTACAGTAACCAATTTAGTAGATGAACCTGCGCAACCAGTTGTTGTTCCGTTAACGGTGTATGTTGTTGTTGTTCCCGGACTAACCACAACACTTGTACCGGTTAATCCACCAGGATTCCATGTGTATGTTGTGGCGCCACTTGCTGTTATTGTTGCAGAAGAGCCTGAACATATTGTAGAAGTACCAGCAGTAATTACTGTAGGAGTAGCTGTAACTGTAATGGTCTTAACTATTGAAGTGCTGCCGCCAATGTTGGTTGCAGTTAAAGTAACACTCTTCACACCCGCGGTAGCATATGACACCGCCGGATTTTGAAGTGTAGAAGTTGCAGGCACAGCGCCAGGCATATTCCAGCTCCATGAAGTAGGTGTATTGGTTGAAGTATCTGTAAATGTAGTTGCAGCACCTGTACAAATGCTGGCAGCAGTATTATAATTGGCTGCCGGGGCTGCGGTAACTGTATAAGCTATATTAACGTTGTCAAGATACATAGTTTGTCCGTAGTGTCCATGATTTACAAACTGCATCAATACGTTTCCTTGTCCGGCTGCTAAAGCAGTGATGTCGATCGTATCTGTTCTCCAATCTGCACTTGTTGGAACCCATGCTGCTGTCGAGAAATCAGGGGCAGTAGATAAACCGGTACCCCCTTTATAATAAATACTGTTCCATGTTAAACCACAATTTGTAGACAACTGAACCTCTAATGAATCAGTATAAGTAGCATCATATCTTGCGAAAGCGATATCAAAACGCAAACGAGCTTTAGTAACCCCGGTCATGTTTACTTTTGGTAATTGAAAACCATCCCTAACACCGGCCGCATCGTTATAATAATTATCAAATAATAAAGATGCAGTACTTAAACCATAACCACCGGCCGCAGTTGAACGTGTATAGTGAATAGAATCCTGGAATTTATTATCGTCGTTCCAGTTTGCAGGTGGCCATGCAGCGCCCTGGAAGCCTTCAACTAATGGTAAAGTACCAGGATTTGTAATTGTTATGTAAGAGATCTTTGTAATAGAACCAGGACCAAACGGATTGTTTGCTGTTAATGCAACAGAGTATGTTCCGGCCGCTGCATAGGTAATGGTTGGATTTTGCACTGATGAAGTAGCAGGTGTTCCGCCTTGGAAAGTCCAACTCCATGTTGTAGGATATAAAGTAGAAAGATCTGTGAACTTAATTGGGTTACCTGGACAAGTTGATTGTTTGTCAGAAGTGAAATCAGCAGAAGGGGGACTTCCTGCAGCAACCGAAGCACACTGCATAGCTTTGAATGCATCAATACGGCCTGCACCTAATTGGTTAGGAGCATAAGCACTATTAGCAGCAATTGTGTATATATTAGCAGCTGTTGATGAAATACAATTTAAAACCTGAGTTTGCGTCATGTAAGGATTTTTAGAAAGCATTAAGCCTGCTAAACCTGCTACTAAAGGAGTTGCCATTGATGTACCTTGCATGTTAGCGTAACCTCCAAAAGGAACAGTACTGTAAATAGATTCACCTGGAGCAGTAATGTCAACCCATGTACCATAACAAGAAAAACCTGATTTTACGTTAGTAGTTCCACTCGAAGCAACAGCATAAACATTGTTGTAAGCAGCAGGGTAGTGAAGCACAGAATTAGCATCGTTAGCGGCAGCACAGATAACAATAGAACCTTTACCCCATGCATAATTAATAACCGATTGATCAGAAATTGCGGAAACTGTTCCGCCCCAAGAACAAGAAATTACTCTTGCTTTACAACGTACAGCATATATGATACCGCCGTAACCGTTAGAAACGGAATTTGAACCTCCGGAATTTGTAGTTGCTTTAACCGGAATAATTTTTACGTTGAAACCAATAGCTGAGATCCCGACCCCGTTATTTGTTCTTGCACCAACAATACCCGAGCAGTGTGTACCATGGCTCCAGGTTGTATTAAGGGGTAGAACGTTATTATCATTATCTCCTACATCATAACCATTAACATCATCAACATAACCATTACCATCATCATCAATGCTGTTAGCTGGAATTTCTCCCGGGTTAACCCACATGTTAGCACTCAGATCTGCGTGAGTGTATTGTATTGAATTATCTACAACCGCAACAGTAATAGTAGATGTTCCATTATAAATACCCCAGGCATTTTGTGCATCTATCATGGTTAAAAACCACTGATTGGCACTTAAGGTTGGTCCTGAAGGGTCATTTGTTGTAAAAGAAGTTACACATAAAGGTACTTTTTCAGCATATTCAACAAGCGGGTTAGCTGCGATATCACGAATTAGCCCTTCAACATCGGAAATATTGGTAAAACCAACTTTGTAGATACGTTGCAGGTCTTTATCGTCAACCGCTTGATAAAAAGGCTTTTCGGCAAAATTAACGCCGTATTTTCCGATCAAACCTGCCATTCCGGGCATTTTTTTTGGATCGATATCTGCAGGGTTAGTATATTTTACTACCGCATTTGGCTTGTATTTCAGGTATATTCTACCGTCTACACAGCCTGGTACTGCGGTTTGAGAAAACAAATTGGTAAAAAAACCAATTCCAAGAATTGCAAATGCTAATAGAGATTTTTTCATTTTGTGTTTAGTTTAGGAATAATAAAAATAAGGATTTTGTTCTTTAAAAGCAAACCGCTCATAAAAAATATGAATTAATTGTTAAAAAGTAATTGGATTGCTAAATTTATAGAATATTAAATGAAAATAGCTGTAATAGACCTTGGAACCAATACCTTCAATTTGCTTATTGTAGAGCGGCATGCCAATGGCACTTATGATAAATTAGGATCGAAGCGCATACCCGTAAAACTCGGAGAAGGCAGCATCAATAAAGGCTTTATTGCAGAAATCCCATTTAACAGGGGAATTAAGGCATTAAAAGAGTATGCTGCCATAATTAAAGAACAAAACATCGAAAAGGTTATAGCTCTTGCCACATCTGCAATACGAACCGCAAGTAACGGACTTGATTTTGTTGCCAAAGCAAAAGAGGAAGCCGGAATTAACATTGAAGTCATTGATGGAGATCGCGAAGCTGAACTTATTTATTACGGTAACCGAAAGGCAGTGAAAATGACCAATGATCTCTCACTGATCATGGATATTGGTGGAGGAAGCACTGAATTTATAATTGCCAATTCTGATACTATAATTTGGAAGCAAAGTTTTTTATTAGGTGCGGCAAGATTGTTAGAGTTAATTCAACCTTCTGATCCTATAGCAGAATCAGAGATCTCTAAACTATACGCTTATTTTGATCAGCAATTAGTTCCGCTATTTGAAGCCTGTAAACTAAATAAACCATTGGAACTGATCGGTTCTTCAGGCGCCTTTGATTCTATTGTTGATATGATGGCAGGAGAGTACGACGGCCAAGAACTTAGTAATCATAAAACAGAACATAGTATTGATCTCAAAAAATATTTTCCATTATCTGAAAAGATAATTCATTCAACTTATAATGAACGTTTAAAAACAAAAGGCCTCATAGAAATGCGGGTTGACATGATCGTTATTTCCTGTTTATTTGCCGATTACATTCTAAAACAACTTGATTTAGATAAACTCAGAGTATCAACTTACTCCCTAAAAGAAGGTGTGATATTTAATATTAAATAAATTTGCAGCATGACTAAAGTACTGGTTATAGATGATGAAAAAGCAATTCGCAGAAGTATTAAAGACATTCTCGAATTCGAAAAGTATGAAGTTGAAGAAGCTGAAGACGGCGTGCAGGGACTTGCCATGGCCATTAAGAATAATTACGATGTTATTCTAAGCGATATAAAAATGCCTAAAATGGATGGTCTTGAACTGCAGATCAGGCTTACTGAAAATAATGTTAGCGCACCACTTATCATCATGAGCGGGCACGGCACCATTGAAACTGCCGTTGATGCTGTAAAGCACGGCGCCTTTGATTATCTTGCCAAACCCATTGATCTGAACCGCTTGCTGGTTACCATTAGAAATGCGCTGGATAAATCGACTTTGGTCATCGAAACCAAACAATTAAAAAAGAAGATCAATAAAACATTTGATATCATTGGTGAGTCGCAGCCTATAAAAGACATTAAAGATATTATTGAAAAAGTAGCTCCAACCGAAGCGCGTGTATTAATTACAGGCAACAACGGAAGCGGTAAGGAATTAGTAGCACGCTGGCTTCACGAAAAAAGCAATCGTGCTAACAGTCCGCTTATTGAAGTTAACTGTGCAGCAATACCCGGCGAACTCATCGAAAGTGAATTATTTGGGCACGAAAAAGGCGCCTTCACCAGTGCTGTTTCTCAGCGCAAAGGAAAATTTGAACAGGCCGAAGGCGGAACCATTTTTTTAGATGAGATCGGCGACATGAGCTTATCGGCTCAGGCCAAGGTTTTGAGGGCCTTGCAGGAAAGTAAGATCGCTAGAGTAGGCAGTGAAAAGGAAATTAAAGTAAACGTTCGTGTTATTGCAGCAACCAATAAAGATCTTAAAAAAGAAATTGCAGCCGGAACATTCCGTGAAGATCTTTTTCACCGTTTAAATGTCATTCCCATTCATGTTCCAAGTTTGAACGAACGTTTAGATGACATTCCTTTATTGGCGAATCATTTTTTAAATCTCATTTGCACTGAAGGGAACATGCCGGTAAAAAGTATCAGCAACTCAGCCATTAAAGAGCTTCAAACCCTCAACTGGACCGGTAATATACGTGAATTCAGAAATGTAATTGAGCGCCTGATCATTTTAGGCGGAAAAGAAATTTCAGATAAGGACGTAAAACAATTTTCATAAATGACCACAAAGGCCTACATAAATCATCTTACTTATTATTTACCGGAGAAGGTGATGGATAATGCTGAGTTGATGAAAGATTTTGAAGGATTGTTGAATGAAGGAGATTTTGAAAAGGTTGGTATAAAAAAACGATATATTGTAGACGAGGGTACAACAGGCTCCGATCTCGCATTTAACGCGGCAGAACGGCTTTTTGAAGAAACACATTTCGATCGGAACCAAATAGATGCCCTTATTTATTGTTCCGTTCATCAGGATCATGTTACACCTGCAACATCTTGTATCTTGCACGGCAGGCTTAATTTGAATGAAGATGTGGCTACCTACGACATCACTCATGGCTGTAGCGGATACATTTATGGTTTGAGTCTTGCTAAAAGTTTGATCGAAAGTCTTGGTATGAAGAACATTTTATTCTTAACCGGCTCAGCCCTTACAAAATACATTCATAAAAAAGATAAAGCTTCGCGCATGGTATTCGGCGACGGAGCTTCGGCTACCATCATATCGGCCTCAAACACCCCCAATGAAACAAAGGGAATTGGACAGTTCATTTTAAGAACGGATGGTAAAGGCGCGGATAAAATAATCATTAAAGATGGAGGAGAAAGGAACAAAATAACACCGGCTTCATTAATTGAAAAAACCGACGAATACAACAACACCCACACCGATGCCAGTTTTTACATGAACGGAACAGGAATATTGTTATTTACGCTTAAAAAAGTTCCAGATCTGATCGAAGATACCCTTAAAAAAAATGAGCTTACAAAAAACGACATCGATCTCTACATTCTGCATCAGGCCAATGTTTTTATAATTGAACAGGTACGCAAAAAGATGAAGATAGAAGCCGAAAAGTTTTTTTACAGCATCGAAAATTGCGGAAATACGGTAAACTCAACTGTGGCAATTGCCCTTTGCGAAGCCATTAAAGCCGGCAAAGCAAAAAAAGGCGATAAAATTCTCATCGCAGGTTTTGGCGTGGGTTTAAGCTGGGGAGCAACAGTAATTAGCCTTTAAATTAATCCGATTTTCCTTTTATTTACCCATACTTTAATGTACATTTGGGTATGACTTTGACCTTAGAATCATTTATAGCTAAACTCGAGGAAGAGATCGATACCATTCCAAAAGGTTCTTTAAAACCCGATACCAATTATCGTGATATAAAAGACTGGTCATCGATGCACGCTTTGATCATAATTGCACTGGCTGATACAGACTATAATGCCGTTTTAACCGGCAACGATCTGAGAAGCTGCAATACCGTTTCAGAACTGTTCAATGTCATCAAATCCAAGATCGCATAATGGCACTTTTTGCTGCAGATAAAGTAAAAATTTCCGGACTTTCTGCTTGTGTTCCCAAAAAACAAGAGAGTAATCTGGATTACGATCATATTTCTGAATCAGAGCGCGAACTTCTTATAAAAACAACCGGTATTAAAACACGCCGAATAGCAGAACCCGGAGTCACAACTTCCGATCTTTGCTTTGAAGCCGCCACAAAATTAATTTCCGATCTTAAATGGAATAAAGAAGAAATAACCCTGCTCATCTTCATTTCTCAGTCGAGAGATTATTTTTTGCCCTCTACAGCCATTATTTTGCAAGACCGTTTAGATTTGCCAAAAAGTACGGTTGCTTTTGATATTAGCTTGGGATGCTCCGGATTTACTTACGGTCTAAGTATTACGGCTTCCATGATGAAAACAACCGGCATTAAAAAAGCTTTATTAATGGTTGGCGACATTTCTTCCTGCTCACTCTCTTACGAAGATAAAAGTACTTATCCCTTATTTGGCGATGCCGGTGCAGTGGTGGCTTTAGAACTATCCGAATCAGATGATAAAATGATTTTCAGTTTGAACAGCGATGGATCAGGTCATCAGGCAATAATAATTCCGGATGGTGGTTTAAGATTTCCGGTGAATAATGATACTTACAAAATGGTGGAGGAGGAAAAAGGAATTAAGCGCAACAGAAGAAATTTGTGGCTGAATGGATTGGATGTTTTTGCCTTTTCGGTAAAAGAAGTTCCTTTAAGCATTGCCGAACTTTTAAATTATTCGAAATTAACTGTAAGTGATCTTGATTTTTTTGTGATGCATCAGGCTAATTTATTAATGAATGAAACCATTCGTAAAAAACTGAAAATAGAAGCTGAAAAAGTTCCATATTCTTTAAAAGATTACGGTAACACCAGTTCGGCATCCATTCCGCTAACCATGGTAACTCAACTTAGAGAGCAATTGAGCTCAGGCCGTAAAAATTTATTACTTTCGGGTTTCGGAGTTGGTTTATCCTGGGGTTCGGTAATAGTAACAACATCTGATCTGGTTATTCCTGAAATTATTGAAATATGAGCACCGCCTTTCATTTAAATAATAAAATAATATTGATAACCGGATCCACTTCAGGAATCGGTCGCGAAACTGCCATTAAATGCGCAGAAATGGGCGCAACAATGATCCTTACCGGCAGAAATACAGAAAGACTGAACGAAACGCTTAAAGCACTTAAAGGCACCGGACATAAAAGTATTGCATGTGATCTTTTGAATGAGGCTAGTCTGAAAGATCTTGTAAGTTCTTGCTCACAACTCGACGGGCTTGTACATTGCGCAGGATTGGTAAAACCTTTTCCTGTTGGTTTTTTAACGAAACCAAAAATTGACGAAACGCTTCATTCTAATTTTTATTCAGTTGTTGAATTAACAAGTGCGCTTTTCAAAGCAAAAAAAATAAATGATAAAGCTTCTCTGGTGTTTATGTCTTCTATATCAGGTCAGCATCCGCACAAGGCGGGTTCCATGTATGCGGCATCAAAAGCTGCGGTTGAAGCATTCAGTAAAACAGTGGCCCTGGAATATTATCCTAAAGGAATAAGATCCAATTGCATTTCACCGGCCATGGTAAAAACACCAATGTTCGATGCGGCTTCCGAAGGAATGTCGCAGGAGTCGATGGATGCCCATATTGCAAAATATCCCTTGGGAGTGGGTTATCCCGAAGATGTAGCCAATTCAGTCATATTTTTATTATCACCGGCCTCACGCTGGATCACCGGAATCAATCTCTTAATGGACGGAGGATTATTACTCGAATACTAATGGAAAATAAGATCAAATATTCTATTGTTGTGCCTGTTTATAACAGCTCAAAGTCTTTAAGCGAACTTTGTGAACGAATTTCAAAAGCGTTCTCTAACCTTAATTACGAATTAATTCTGGTGGATGATGGCAGTCACGATGACAGCTGGAAAGTGATACATGAATTGAAACAAAAATACAGTTCCATCATAGCCATTCAGTTAAGTAAAAATTTTGGTCAGCACCCTGCTTTGTTTTGCGGACTCAGTTATTGTAGCGGTGATTTTGTAATTACAATAGATGATGATCTTCAACATCCGCCCGAAGAGATCGCTAAATTAATAGCCAAGCAAAAAGAAACCGGAGCTGATGTTGTGTATGGTATTTATAAGTCAAAACAGCATTCTGTTTTACGGAATTCCGGAAGTTTTTTTGTAAGAAAAACATCTATCATTGCCGAAGGATATTCAGGAACAGGTTCTTCATTCCGATTAATAAAGAAAGAGATCATTGAAAAAATTGTGGCCAATAATCGACAGAACTTTTTTTACCTCGATGAGATATTTTATTGGTACACTTCTTCAATGGCTCACATTGAGGTCGATCATCATTTGCGTAAAGATGGTAAGTCGGGATACAATTTATCAAAACTGATGAATTTGTATTTCAACATTGTAGTGAATTATTCAGCTTCACCACTAAGAGTCATGACACGCCTTGGTGTTTTCTTTTCACTGATCAGTTTTGTCATGGCGGTACGTTTTATCTTTCGAAAGCTGGCCTATCAGGTGCCTTTAGGTTACACGAGTATAATTGTAACTATTTTATTTACCGGAAGCATCATCATGCTTTGTCTTGGTATTATTGGTCAGTATTTATATAAGATCTATCAGGCCAATCAAAATAAGCCTCCTTATTTTATTCGCGAAGTTTTAAAATGATCATTGAGGCATACGGTATAAAATTGGTGCGTTTAAAGGAAGAGTATCTCGAACTGGTAAGATACTGGCGAAACTATCCCAAGATCAGAAGGTACATGGAGTTCAGAGATTACATTACTCCTCTGATGCAAAAGAACTGGTTCAATTCGATAAATAATAAAGCAAATAATTATTTTGTGATCTTCATCGATGAAATTGCGATTGGTTTAATTTCCGGTACACAGATCGATTGGGAAGAAGGAGTTACACACAACGGCGGTATCTTTATATGGGACATAAAATATTATGAATCTTATTATCCCGCCAAGGCAGCGGTTTTACTTACCGATCTTTCTTTTTGGCTGGGCTTAAAGAAGACCTATATTAAAATTCTGAACGACAATCAAAAATCGATCGGCTTTAATAAATTGCTGGGATATGCCTTAAAAGAAGGGCAGGAAGGTGCTTACAATCAGGAATACGAATTAACCCAAGAACGTTATTTTTCAAGTGTAGAGAAAATAAGAAAGACCATTGGAGCGGAAGGAAAAGCAAATGTAATTGTGAAGCAAAGTGAAATGGCTTCTTATACGCATATGTTTGAAAGAATGTCAGCAGAAAACAATTCGTTTAAGTCGAACTTTAACATCATTGTAAACTGATGGCGAACCCATGGTATTCATATAAAGGAGTTCCTTACAAGGGCACTACGCCTGCGTTCTTTGATATCAATAGCTGTGAGTGGGGGCAATACCTGATCAGTAATAAAGAAAAAATAAAAGAGTTCGCTTTACAATTCTTGCAGAAGAAAGATATTATTAAGGAACAGTATTTTAATAAGGAGTTAGTGGAAGGAACTTCAAAATGGGAACTAACTTCTTTTTTATTCTGGGATCTGCCTTCGAAAAAAAATATTAAGATAGGAAGTGATTTTTTTAATTTATTCAGCTCCATTAAAGAAATTACCAGTTTATCCATAAGCATTTTACCACCGAATACCTCCATTAAAGCGCATTATGGTGATACTGATGCGGTTTGCAGGATCCACATTCCCGTTCAGGTTCCGGATGGTTTACCGGATTGCGGACTGAAAGTCGATGCAAAATCGGTAGGATGGAATGATATCATTGTTTTTAGTGATGCGCATTTGCATGAAGCATGGAATCGCACTAACGAATACAGAGTGGTAGTAATTCTCGACATACTTTTGCCTGAATATTTGAATCAGAAAAACAAGGTTTGCAATAATGTCAGATCTCTGCTAAGATTACAAAATGCAATAGCTAAAATGCCATTTTTAAATGCGTTGCCGGGTTTTGTAAAAGGAGGCTTACGTTACGGATACAAAACTTTCATCTATTTGGGAATCTAAAAAAAATTGTTGAAATCGGTTTCTTAGATCTTAAAACTATTCATCTTCAAAATTCACTCTCTTAATAAGAAATTCATAATACCAATGATCTGAATTTTTTCCTTTAGATCTTTGAGTACGTTTAAAACCGCGTTTCAGATCTAAAGCCAGCATGGTAGGGTAGTGGAAGGTAGGATTCATGAGCCATTTGAACTGACGTGCAAAAAAGCCCAGCTCTGCACCCGGAAAATTATCGGCTTTTAGCACAGGTTTTAATTCTTTTAATAATTGATGAAACTCATTATAATTATGTTTCACGATGGCAGTATTTCCCCAGTTCTTCACCAGATCCAATCCAACATGAAAGGTTAAATGTTTTTCGGTAAAAAGAATTGGCTTTTGTGCAAAGGCAAAAATATTATAAAAAATATCATTCCCTGCAGGCGGAACACCAATGGCAATATTCTTGTAAATGAATTTATCGAGCAAATCTCTTTTTATAATAAAAGTATCATAACCGGTATGATCCTTGCCGGCTTCGGCATACAAAGCTTCCAGAGTAGTTTCGTTCTTAAAGCGGTTCTTAATACGGCGACGGTTGATGATGATGGCATCGTGATCTAAAGAAACATAATGATTCACCGCCTCATAAAAATAAGGCATTAAAGCAATGTCGAGATTGGTAAAAATGATGTAATCCGATTTACAATGAGTTTGTGCTGTTTTAAAAATATCACTGAGTATCGGGTAATTCTTATTCGCTTTGTTCACCAGATCAGAAATGGTACGATCGAGTTTTGGCAATTGTTTGAAAGGAACAGGAACGCAATCCAGTGAATTGCTGTTGGCAGAAACAGTGAATAATTCAATTGGAATCTTATCATTATAATTTTTCGCTTTTAAAATGCTGGCAAAGCTGAGTTTTTGGGTCTCAAACAGCTCAACATTCTCTTCAATGCTAACCGGGTTAATTATGTGCGAAAAACTGACCAATATCTTAATTTATGCTTTGTAAACTTGTATAAATATGCAATTTAATTAGTAAATTTAAGCATTAAAGACTGAATTATAATGAACAAAGACGAAATTAAAAAACTGATAAGATCCTACGTTGCCGAACATGTTTTTTCGGGCAAACTTCCGGTCGATTTTAACGATGATACTTTATTGGTAAGTAGTCGTATCATTAATTCTATTATTGTGATGCACCTGATCAATCATTTTGAAGAAGCTTTAAAAATCGAACTCGAGGCGCATGAGGTTAATATTGATAACCTGGATTCGGTGAATATCATGGCAGATTTCTTTGCAGGTAAATTAAATGCCTGAAAACAATAAATACTTAATTGATCTTATTCATAACAGCCTTGATTCTTATGGCGACTCTCCTGCTTTTAAAAACACCAACAGAAAAAGTATTACCTATTCCGAATTAAGGTCAAATTTAAATTCTAATACGTTTTTTAGGAATTATTCATCAGATTGTGGATTGATCGCCGTTCTCAGCGAAAAGAAATTTGAGGTCATTGAGATATTTCTGGCTGCTTTATTATCCGGCAATGCCTATTTGCCTCTGGACTATCATTCTCCCGCAGAACGCATTTTATTTATTCTGAAGAATGCAGGAGTTAAGATGCTGATGGTAGAAAAAAGTAATTCAGATAAATATTCAAAGGCATTAGAAATAGAAAACATAAGATTCAATTTAAAAGAATACAATAACGAGTATACTGCAATTATTTTTGACGAGTATAAGACTTATAGTCCTGAACTAGCTTATGTGCTCTATACTTCAGGTTCTACCGGACTTCCAAAAGGCGTGATGCATTCGCATTTAAGTGCTTTTACGTTCATCGATTGGTGCAACAGAACTTTTCAATTCAAAAAAGGAAATAATTTTATAGCCATTGCACCATTTAATTTCGACCTGTCTATTCTCGATATTTTTGTTTCGCTCCGTAGTGGCGGATGTCTCTTTATTCCAAGCTATTCAGAAGTTTCGAATAGCCGAATGATCGCTAAACACATTGAAGATCTCAATATCCATGTTATTTATTCCACACCAACATTTTTTAAAACTCTGATGAGTTTTGGAAAGATCGAGAACAAACAGTTCGATAAGATCTCTCATTTATTGATTGCCGGTGAGCAGTTGATGGGAAATGTGGTGCTTGATCTCTCAAAACATTTTACCAAAGCAGAGTACTATAATTTATATGGTCCCACTGAAACCAATGTATGTTTATTTTATAAAATTGATCCAAAGAATTGCATTGCCGAACAACCTGTGCCAATAGGCAAAGCCTGTGATCATACAAATATTGAACTAACAAAAAAAGATGAACTGAATGAATTACTGATCTCAGGAAATAGTATAATGCTGGGATATGTAGCAACCCTAAACCAGAAATATGAAATATATAATACCGGCGACCTTGTAAAAAAAGACGCGAACAATGATCTCGTTTTCGTCGGAAGAACTGACCGAATGGTAAAACGAAGTGGTTATCGCATCGAATTAGCAGAGATCGAGGCTTGTTTGAAGAAACATGCAGATGTCACAGAATGCACGATGGGCGTGATAAAAAAAGGTGATGATCTTAAAATTGCGGCTTTTTTTGTGTCTCAGCAAAAAATTACCGACCTTCAGTTAAAGAATTACTGTTTAGAGCAGCTGCCTGCTTACATGATACCGGATGTGTTTGTGCAGGTGAACGAACTGAAAGTAAATTCAAATTATAAAATTGACATTAATAAACTCCTTATAGAAAATGATCTCGGCCATCTTATCTGATTATAAAAAACTGTTTGATACTTATTTTGAAGTGGGCAAAAGCATGCCTGCTTATAATGGTATTGATTACGATAAAAAGAATTTTTACGATGCTAATTTGTGGGATCATTTATCAAAAAGCGGAATTCATGGTTTATCTTGCGATGAAAGCTATGGTGGCAAAGGCTTTCCGGCTTTAAAGTGTTGTGCGGCATTTGAAGGTTTGGCGAACGGATGTGACAATAACGGTTTGTTATTTTCTTCAGCTGCGCATTTACTGGCTTGTGCTTTGCCTTTAAATATGTTTGGAAGTGATACACAGAAAAAAGAATACCTGAACGGAATTGCTTCCGGAAAAATAGTTGCAGCCAATGCCATTACCGAAGCCAATGCCGGATCAGATGTGTTTAACATGAGTGCTTTTGCGGAGAGACAGGGAAATAAATACATTATTAACGGCGAAAAGAAATTTATTACCAATGCACCAATTGCTAATGTGTTCTTAGTTTATGTATTGACCGATAAAGCAAAAGGATTTTTTGGCGGTGTTTCTGCTTTTTTAATTAAGGCAGATACAAAAGGATTAAAAGTATCGGAAGTTAAAGATAAAATGGGTTTGCGTACTGCACAAATGGCGAATGTTACTTTAACCAACGTTGAAGTAAGTGAAGGGGATATGCTTGGAAAAGAAGGCGCAGGAGCCCAGATATTTAATGTTAGCATGATGTGGGAACGCACCGTGATGAGTGCTTTTTTAATTGGACAACTCAACCGTGTTCTTTCAAATAGCATTTCTTTTTTCAGAACGCGTAAAATAGGGGATAAGAGTCTTTACGATTTTCAGGATACAAAAAATGCGGTGACCGAAATTAAAACCGCATTGAACGCCGGAAGAAATCTGGTTTACGATGCCGCTTATGCCATCGATAACAAAAGTAAAGATGCTATGGCAAAAGCCTCGATTGCAAAATTATTTGTCTCCGAAAATGTGGTGAACTCCATCAAACGCTTACAGGGGCTATACGGCGGTTACGGTTATTTGACCGAAGCCAGCATTGAACGCGAATACCGCGATGCTTACGCTGCTCTTATCTACTCCGGTACATCGGCTATTCAAAAAAACATAATAGCCGGGGCTCTTTGATAAAATGAAAAAGATAATTCTTCTTGCAGCCCTAATTTTTATTTTAGCAGATTGTACTGTCATCAATCCATTTCGTAAATCACCATACAAAACATTTACATCTAACATAAAAAAAGCTCCTTTTGATGTCATTATTGTTCCAGGGGTTCCATATAATGACACCACATGGAGTTATGTAATGAATCTTAGAGTATACTGGTCTAAATTTCTATTCGAAAAAAAATATGCCAAGAACATAATATATTCAGGTGCTGCAGTACATTCGCCATATGTTGAAAGTAAAATAATGGCACTTTATGGGATCGCTCTTGGAATACCGGCAGAGAATATCTTTACGGAAGAAAAAGCCGAACACAGTACTGAAAACGTTTATTATTCCTATCAAATGGCGAAGGAAAAGGGGTTCAAAAAAATTGGATTGGCAACAGATCCTTTTCAAACCAATAATTTAAGGTTCTTTATAAAGCGTCATAAGTTGGATATCCTTGATCTTCCTTTTTTGATGGATACCTTGTTGACAATGGCCAGAAAGGAACCTGAGATAGTTGTTTCTTCAGCCAAAGTTGATTCGTCATCCTTCCTTTCATTAAAAAAGAGAGAGCCTTTCTTTAAGCGAATGAGAGGTACACGCGGAAAGAACATAGATTACGTAAAATGAAGCTTGAGCATTAGGCTTCCTGGCTTTTGTCATATCCTAATTTTATAAGTATCTCCCCAAACTCCTTATTTAACCACTCAATAGTATCGGGTTTCAGTTTTTCTTTGTGGTCGCCTGGAGTTACCTTGCGCTTGTGGGCATTACGGTCTTCGCCTTGTGTTTCGAAAGAGCGGGTACGGTCGAGTTTATTTATTTGTTCGGTAGTTAAATTCAGTTTGAGATGATCGTTTATCTTTTGCACAAAAGCCCTGAAATCAAGCACCATGTCTTCGTATTTTAAGAAGAGTACATTGTGTTTTCCAAGAATATTCTGAATATACTCGTTATAAGTTTTTACAAAGCGCGGTGTTTGCGATCTGGCATGTTCGTCGACCGACATTGCCAATGCAATTTTGCGGCGCTCGATCAATTTTTTTGTAATTAAAGGGTGCGTTTTTTGAATGGAGTAATATTGTGAGGTTAACACATCTCTGGGATCGCGGAGCAATAAAATAATCGGATATTTTTCTGTTTCGGGAACGGCAACAAAATTTCGTAACGGTCCATAGATATACCCTTTGGGTTTAAATACTTTTGATATGATGTTTTTATTCTGTTGCTTCTCCAAACCTTTTTCGCCTTGCGAAGCAAAATAACCGTTGTAATCAATTTGGGTGAGTCCGGTGACTTTCGAAAGATCATCCAGAAAATTCACCATTAAGGTAGAAGCACTTTTATGAACCGTAAAAAAGAGAATACTTTGTTTATCAGATGAAGTAAGCGAGCCCCCATTAATAAGCTTATGAATGGGCTGTGTTCGCCAGTAAATCCAAAGCCTTGGTTTGGTATAATAATACAAACTCAGCGTTGGCAACCTGTTTTTAATCAGGGAATTAGTCCAGGTATGTAATTTGTCGGCTATACTTAAAAGGCCCATTGTAGTGCTATGCGTATTATTTTAGTAAATTTAGTAAAAAATCGATTTAAAGGCATGTCCAGGGAACTATTATACAATGCAGAAACCGTTTTTGCTGAGTCAAAAGACCATCTGCCTTCTGCTTTTTGTCGTCTCACTCCCTTTTTGAGAATTATGCCTGATTTTTTTTTAGTGGGCGTTCAAAAAGGTGGCACCACCAGTTTATTTGAAGCTTTGTATCAGCATCCGCAAATCATTCCTAATAAAACTAAGGAAATGTTTTACTACGGTAATTCTAATAATTTTAAAAAGGGAAAAAGTTTTTACAAGCAGTTCTTTGCCACTGAAGTTCATAAGAACAGCTGTGAGAAAAGAGTAGAAAAGCCCTGCCACGCTATTGATGCCAGCACAGATAGTTTTGACAGTAAAGAAGCACCTCAAAGAATATTTGCTGATAATTCTAATGCAAAAATTGTAATTATATTAAGAGATCCGGTGGAGAGAGCGTATTCGCAATATAAATTTTCGGTGAAATTAGGATATGAGCAAGCAAGTTTTGAAAAAGCACTTGATCTGGAGGAGGAACGAATAGCTTCTGGAGAGGCTGCACATAACTATGCATTTCAACGTTTGGGATATAAATCGAGAGGTATCTACTGCAATTACATTAAGAATTGGCAAAATATTTTTGATTCAAAGAATATTTTCATTGCAAGCAGTGAAGAATTTTTTAAAGAGCCGCGTATAATGTACAACAAGCTGACCGATTTTTTGGGATTAGAAAATAACAAAAATGCCGAGTTAAAAAAATTAAATCAAGGTTCATCTGAAAAAATGAATCCGGAAACACAAAAAATGCTTTCAGATTTTTATAAACCGCATAACGAAAAATTGTTTAAGATCTTAAATAAGCGATATGACTGGTAAACAAAAAAGATATGGCAATTCAGGTTTTCCCTGGCATCAGATCAACTGGTTTACCTACATCTTATATCGTTTTATGTGTTTGTTTTCCGGTTCAAAAAGACCTTCTGATAAAAATATAAAACCACTTTTAATTACCGGCTTATTCAGAAGCGGAACCACTATTACAGCCAGATTATTTAATGAAATGGGCTATTCGGCCGGTCCTGATGAAGATCTGTTAAAAGCCCGAGGCGAACGAAAGACATTGAATCCCGAAGGTTTCTTAGAGAATTATTTTTTCATGGACATCTCTACCTATTTATTTCATAAAAGTGCTTCGTGGGGTGATATTCCTCCGGGTATTGATAATATTGAGAGAATGGAGCTCCAGAATAATGATCGACACGAACTCGCGAAATTCTCGATCATTCGTTTGCATGACGACAGAATAAGCAATCTCCAAAAATTAAAGATATTAGCCGGATATAATGTTTGCGAACCTGCGAGATATTTAGAAGCAAATTTTTCGGATAGATCCTTCATTAAAAATCCGCACTTCGCTGTTCTGTTCCCGTATTTTAAAAAGTTATTTCCGGCTTCAAAGGTTGTATTTGTATTTAGAGAGCCTGAAGCGGCCGTAAACAGCGCCAAAAAAGTAAGTCCGGCCGCTAATTATGATCTTTATAATTCCTATTACGAAACCGCGGTTAAAGAACACAAAGCCGGAAACAAAAACATTATTTTCTTGTCATACGAAAACCTTGTGAAAGATAAAGTGGGTTCATTGAAGAAAATTACCGAACATTTTAAAATTCAGAATTGGGATATTGATAAATTGGCAAAGTATATTCATGCAGGCTCTGTAACTGAGAAAAAAAGTGACATTCCTGAAAAAATAACTAACTTGTATGCTTACATGCTTTTAAATTGCATTAACAAAATTTGAAAAAAGTAGTACATATCAATACATTTTGTTCCGGTGGAGCGGCAGTGGCTTGCATTCGTATTAATCAGGCCCTGGTAAAGGCTAAGGTTGATTCAAAAATGCTGGTATTGTATAAAACTATTAATTCAAATCTGATCGTTGATTACAGAAAGGAATTAAGTCCTTTGAAAAGCCTTCATCTTAAAATTAAGAACCGTAATTATGTTGACCTTTTAAGATGGAAGAACAGAAAGAACAACGAGTTGTTTTCGGTTTACCATTCGGTTTGGGATCCCGAGAATCATTCGCTGGTTCAGAGTGCAGATGTGATCAACTTACATTGGGTAGCAGGATTCGTAAATTTCGAAAGCTTTTTAAAAGCGAATAATAAAAAAATTGTATTCACACTTCACGATTTTTTTCCGTTCAGCGGCGGTCCGCATTACCCGAACGATGGCTTTAAAGCCGAAGCCTGGCAAAAAGAAATTAAAAAGAATCTTGAGCTTCTTAAAAAAGCTTATTTACCAAAGAATATTCATTTTGTTGGCCCTTCTCAATACATAATTGATGAAGTAAAACGATCTGGCGCAGCAGATCATGCGAAATTCTCTGTTGTAAAAAATCCGATTGATACTTCGATCTATAAAATTTTGGACAGAGTAGAAATACGGAAACAGTTTGGCTTTACTGAAAATGATAAAGTGCTGTTGTACATAAACGAGCGCTTTAAGTATAAGCGAAAGGGCTTTACCTATTTTAAGCCTATGATAAGGCAATTGCTGGCAAAAGGATATAAGATCATCATCAGCGGTGATCATTCGCGGAGTTTAGATGGGAATGAGAACATCATTCAAACCAAATACATCGGTACCGAAAACGAACTGGCAAGAATCTATAATGCTGCAGATGTGCTTTTATTTACTTCTTTAAATGATAATTTACCAAATACACTTTCCGAATCCATGTGCTGCGGCACTCCGGTAATTTCGTTCAACAATGGAGGTATTAGTGAAATGATAGAGGATGGCAGGAATGGCTTTTTGGTGGCAGATAAGAATAGGGGGGAGTTCCTGAAAAAGATCGATCAGTTCTTTGCAAGTAACATAAGCAGGGATCTGGTTAGTAAAAACGCACATCAAACATACGCTCCGGAAACGGCGGCGAAAAAATATTTAGAGATCTATAATGATTGAACTCTTAAAAAAGGAATTCTTTCCTGAGTACTCAGGAGCACAGCTCGATAATTCGCGTTCGAAATTTTCAGTCACCTGGCTTTTGCATGTGTTATGGTTGTTTCTGGCTGTAGCTGTTATATATTTCTTACGGATCGAATTTAACAATCGTTTTGTTGCTGTGGCAGCTCTTGCTTCAATGGGATTTATTCTTTACACTTTCATACCACTTAAATTCAAGAAAATATTTTTGTTTTTACTTGCATTCTCACTCGAAGCAGTAACATTAACACCAAAACCTGCCATCGGAGTTACTTTTGTGATCATACTATTTGTCGGCTTAACTTACATTCGATCTAAGGTTCTTAGAAATGCTTTAATACTTCTTATAACCGCTTTCAGTATCCTAATAGTTCTGCATATTATTAAAATGCCGGTTACAAGAATAATAATAATGTATGCCGCTTTGTTTTTAATGCTACGCTACATTTTTTTATTATATGAATTGAATTATTTCAAAATTAAACCGGTGTTTATCGACAGGCTGTGTTATTTATTTTTGTTGCCGAATGTTTCTTTTCCTTTGTTTGCCATCGTTGACCCTAAATTATTCATGAACAGGTTTTACGATGTGCCCGGCATGGAATCCTTTAAAAAAGGCATGACCTGGATCACCAGAGGTGTTTTGCATACTATGATATACCGTTTGGCGTATCTGTATTTAACACCTTCGCCATACGAGATCGATGGTTTCTGGAATTTGTTGCTGTTTATTTTTTCGAGTTATTCTCTTATTCTGCGCTTATCGGGTTTGTATTACATGTCATTGGGCTTTTTATGCTTATTCGGATTTAATTTACCCACCATTTTCGATCATTATTTTTTTGCATCAGGTTTCCCGGATCTGTGGCGCAGAATTAATTTATACTGGAGAAGTTTTATGCAAAGGGTGTTCTATTACCCGATGCTGTTTCGTTTGAAAAAATTACCGATCAAATTAAGCATCTTAATTACAACACTGTTCATGTTTGCCTGCACCTGGTTCCTGCACGCCTGGCAATGGTTCTGGATAAAAGGGAAATATAATTTTACCGCCAACGATATTTTGTTCTGGTCCATTTTAGGCATTATAATTGCCATTAATTCGGTTCTGGTATTAAATGCATTCGAAAATAAAAAGACCAATGTTTCGCGATCAGTTTCTTTTTTTAAGAAAGGTGCCGGCGTTATTTTCATGCTCATGAATATGAGTTTGCTTTGGAGTTTGTGGACGGCCTCTTCTTTAACGGAGTGGTGGTATATTATGTCGTTTGTGAAAACTGCTATGATGAAAGATGTTGTGATTTTTGTGGTAATTATTTTGGTTTTAATGCTGATAGCAAGCGGCATTCGTTATTTGTACGAAACGCGTAATTATTTTACGATCGTTTTTAAGGATTTTAAACTTGTATCCGGACTTTCTTTTCTCGCTTTATTTTTAATTCTTTTTTTTGGGATGAAGCAAAGTTCATGCAAAAATGAGGTAATGAACTTTGCAGGCAATACCTTGAACACAAAAGATAAAATGGCTATGGAGAGAGGATATTACGAAACAATTTTAAATAACGATGAGAAATCGATCGAACTTTTCAATCTCACTAATCTTAATAAAAAATGGAACCTCGATAACCAGGCCTATACTCCGGTAAATTCGGTTTTAATGAAAGAATTCAAACCGAATTTCAGTACCGTATTCAAAGGAGATTCACTTTCTACAAATGCTTTTGGATTGAGGGATAAAGATTACGAAGAAGTTAAAAAAGAAGGAACCATTCGTATTGCGGCTATTGGTGGTTCTTACGAGATGGGTTCGGGTGTTTCCAACGAACAGAATTTTCTTGCCTTGATCGAAAAACAGATCAATAACAAGGAATACACGGATAAAACAATTGAGATATTAAATTATGGCGAAGGTGGGTATCATTTACTTCAGAATGTTTATGTAACAGAGAACAAAGTAAAGAAGCTGGATCCCGATTATGTTTTTTATTTCGCACATACTTCTGAAGTAAGCCGTTGTTTGGAGAATTTCATAAACGTGATCGAAAAAAAATTACCGCTTTCATACACTTTTCTGGATTCTATTTATCAGAGATCCGGAATTACAAATAGCATGTGCCGACTTGAGAAGTATAATCGCATCAAACCTTTTATAAACGATATTATTCTTTGGGGATATTCTTCCATCGCCAATTACTGCAAGGCTAATTCAATTGTTCCGGTTTTGGTGTATTTGCCAACCAATGCAAATTTAAGGGTAGAGGCAGATAAAGAATTTTGTTTAACTGAAGCGCATAAGGCAGGATTTGACATTATTGATCTGAGCGGGGTTTATGATGGTCAGATACCTTACAACATTCAATTATCACAATGGGATGCGCATCCAAATAGAAAAGGACATGAGTTGATAGCTGATAAACTACTAACAGAATTGTTGAAGAAAAAAGCAGAATTTCATTTTTTGAAATAGCTTAGCTTGCTTAAAAAACTTAAATTAGCATCATTATTCCAATGAAAGATTTTGCTTCAAAATATCGCTACCAGTTAATTCTTGTACTTGTTTCGTTTTTATTGTACGGAAATACTTTAAAGAATGATTATTCACTCGATGATGAGTTTGTAACCGGCGCCGGTAATATTACAGCAAAAGGAATTCGTGCTATTCCAAAGATATTCAGATCTTTTCACGTTCAGGATGAGAGTAAGAATACTTACGAATATCGTCCGATCGTGAAAGTGGCATACGCCATCGAACATCAGCTTTTTGGGGTTAATCCGCACATATCGCATTTATTTAACATATTACTTTATGCACTCTCATTAGTTCTGCTTTTCAAATCACTGAAATTGCTTTTTAATGATCTTTCTCCTTTTACTCTTTTTTTAGTGACACTCGTTTATGCCTGCCTGCCGATACATTCGGAAGTAGTGGTGAGTTTAAAGAATCGGGATGTGATCTTGAGTTTCATTTTTACAATGATAGCATTTATTCATGTTCTAAAGTATACCGAAACAAAAAAGTGGTACCATTTCGTGATTTTATTCGTTTGTGTTGCCCTCGCATTGTTGAGCAAATACGACATTCTTCCGTTCTTGATGATCGGTCCATTATGTTTATACCAGAGAGATAAACTGAATCTTAAATTTATCTTCCTTGTAGCTTTTATTTCGTTTATTGCTTTTGCAAGCACCAAAATATTAAGACGGAACCTCCTTAACAGAGAAGATGCAGCAAGGGTTTTCCTTTATTTTGAAAGCCCTTTATATTTCGATCATTCTTTTATGCTTAAGATCTCTGCAGCATTGAACTCGCTTGGTTTTTATGCTAAGATGCTCTTATGGCCAACGCACATGGCCTGTTATTATGGATTTAATGTTATTCCTGTTTATTCATTCACGTCGGTTTATGCAATTTTGGGAATACTTTCTTTAGGTGGTCTTGCTTATGTGTTCTTTAAGAATTTTAAAAAACCTGATTTCCTATGGTATGGTGCTGTATTTTTCGGCGCTTCCATTTCCATGTATTTGAATTTTATAAGACCCGCTCCGGGTATAGTGGCCGATCGTTTTTTGTTTTTCGCTTCCATCGGTTTTGCATTAATTGCCGTTCAGGTTTTATTTTTTGATAAAAAGATGAAACGATATCCGGCAGATTACAAGCAATTGAAGCCTTTTCAAAAAGGGATATCGATTGTTTTGCTAATATGCTGCGCATTTCTGATCATAAAACGAAACAACGAATGGAAAGGAAAACTTTCCATATTTGAAGCCGATTCAAAGAATTATCCTGAATCAGTAAAACTTTCGCTTCTTGCTACAAGTCAGCTGATCCTTGAAATGCCCAGAAAAGACGGACCGATCAAGGAAAATGAAAAATTGAATAAAGTAAGAAGCTCTGAGAAATTATTGATAAATGCCATAAAGATCGACTCTACTTGTACGGGCTGTTATAATAACCTTGGTTTTCTTTACTTGTCGTATGAACAAGATCCAGCCTCAGCGCTTACCTACCTTAGATTAGGATTTAAAGGAGATACCACCAAGAAGGAAGTAGCCTGTAATGTAGGCATTGCTTTTTTGAGACTGAACAAGATCGACAGTGCTAAAATTTTTCTGATGAAAGCTATAAAGCTGGATAAAGAGAAAAAATTCATGGTTCCTTATGAAGCTTTGCAGGCATTGTATATTCAGACAGATCCTAACGCAGGTATTAAATTTTTTAAGGAGCAACTGGAAGAAGATCCTAAATCGGAAGCCTTTAATATTTTGCTCGGTAAGACCTATTTTGACATAAAAGACACCCTTAACAGTTTAAAGTACTATAAGAAGGTTATTGAGATAAATCCTAACAATGGAACTGTGGTTGATTTTGTGAATAGAGTGGAAGTTCTCATGAATAAAAAGTATTTTTAAGTACTTAAAACAATTTAGGCTTTGTTTTAACCGTACATTGTTGATAATCAATCAGTATCTATTAAAATACCTTGATTTTCATCTCTATTTTTCTTATCTTTGTCGAAATTTGAAATTCATGAAAAAGCTAAATTTTCTTTTCGTTTTATTTATTTTTTCTTCTTTGGTTATAAAGTCTCAGCAAAGAGTGTCAACGGGCGCTGCTTTACAATTAATTGAAGAAAAATTAATGAGAGAGAAACCAAATCTTTCTGCAAGTCCGAATGCCGGTCATTTTGAAGGAATGGTGAAATATGGAATACATGAGCCAACGGGCGTTTTTGTAAACAGTATTTCTCAAGACCAATTGCAAAAAGAATGTTCTTTTTTTAAAGGCGATACCTTAACAGGTTTTGTTTTTGAAAAAGTAGCGAAAGAGATCATAAAAAATGACGAAATTAAATTGCTTAATGAGTTTAAAGCTGCCATGTTCAGACAGCAGTTAGCCTATGTTAGATATAAATATAATATTGCTGAAAAACCAAAGCCCGCATCGGCTGCACCATATAGTTTAACCTCTAAAGCAATACCTACGAATAGTATTTCAGCCAGTTTATGTAATAACATTGACTTTGAAGATGGAAACGTTCTTACATGGACTGTTACCAGTGGTTACAATCAGAATTCAAATGCAGCATTAACAATTCCGGCCTCGGCTTTCACTGTAGGAGTAGTTACAACAAATCAGAATATTTATAGTTGCAGTGATCTTAACATCATTACATCTGCATATGGACTTGACCCTATCGGATTTCCGGGTTTGGATCCTAATGGCCTTACCACTTCTGTAAGATTAGGAGGTTTTAATATTAACGCTGCCGATGGTTATGGTTTTGGCTGTGCCGGCTCTCACTGGACTAGCGGTTCTTTTGCGAACGGAGAAAGAATTGAAAAGATAGTGGCGGTTACTGCGGCTAACTCTCTTCTTACTTATGATTATGCCGTGGTATTGAACGATGGTGGTCACGCCAATGGCAGTCAGCCTTATTTTCACGTTTTTGTAACTGACATGGCTGGTGTTGTTCTCTCTTCGTGTACTCAATATTATGTTCAGGCTGCAGCAGGTGTTCCTCCGGCGGGCTTTATCAATTCAGGCTATGTAAATACTTTTGACAATAGCGTTTTTTATTACAAGAACTGGACCTCAAACAGTATCAATTTAACGCCTTATATTGGATCTAACGTTAGGGTTTCTTTTGTAGCTGCAGGTTGTACTTTTGGTGCTCACCCTGGTTACGCATATGTTGACGCTATCTGCGGACCGTTAGCGATCAATAGTTCTAATAATGCACCTTGTGCAGGTACTAGTGCAGTTTTAACTGCCCCTAGTGTTTTTGGAGGATCTTACAGTTGGAGTGGTACAGGCGTTGGTGGTTTAACAACTCAATCAGTAACCGTAAATACAACAGGTACCTACACTTGTGTAATTACACCTTCGCAAGGTCCACTTTGCTCTTACACTGTTACAAAAAATTTAACTTTTACCCCATTACCAATTGCTAATGCAGGTCCTTCGCAAAGTATAACCTGCACTAACGCTTCAACTGTTTTGGCGGGTAGTGGTGGAGGAACGTATGCTTGGTCAGGCCCGGGCATTGTGGCAGGTGGAGCAACTGCTTCCCCAACGGTTAATGCCACCGGACTTTATTCTCTTATTGTTACAAACGCAGGATGTTCTTCTACAGCGGCGACTGTGTCTGTCGGAATAAATACCACACAACCGGCAACAACTGCTTCAACAGTTGGAGTGATCACTTGTGCCAATAATACAATTTCTTTAGGATCTACTCCTGCGGGTATGACTTACACATGGACCGCTCCTGGCGGAAGTTCAATTACATCAGGCGTTAACTCTCAAAATGCTACGGGTCTCGGTGCAGGAGTTTATACCATTAATATTTTGGACCCATCAAATGGTTGTTCTAAAACGGCAACTATTGCAGCAAGTGTAAATACTCTGGCGCCTGCTTCATCTGCAAGTACTGTTGGAGTTATTACTTGTATAAATAATACGATCTCTTTAAGCGCAGGTCCTGCAGCAATGAATTATACTTGGACAGCTCCGGGTGGAAGTGCAATTACTTCAGGAACAAATTCGGCAAATGCAACCGGACAAGGTGCAGGGGTTTATACCGTTACAGTTAAGGATCCTGCCAACGGTTGTTCAAAAACGGCAACTGTTGCAGCCAATGTAAATACGGTTGCTCCAACTGCAACGGCAAGTACATCGGGCACTATAAATTGCACCAATAATAATTTTAGTTTAAGTGTTAACCCGGGTGGTTTAACTTACAATTGGACAGCCGGTGGCGGTGGTTCAGTAACTGGTGGGGGCACTACGCAAAATGCAACAGCTACAGGCAATGCTACATATTCTGTTTTAGTTACAGCGGCTAATGGTTGTACGGTTTATTCAACAGTTTCTCCTGTGGTCAACATGACTCCACCTGCTGAAACAGCCAGCGCTATAGGCGTTATCACATGTACCAACAATGCAATAAATTTAACGGTTAATCCAAGTGCCTCAACTTATACATGGGCTGCCGGTGGCGGCGGTTCAATTACCGGAGGAACCAATTCTCAGAATGCTACAGGTTCAGGAAACGGTACTTATTCAGTGACCATTAGCACATCTAACGGTTGTACAGTTCTTGCAACAGTATCTCCTTCTGTTAATACAACAGTTATAACGCCTACCATAGCAGCAGCTGCAGTGCTTAATTGCACACAGGTTGCAGTTCCTTTGAACGGCTCGCCCGGTGCGGGAGTTACTTATACATGGACTGCACCAACCGGTACCAATATCGTTTCCGGTGGGAACTCTGCAACAGCTAACGTAAATAATTCCGGTACATACACTTTAAGCATAACAAACAATCTTAATGGTTGTATTGGTACACAAACTGTTTCTGTTTCCAAATCATTGGTAACTCCAACTGTTAGTGCAGTTACGCAAACTGCCAATTTAATTTGCGGTGCCGCTAGTGTAGTATTAACAGGAAGCTCTTTACCGGTTGGAACTCCAACCTGGTCATCATCCGGCGGTGGTTTTGCCAGTGGTGTAAATAGTTACACAGTTGCAGCTACTACAGCAACAGTTTATGTTCTTTCGGTGGCGCATCCAACAACAGGTTGTATCTCCTCTTTAAGTTATACTGTTATACCTGACGTTAATTCGCCGACCGTTACCTTATCATCTTCATCGGCAACAGTAACATGTTTAACTACTTTGGTAACTTCTACTGCTACTTCGAATCCTGCAACGGTAACATATTCATGGACCGGTCCCGGGATTGTTGGAGCTTCCAATACCGCGGTAGTTACCGGAAGTTTATCCGGAACTTATAATGCAGTGGTAACAGCTACAAATAATTGTCAATCGAATGTATCATTTGTGGTTACAGCAAATAATGCTCCTGTAACACCAACGGCATCATCATCAAATACCTTAACCTGTAATACAGTAACTACTTCTATAACTGCAACAGGCGGAGTAGGTACGTACACTTATAACTGGTCGGGACCTAGCAGTTTCACATCTACTTCGCAAACATTTACAACAAGTGTTGGTGGCATTTATACTGTTCAGGTTACAAATACATCGAGTGGTTGTACAGGAACTCAAACTGTTTCTGCAGTAACAAATACTGCGATCCCAACGGCTGTTAGTGTTTCACCAAATACATTTACTTTATTATGTACTCCACCAACAACAACCTTAACAGCCACTGCTACCGGTGCAACAACCTATAGCTGGATAGCGCCTGCAGGAGGAAGTATCATCAGCGGTACAACTTCTATAAGTGCAGGAATTTCCGGTCCGGGCATTTACTCTGTAATTGCCACGGCTGCTAACGGCTGCTCAGCTCCATCTGCAACAGCTGCAGTGTTTCAAAGCACATTAGCACCTGTTCTTTCAGTAAGTAATAGTACACCAAATATTACGTGCTCAGGTCCAACGCCAACTGTCAATGTGGTGGTTACTTCAACTGTTCCCATCACTTCTTATATCTGGTCACCAACAGGTGGCATAACCGGCTCCACAACTTCAAGTGTTGTTGTATTTAACACCGCAGGTCTTTATACATGTGTTGTTACGGCAACTAATGGTTGCACAAGTAATGCGATCATCAGTGTTGGAACTGCTACAACGCCGCCATCTGTGGTTGCAGGAACGGGTACAGCATCCGCAATTTCATGTACAGCTTCTCTTGTTACAATTGCTCCAACATATACGCCTGCCGGAAGTTATACATATTCTTGGTCAGGTGTTGGAATTGTCGGTACATCAACTAACAGTAGTGTTCAGGTAAATTTAAACGGCACATACAGTTTAACAATAACAAATGCTTTAACAGGATGTAGTACAAGTTCCATTTCCATTCCTGTTTTCGGAACAAGCATACCTCCAACCTTAACCGTTACATCTTCTTCATCAATTGGCATAGGTTGTACTGCAACAACGAGTACAATATCATTAACAGCGAATGCAACGCCAAGTGCAGGCATTACATATAACTGGTCAAATGCCGCAACAACTTCAGTTATTTCCTTATCAACGCCGGGTGTTTATTCGGTTGTGGTTACAGACGCATCAAGCAGTTGCAGCGTTGCAAGTACATATACTGTAGCTAACAGTACTAATACACCAAACGTAAATGCGGGCAGTAATATTGCACTTCCTTGCGGAACTACTTCAACAATTACTTTAAATGGTTCATCAACTTTGGCGGGCGCAACATACAGTTGGACAGGTGCAGGAATTTTGTCAGGCGCCAATACAGCAAGTCCATCAGTTAATACTGC
>JANYIQ010000260.1 GCA_025362575.1 Bacteroidia bacterium
GTCCGGGTGTTATCACTGCAGGAGAAGCCAAAGTAGGCATCATGCCCGGTTTCGTTTTTGTGAAAGGCCGTATCGGTATTATTTCAAAATCAGGAACATTAACATACGAAGCTGCCGATCAAATTGCGAAAGCAGGTTTAGGAGTTAGCACCGCCATTGGTATTGGCGGCGACCCTATCATTGGAACACCAACTAAAGATGCTGTTGAATTATTGATGAACGATCCTGAGACAGATGCCATTGTTATGATTGGTGAAATTGGTGGCAACTACGAAGCTGAAGCGGCGCGTTGGATAAAAGCAAACGGAAATAAAAAACCGGTTGTAGGTTTCATCGCCGGACAAACTGCTCCAAAAGGCCGCACCATGGGTCATGCCGGTGCAATTGTTGGTGGCGCAGAAGATACAGCACAAGCAAAAATGAAGATCATGAAAGAATGTGGCATTCACGTTTGCGAAAGCCCTGCCGATATTGGTAAGACGATGGCGAAGGTGTTGAAAGGTGTTACGGCTTAGTTAGTTTAGAGTTCGTGGTTCGGAGTTCGTACAAAGCTCCAAACAAAATAAAATTTATATTTTTGAAAGCCCTGTTCGAGAGAATGGGGTCGAAGATCCGGAGTGAAACCTCCGGATTTTTTGTTTATTGAAATGTCTTTTTTTCTAAAGTGTTCCTCATAGTTTAAGAAGGATATTAAGCCAGTTCACTTTGAAACTTCATAAAACACAGAAGGCCGATCAAATGACCGGCCTTCTTATTTCAATAAAATCAATTTCTACTCTCTTATTATTTTCTTTATTATGGTCGTTTCTGATGTGGATATTCTGATGAAATAAACCCCTTGAGTCATATTTCTCATATCAATGCTATGCGTTTCCATATTCACATTATCGTTGGTTAGAACTACCTGTCCAATCGAATTAATTACCTGAATTTTTTTAATTATTTCGGAGGCCTGAATATTCAGCAGATTAGTTACAGGATTAGGATAAAGACGCATATCATTTGCGCTACCCAATATCTCACCAACAGCACTAAGTGTGCTACAAGCTATAGAAGTAACTACAGTATTTGAAACTGTATTTGTATTTACCGGCGCATTGAAATCAAAATAAATACTCGAAGTATTTTTGATAATGGTATTGTTTGGTAAACTCGGTTGCGCGTTAACTTCAAAAATAACATAGCCATGGCTCTGTGCTTCATTTGAAGTACTGTCGGGCAAATTAATATTATCGAAATGAAACTTTAATACATTATTTGGCTTCACTTCGGTATACATTGGATGACTGCTACCCAATATTTTTACACTGCTTATATTCAAATTAGTTGAAAGCGAATCTTTCACTACTATGTTAGAAGCTGATGCCGACCCTGTATTTTGAAAACGTATTGTATATGCCAATGGTTGGTTATTCAAAATATATCCTAATCCACAAGCGCCCGCAGGATTTACTTGTATATCATTAGGATCATAAGCAGCCATTACTAATCTGCAATAGTTAGTGGTATTGTTAACCGGATTAAAATCTCCTGCAGTTGGCGTTACTGCTAAAGTTACACACACTGTATTACCCAATGCTGTGGTAGTTTTTGTCATTACAGTAACTGTTGAAGTGAAATGTGGCATTCCATAAATAAAATTGCTGTAATTCCATATCAAAGTATCACCACTTAAAGTAGCAAGAGGAACAGATGTTTGATATTTAGTAAGTGTTGTGTCGAGTCTTAGTTTTATTTTTCCACTCGTTGGCACACAACCATCATTAAAAACATCAACATTTAATTTTGTTGGCCATCCCGGAAGGTAAACTGAACTCACAACACTACCTCGCATATCAAAACCACTTAAAGTAGCCGGCTGGCTTATTAAAACAGCCGATGTTCGTGAACAACCTAATGCATCGTTAACCGTAACTGTATAAATTCCTCCTGCTGTTGGCGATCCGGTAGCAAGCGTTGAAGTTGGTGTAGTCCATGTATAAGTGTATGGAGCATTACCAAATTGTGGAACAGCTGTAATTGCACCAATACTGTTTGTGCAAGTAATGTGAGCAATCGCCGTAAAACCAAGCGTCATGTTTGAACAAACATTTTGAGACAATTTCTGAATAAAAGCATTTTCAAACGAAACAGGCGTCAAATTATAAACACCAATTCCCGGATCGAAATCGCAAATGCCCTGGAATCCACCGCAAGTATAAATATTATTGCTATTATCTTTTGTAATTGCCCATGCCCAAGTTGTATTGCTCGCGCCAAGACTAGTGGCCCAAACAAAATTACCCAATGTATTTAACTTTAATGTAAAAGCACTGATAACTGTTGTATTCAAATTATAAATTCCAATGTTAGGATCAAAATCGCCGGTTGCACCAAAATAACCTGTAACATAGGAGTTACCGGAAGCATCAACACATATAGCGGTTCCATCTTCAGAGCCACTTGTGCTTCCAACACCTTTTAACCAACCAAAATTACCGTTATTGTCAAACTTACAAATAAAAATATCATAACCGCCCGTTGTAACGAGTGTGTTAGTGCCTGTACCGAAATTGATCTGAGTAATGTAATCTCCGGTAGCATAAACGTTTCCAGATGCATCAAGGTCGATGGCAGTTGCCTTTGTATTTGGCCCTCCACCCGAACCCTGTGCCCAAAGAAATCCACCCGAAGGAGAAACTTTTAAAATAAATGAGCTGCTGCTTCCGCCATTTAGCGTGTAAGTTCCAACACCCATGTCAAAATCGTTTACGCCGTTAAAATTTCCACAAGCAAAAACGTTGCCTGCTGCATCAGTTTTAACAGATAGAACAGGGGAAAAACCTGCACTGGCAATGCTTCCTGCCCAAATAAAATTTCCACTGCTATTCAATTTCAAAATGAATCCTTCCTGGTTTGAAACTCCAACTGTTGTAGTAATATTATAAACTCCAACCCCAGGATCAAAATCTACAGTGCCTTGAAATCCACCACCTACAATTACATTATTGCTATTGTCAACATGAACACTAATTCCGGCATCAGCTAAGGGCGAACCAATTGACACGGCCCAGACAAAATTACCGGCAGCGTTCAATTTAAGTAAGTACATATCGTTACCACCATTAGAAGTAAGATTATATACAGATGCTCCCGGATCAAAATCAACAGTACCGGAATACAATCCGGTTACGTAAATATTTCCTGCATTATCTGTGGCAACAGAACTGGCATTATCATTATTAGAAGGCGAACCAACACTTATGGCCCAAACAAAATTACCCAGCGAATCTAGTTTTTGAACGTAAATATCATTTGAGGCTGCGTTAGAACTTATATTGAACACACCTGCATTGGGATCAAAATCAACAGTACCAAAATAATATCCTGCTGAGATAATATTTTTTGCATTATCTACTTTTGCGCCAAATACGCGTTTAGCTGCAAAACTTTTCGCGAATGAAAAATTTTGTGCATTAACTTTAGAAGCGACCAAAACAATGGTCACAAATAATAATCTCATCTTAAAATTCAATCCTTTCATATAAATAGTTTATTCACGTTTAGTTTCGCCAAACATACTACTAAATTGTTTTAAAGAACGACCTAATGAGTAAAACAATGGTTTTACTTATTGAATGGCCTGACCCTATAAACCGGATAATTTTATTAAGACCTTTTAGTACTGGATTCGGCAGCTTAAAGACCTTAAGGAAACGTGTTCGAGCCAAAAAATTCAATCACTCATTCATAACAACGATTCACTCACAACCGAATACACTTAAGTAAATCACTTGATTTTAATTTGTTTACAAAGATCTGAAGAGTACTTTTACGTCAATAAATACATTCAAATGAAAAGAAATTTCATCCAATTGCTGGTCATAACTTCCGCATTTTGCACTGCTTCATTACTTGCTCAGATCCCATCCTTAACCTGGGTAAAAAAAGTGGGCGGCAAATACGATGACAGAATTTTGGATGTAAAGATCGACTCACAAAAAAATGTGATCATGGTTGGTCAAACTAAAGATACCGTTGATTACGATCCGGGACCGGGCGTAAGTAAGCAAGTAACTTTAAGCGGTGGCTTTGTTTGGAAACTCGATTCAATGGGTAATTTCATTTGGGCAAAAACATTTAACGGCACCAATTATATTTCACCGAATAGTTTACAATTAGATAATGCCAATAACGTTTATATTGGCGGAGGTTTTTCTGGGGTTGCTGATTTTGATCCGGGAGCAAGTACATTTATTATGACCTCCGGCGGAGCTGTACCAAAAGGCGATATTTTTGCTGTGAAATTAACAAGTGCCGGAAATTTTGTATGGGCCAAAAGTATGGGCAGCATTGGAAATGATAATGCCTTTACAATCAATCTAGATAATTCGAATAATATTTATCTGAACGGGCTTTTTCAAGATACCGTTGATTTTGATCCGGGTGTTGGAACATACACCATTGCCTCAGGTTACAATCCAAATTCAATTTCTTCGCATAGTTTTTACATGAAGTTAGATAACAACGGTAATTTTTTATGGGCCGGTGCATTAAACGGAACTGCCAAAAGTTGTGTGAGAGCCAGTGCTATAGACGCCAACAACAACGTTTATTTTACAGGAGATTACGCAGGCATCACCGACTTTGACATGACAGCCGGAACTTATACTTTAAATGGTACAGCTCAATCTTCGGCCTTTATTTCTAAATATTCTGCTACCGGTACTTTAAAATGGGTACGCAGCAGTACATATTTAAGTGGTCCTAACGGTGAAGGTGATGATATTGCTCTTGATAAATTAGGAAATATTTTTGTAGTTGGAACTGCCGGGTTAACCATAAATTTTAGTCTAAGCTCAAATACCTATAGCACAGTTTTAGGTGGTAATGATGCCTTCATTACCAAATTCGACACCGCGGGAAATTATCAATGGCTCAAAGGTTATGGTGCTTATGGAACAGGAGATTATATGGGTTCTATCGTAACTGATAAATACAACGACCTGTACATTACAGGAAGTTTTGGTTTAGGCAACGGTAATAACGACTTCGATCCCGATGCTGTTGGCACCTATTCACTTCCACATTTTACAGCAGTATCTGCAACAGAAGGATACATGTTAAAGTTAGATAATGCCGGTAATTTTAAATGGGCGTTCATGAATTCAATGACCACACCAACCATTACACAGCAACAAATTATTCAATATGCAGGTACAGTTGACAACAATGGTAATGTATATTGTATTGGTGGTTTCAATGGTCCCGCCGACTGGAACCCATCTGCAGGAACTTTTACATTCACTACCCTAACCAATCAGCCTTGGGATGCTGATGGTTATATCCAAAAATTATCGCAGGGCATTTTTACAGCGATGAAACCATTGGCAAATCCATTTGAAAACGCTTCAGTTTTTCCGAATCCTACTTCCGGCAGATTTAATATCGTGACAAAAACCAACTCTACCATTTTGGTTACAGATATTTTTGGCCGTGAAATTATATCTGAAAACATTGATGCCGGAAGAAATAGTATAGATTTAAGTTCACAAGCAAGTGGCATTTATTTTGTCAAAGCAATAAGTGAAAACGGCCAGGAAGTTTTTAAATTGATCAAAGAATAGTTAATCGGATTTCATTACTTACCTGCACTTTTAAAAAGATATAATTTTTATACAAAACATAAAACAATTGCATAAATTCCACCCATGAAAAATTTAAAGATTAACTTGATTGCCTGCTTCATCATTTTTTCGATCACTATGTTGAAGTCACAAACCTATATGGTAAATACCATTACCGGTAATTCGGTTACGCCGGGTTATAGTGGTGATGGTGGTCCTGCTATCGCTGCAACATTTTCTAATATAAGCAGCGCAATTACAGACATGTCAGGCAACATCTACATTTCAGATGAATTAAGTCATTGCATTCGTAAAATAAATCAATCGACCGGAATTATAACTACAATTGCAGGTAACGGCACGCAGGGTTATACCGGCGATGGTGGACCGGCTTCTCTTGCCACATTAAGCTATCCACTTTCACTGGTATTGAATCCTGCCGGTAATGCCATCCTTTTCGTTGACCAGTCTTACAGCAGGATCCGTAAAATTGATTTGATCTCAGGTAACATTAGCACCATTATTGGCTCAGGAAGTAATAATTTCTCAGTTGGTCTCACCGCCGCTTCCTGCTCTTTTTCAGGGGCCAAAAGTTTGACTTACAATTCAACCGGCGATCTATTTATTTTATTTGCTTCAACCGGAAATTGTAATGTTTACCGTGTTGACAAAACCACCGATCTTATTTCGAAATATGTTGGTACCGGTGGCGGCTGGGGTTATTCTTTTGGCGATGGCGGATTGGCAACTTCTGCGGCCATCGATCTGTCGGGAGGAATTGTTTTTGACGGTTCGGATAATTTATATATTGCCGAACAACAAAGAGACAAGATCCGCAAAGTTAATAGCGCTGGCATCATTTCAACTCTTGCAGGAGGCATAAGCGGATTTGCTGGAGATGGCGGACCGGCAGCGGCAGCGCAATTTAAAGTTCCGAGCTCGGTTTGCATTGACAATAACAACAATTTAATAATTGACGATCCGGGAAATTATAGGATCCGGAGCATCAATTTATCTACCGGAATAATTAATACTTTGATGGGCAATGGCGTTTATGGTGCTACAGGTGATGGTGGAGCAACAACACTAGCAAAGCACGCCGGCGGAATTGTTTTAAGCAGTTTATACGGCAATGTTTTGTATGCTAATAACGGAACTAACTTGCGTGAAATAAAATTGAATGGATCATCAAACCAGATATTTGGTAACGTGTTTGTTGATTGCAATAATAATTGCACAAAACAATCTAATGAAACATACGCTTCTTCTGCCGTTCAATTGATCGCAACAACTGGAAGTAGCTCTTACACTGTATCTCCGAATGCATACGGTAATTATTCGTTTAGTGGTCTGCCTTCCGGCTTATATACCATTTTGCCTGTTGCTTTAACGAATTATTCTCTTTGTTCAAGTGCAAGCTTCACTGCTAACATCACTCCAACTACCAATATAAGTTACAATTTTGCTGTTAAACAAACATCGGCACCAACAAGCGATTATACTTCATTTCTTACTTTGTCAGGCGCTTCACCCGGACCAGGAGCTGTTCCCGGAGGAACGATCACCTTAAGCGTTTATAACAACATGATGAATGCTTCTGCCTGCACAACAGTTTCACCTGGTAAATTAAAAATAGTTTTACCTCCTTTTATGACCTATGGAATTGCTGTAGGAACTACTACTGCGCCAAATTCTATTGTTACCGCTGCTACCGGCGATACCCTTATTTGGAATTCACCGGCACCTAACGATGTGCACCAGTTTACAGCCATTACCGCTACCAATGTTCTTATTGGAGGAAGTTATTGCATTAGCTCTATCATTTATCCATTAGCGGATGCAGTTCCTGGCAATAACACTTTTACATTTTGCAGAACTTATGGAGGCCCATTCGATCCTAACGATAAAACAGCTGAAGCATTAGGAATGTCAGCAAACGGGAACATTTTACCGGCAACTACTGACCTCACCTACACCATTCGTTTTCAAAATATGGGCAGCGCTCCGGCTGTAAATGTTTTGGTAAAAGACACTATTGATCTTAATTTAAATATCAACAGCATACAAATATTATCTTCGAGCTACCCTGTTCAAGCGCAAATAAACAACAGCACCAGGGAAGTTAGTTTTCGCTTCAATACAATTTATCTACCTGCAGCTTCGGTTAACGAACCTGCCAGCCATGGTTACGTTCGGTATAAGATCAATTTAAATTCAGGCCTGCCTTTAGGTACTATTATAAAAAACCGCGGACAGATCTACTTCGATTATAATTCGGCTGTGGCCACCAACCAAACTATTAATACCATTGTAGCTACTGGCATTAAAGAATCGGAGTTATCTAAAACAATTTCAGTGTATCCCAATCCAACAAACGGTCATTTAAATATTACATCATCAGTGATGATCATCAAAATAGAAGTGATAAATACTGTTGGCCAATTAGAGATATTGCACGAGGGTGTTAATTACACCGAAGGCTCCGTTGATGTGAGTCGCTTGGCGCAAGGTGTTTATATTTTACAATTATTCACAACCCAAGGCGTGATAACAAAGAAAATAATAAGAGAATAGGTTTAAAATCTCGGCAAATAAACCACCTTTTTAGTTTCGAAAAACTCTTCACTAAAAAAATCTTTGAGGTCGTAGAACTTACATTTACGTAGATGCTGTACAAATTCTGCTTTAAGGTCGCCACCTTTTAAGAATAAGGTACCGTTTTCAAGATCGTTGAACTGCTCTTTCAAAAATTTATCTTTTACCCAATTGTAAAATACAGGAAATTCAGTCACCGCCCTGCTCACTACAAAATGAAATTTTTCTTCGATTTGCTCGGCACGGATATTTTCGGCTCTCACATTCTTTAATTCCAGAGCTTCGGCTACACCTTTCACTACTTTTATTTTTTTACCAATTGAATCGGCTAAATAAAACTCTGCTTCCGGAAATAAAATAGCCAGAGGTATCCCCGGAAAACCGCCACCGGTGCCAACATCCAGCACCTTAGTGCCCGGTTTGAACTGAATGACTTTTGCAATTCCTAAAGAATGTAACACATGTCGCTCCATCAGTAGATCGATCTCTTTACGCGAGACCACATTGATCTGAGCATTCCAAATTCCGTAAACTTCTTTTAGTTTAGAAAATTGTTGTTTTTGCGTTTCGGTAAGGTTGGGGAAGTATTTTAAGATTATGTCCATTAGTTTCACGCTGATTTGCGCAGATTAAAAACGCAGATGAACGCAGATTAAATTATTAAAAAAATTCCGCGAATCCCGATAGCTATCAGGACTGCGAGAACTGCCTTTATCACATATTCTTCTCAGAGTTCTTCAAAATATTATATAAAAACTCTCTTGCCCTGAACAACTGTGCCTTTATAGTACCAATCGGTAAATTCAATTTTTGCGAGATCTCTTCATGACTCAATTCCTGATAGTAGAACATTACCACCAACTCTTTGTACTTCGGTTTTAATTTATCTACCACCTCATTCAGCATTTCAATTTTTTGCTTTTTTATAAAATATTCTTCGGGATCGGGAGTGCCAGACTTTATGTTCTGAGAAAATTTCTCACCCTCTTCATTTGTATACCTGCTATCGATCGAAAATGTTTCTCCCTGTTTCTTCTTCCTTAAATAATCAATGGCATTGTTACTTGCGATCTTGAACAACCATGTGCTGAAAGCGTAATTCGGTGTGTACTGATGTAATCGTTTAAACGCTCTTCCAAATGCTTCAATGGTAAGATCATCAGCATCATCCTTGTTTCCGATCATTTTCAGCATCATAAAATAAACCGATTCGCGGTAACGTTGCAGTAATTCTGCATAAGCTTTCTGGTCGCCATTGTTTAAGGCAGCCTGAACAAGCTTATAATCGTATACAGCTTTTGTGGTTAATTTATTTTCGTTTACTGGTTCGTCCACTTGTTAGGTCGGTTAAATAATTTAGTTACATGAAAGATCGGATACACCAGCAGCAAAACAAATTCATAAAAAAATGCAAAAGCCCAAAGGTCTTTCTCATTCATTTTTTTTGATGCTTTATTAAAGATAATCATTTGAAATACAATTTTCAATAAAAATAGACCAAGGGCCACTAACAGGGTGTTTTGGTGGAAAAACAAGGCGACAAATGACCCATAGAAGAAATACTTTATAAAGATATCCAAGCCTATTCTTGTTTTTGTTGCTGCATTATATTGAGGAGCCGTGGTTAAATGTCTGTGCTTCTGCCGGCGCCATTCTTTAAACGATGTTTTTGCTTTCGAATAGGTTATTGCAGTGTGACTGATGCAAACATTAGTATTCGATTCCGTGGCCGCTTCATTCACAAAAAGATCATCATCGCCCGAAGTAATGTGGTAATGACTCGAAAACCCTTTTAATTTAAAAAATAAAGATTTCTTGTAGGCCAAGTTTCTTCCTACGCCCATGTAGGCTTTGTTCTTGATTCCTGCCGATAAATAATGTAATGCAATTAAAAAGGTATCGAAACGAATTAATTTGTTTAAGAAGCCATCGCGTTTAGTATAAGCGCCGTATCCCAAAACAATTTCCTTTGTTGAAGAGAAGCCCGCCGCCATTTCTTTCAACCAGTAAATAGATGAAGGATAGCAATCGGCATCGGTAAAGAGTAAGTTTTCGTATTTGGCACCTTTTATTCCCACCATAATGGCAAACTTCTTACCATGCTTATAGTAGGCATCTTCTTTAATATTCACTTTTTTAAGATTCGGGAAGATCTTTGCAAACTCATCAATTACGGTTTCCGTATTATCCCATGAACAATCATTAACAACGATCACTTCAAACTCAGGATACTCCTGCGTTAACACTTTAGGTAAGTATTCCGTTAAATTTTCGTCTTCGTTCTTAGCGCAAATAATGATGGAAACCGGCTCTTGATTTTCATTGGGCGTACTCAAAGTTGTTTTAAGAGTTCCGACCGGCCAGTACACTAAAAAATAATGAATAATTAAAATAATTAAACTAATCGCGGCTAAAACCGACAATATCTCTTCAATACCAATATATTTAAACTCCGGGAAGGGCATACGCGCAAAGGTACAAGGGGCACCTAAGCCAAATAAAGATATCTTTGTATTTATTAAACAAAGAAATTAACAATTCATGCAGGGCATTAAAGCTGTTATTTTTGATATGGATGGAGTGATCATCGACTCCGAACCCCTTTGGCGACGCGCCATGATCGCTGGTTTTAACGATATTGGCATTGATTTTACCGAGGCCGATTGCCGTAAAACCACCGGAATGCGCTTTAAAGAAGTGATAGATCATTGGTTTGCACACCACAAAATTGAAGAACATAGTCCGGCCGAACTCGATGCTAAAGTCATTTCACATTTAATTGATCTCATTAATACCGAAGGCAAGCCCATGACAGGCACTTTGGAAGCCCTGGAGTTTCTAAAAGAAAAGAAGTATCAGATCGGTTTAGCTACTTCCTCAAGCCACAAGCTGGTGGAGACGGTTCTTAATAAATTACAGATACGTTCTTATTTTTCAGCCATCACTTCAGCCGAGTTCCTGCAATTTGGCAAACCACACCCCGAAGTGTTTTTAAATTGCGCTGAAACCTTAAAAATTGCCCCGAAACATTGCCTTGTTATCGAAGATTCCATTAATGGCATAGTGGCCGCCAAAGCCGCGCAAATGAAGGTTGTTGCCATACCGGATGCCGAGCATGCCGATAATCCTTTATTTGTGCTTGCCGATCATAATTTTAATAACCTTTTAGAGTTTATTAAATTATTATAAAAAACAGGTAAATAGGCTCCAATACCTTAAATTTGTAAGGATTGAAATTTACCCTACAACATAACGATACCCAAAGCAAAGCAAGAACCGGATTACTCGAAACCGACCACGGTAATATCGAAACTCCCATTTTTATGCCGGTTGGCACTGCGGCAACTGTAAGAGCAGTTCATCAGCGCGAATTAAAGAACGATATCAAAGCTGAAATAATTTTAGGGAACACTTACCATTTGTACTTAAGGCCGGGATTAGAGGTTTTAGAACAAGCCGGGGGGTTGCATAAATTTAATGGCTGGGATAAACCGCTGTTAACGGATAGCGGCGGTTACCAGATCTTTTCATTAGCCAACCAACGAAAGTTAAGTGAAGAAGGCGCTGCATTTACATCTCACATTGATGGAAGTAAACATTTTTTTACTCCCGAAAGCGTAATGGATATTGAACGCACCATTGGTGCCGACATTATCATGGCTTTTGATGAGTGTACACCCTACCCTTGCGAATATGCTTACGGCAAAAATTCAATGGGCTTAACACACCGCTGGCTCGATCGCTGTGTAAAACGTTTTAATGAAACCGAATCGAAATACGGGTATGAGCAAACGCTTTTTCCAATTGTACAAGGAAGTGTATATAAAGATCTGAGAATTCAATCTGCAGAATTCATTGCCTCTAAAAATTGTTTTGGAAATGCCATTGGCGGTTTAAGTGTTGGTGAACCTGCCGAAGATATGTATGCCATGACCGAAGTGGTTTGCAATATTTTACCGAAAGATAAACCACGTTATTTAATGGGCGTTGGTACTCCTGCCAATATTTTAGAAAGTATTGCTTTAGGAATAGATATGTTTGATTGCGTAATGCCAACAAGGAATGCACGCCATGGTTTGCTGTACACCAAAAACGGGATCATTAACATTAAGAACGAAAAGTGGAAAAATGATTTTTCTCCCATTGAAGCCGACAGCTCTTGTTTTGTGGATCTTGAATACAACAAAGCTTACTTAAGGCATTTACTGGTTTGCAATGAATACCTGGCTTCACAAATTGCAAGTGTTCATAATCTTGCTTTTTATCTGTGGTTAGTTAAAACAGCCCGCGAAAAAATATTGGATGGAACTTTTTACGACTGGAAAAATAAAATGGTTGTTCAACTCATGCAACGCTTATAAATTTTGCTTAAAATACTCGACAAATATATTTTAAAGAAATTTTTAGGGACCTTCGTCTTCTCCATTTCCCTGATACTAGCCATTTTCATTGTTTTCGACATTAAAGATAAAATTCAAACTTTTCTTACCAATCAAATTCCTTTGCGCGAAATTGCTATTGATTACTATTGTATGTTCATTCCTGTTTACGGAAATTTATTCAGTCCGCTTTTCGTTTTCATCTCCATTATCTTCTTCACTTCTAAAATGGCGCATCGTACTGAGTTTGTTGCCATACTAAGCAGTGGTGCCGGTTTTAACCGAATTTTAAGGCCATACATCATTGGTGCCTTTATCATTGGATTCTCTTCTTTTTTAATGAATCACTTTTTAATTCCTAAAGCCAATAAGGTAAAGATCGGCTTTGAAGATAAATGGATCAATAATGGGTATAATACCGAAGACCGGAACATTCATAAATTACTTGGCCCCAATAAAATTCTATATATCGAGAGTTATGATAACCGTGTGAATACCGGCTTCAAAATATCTGTTGAAGAATTCGTGAACCATAAGCAAACCTCAATGCTGAAAGCTGAGACCATGCAGTGGGACAGCGTTGCTAAATTATGGATCCTTAACGATGTATTTGAAAGAAGAATCACAGAACAAGACCGGCTCGACACCTTAAAGAATACAAAACCCATCTATGTTCAGAAGCACACCTTTTCTCCCACAAAAAAAATAAAACTCGATTTTACACCGGCCGACATGTGGCGCTTTGAAAGCAAGATCGAGGTAATGACCACTCCCGAACTAAGAAAATATATTGAGAAAGAAACATTAAAAGGCTCCAATCAGATCGAATTTTTTGAAGTGGAATTGTACCGACGAACTTCTTTTCCTTTTGCTACATTTATTTTAACCGTCATTGGCGTTTCCATTTCATCGCGTAAAGTGCGCGGAGGCGTTGGTTTACAGATCGCCTTAGGATTATTTTTAAGTTGCATTTATATCATGCTCATGTATGTTTTTACCACCATTGCCACAACAACCAGTTTTTCGCCGGCGCTGGCGGTTTGGACACCTAACATTATTTTTTCGTTTGTTGCTTTTTATTTTTATAGAACTGCTCAACAATAGAACATGAAAAAGTTCATCAACTATATTAAAACTAACTATACGCCACTGCAAGTTATTTTGGCTCTTGGTATTTTATTTCGTTTGCTTGCAGTTATATTTTCAAAAGGTTTTGGTTGGCACGATGATCATTTTTTAATTGTTGAATCCAGTCAGAGCTGGGTCGATGGATTTGATTATAATAATTGGTTACCCGATCCTAATTATCCTGATCGCATACCGCAAGGTCATTCGCTGTTCTATGTTGGAATTCAATTCTGCATTTTCAAGGTCCTGAAAACTATTGGCATTGCCGATCCTCAGATCAAAATGTATTTTGTGAGATTATTGCATGCAGCATGGTCGATGCTCATCATTACTTATGGCTACAAGATCGCTGAAAAATTATCCAATAAAAAAACAGCGCTTTATGTTGCAGGATTTTTATCACTGTTCTGGTTCATGCCATTTTTAAGTGTACGAAATCTTGCCGAATTTGTTTGCATTCCGCCTTTATTGATCGCCACCTGGTTATTATTAAAAAAGGAAAAGAGCTTAGACTATTTACTGGCAGGCATCTGGTTAGGAATTGCCTTTTCGATGCGATTTCAAATTGTGTTCTATGCTTTTGGAATGGGGATTGCCATGCTGATCAATAGAACAAACATTAAACACATAGTTCTATCGTTAGTAGGTTTTATTTTTATTTTACTTTCTACACAGGGTTTGATCGATTACATCATCTGGCACAGGCCATTCGCAGAATTTCAGGAATATGTTCAGTATAATATAGATAATGCCGGCGTTTATGGAAACAATATCTGGCACATGTATCTTGATCTGATATTAGGATTACTTATTCCGCCTTTAAGCTTATTGTTATTTGGAGGCTGGATCTTACAATGGAAAAAGATCCCGATGCTGTTCTGGCCCGTTTTTATGTACCTGGCTTTTCATACATATTTCCCCAATAAACAGGAACGGTTTATTGTTACTGTTTTACCATCATTGATCATAATAGGCACCATAGGCATGTTTGAGCTTTATGATAAATACAAAAGCATGATCAATATCAAGACCTTTAAAATTTCGAAACGCTTTGTGATCGGCATTAATCTTATTCTCTTATTTATACTTTCTGTTTCCTATTCTAAAAAAAATCGTGTGGAATCCATGTATTATCTCTACAAGCAACCCGGTGTGAAATCGCTAATGATAGAAGACGGCAATAAGGAAGATGATTTTACAATGCCACCTCTATTTTATTTTGGGAAATGGATCTCTGTAATTGGTATTACTAAGCAGTTTGGGGCTGACAGCGCCTTATATTTCTATGATCAAACTACTGACAGCATGAAGGCCAACTACGTTGTGTTCTGGCAAGCCGAACATCTAGAGGAAAGAGTTGCTAAGTTTCAAAAATATTTTCCTGGAACAGAATATGTGACCACCATTGAACCCAGCCTGATCGATAAAACCCTGCATTGGATGAATCCATTTGGAAACGATAATCAGACCACTTATATTTATAAAATACCTGCTGAAGCAGAGCGCAGCACGCTTCAGCATAAATAGAAACAGTCACGGGAAGTCGTGACGATTTAACACAAAAGAATCAACATGAAAAAGACGATCATAAAAAATGCTATTGTAGTTAACGAAGGAGAGATAGGAAACTTTGATATTCTGATCAATGGAAACATCATTGAAAAAATTGAACCGCAAATTGATTCAGAAGGTGCTACTGAAATAAATGCCGAAGGCTTGCATTTGTTTCCGGGTGTGATCGATGATCAGGTGCATTTTCGTGAACCCGGCTTAACTCATAAAGGCGAAATTTATACTGAATCCAGAGCGGCAGTAGCAGGAGGCGTTACCAGTTTTATGGATCAACCTAATACTGTTCCGCAAGCGACATCCGTTGAAGAATTAGAAAAGAAATACACTCGTGCTTCACAATGTTCCTTAGCTAACTACTCATTCTTTATGGGTGGTACCAATAAAAATATAGAAGAGGTTTTAAAAGTTGATTTCACTAAAGTTGGGGCTCTAAAATTATTTTTAGGATCCTCAACCGGCGATATGTTGGTAGATAGCGAAAAAGCGAGAGAAGATTTCTTTTCTCAAGTAAATTCTATCATTTGCGTTCACTCCGAAGATGATGTTTTGATCAAGGAAACTCAAAAAAGAATTATTGAAGAATACGGAGAAGATATTCCGGCTTACTTCCATCCTATCATCAGAAGTGAAGAAGCTTGTTACAATTCAACAAAAAAAGCAGTGGAATTGGCTAAGAAACATAATACTCGTTTACACGTGTTTCACATTTCAACTGCTAAAGAATTAAGTTTATTCAGCAATAAAATTCCTTTAAAAGATAAATTGATCACCGCAGAAGCCTGCATTCATCATTTATGGTTTTGCGATGAGGATTATAGTACTAAAGGCAATTTCATTAAATGGAATCCAGCAGTAAAAACAGCATACGATCGCGATAAAATATTTGAAGCAGTTTTAAATGATACAATAGATGTTGTGGCGACAGATCATGCTCCTCATACCATTGAAGAAAAAAATCAATCGTATTTAAAAGCACCAAGCGGCGGACCGCTTATTCAGCATAGCTTACAGGCCATGTTGCAATTTTATAAGCAAGGGAAAATAAGTCTAACCCATATCGCTAAAAAAATGGCTCACGATCCTGCAACTCTATTCAATATAGAAAAACGCGGATTTATTCGCGAAGGGTATTTTGCAGATCTGGCTTTAGTGAATTTGAAAAAACCGCAGGTCGTAACCAAAGAAAGTTTGTTATACAAATGTGGTTGGAGTCCCTTTGAGAATTACACCTTCGATTCAACGATCGAAAAAACGTTTGTGAACGGACATTTGGCTTATGATGCTTCGACCTCGCTCAGCACGGGCTTTGGCAAGTTTGATGAAAGTCAGTTTGGAGACCGTTTAATATTTGGTAAACGATAATGGTAATACTTACTTTAAATACAATTCTACCCCATGTGGTACGAACTGCTAAAAGCGCAGGCGCCTTTATTAAAAAAGAACGTGAAACTTTTTCCTACAAAAAGGTAGAAGTAAAAGGATTGAATGACCTGGTAAGCTATGTGGACAAGACCGCTGAAGAGATCATCGTTAAAGAATTAAAAGAAATTGTACCCGAGGCCGGTTTTTTAGTTGAAGAAAATTCGGCGAACGAAAAAAAAGAATATAACTGGATCGTTGACCCTTTGGATGGCACCACCAATTTTGTACACGGCGTGCCTTGTTATGCGGTAAGTATAGCTTTAGAACATAAAGGCGAGATCATTTTAGGAGTAGTTTATGAAGTCAGCCGAAACGAATGCTTTAGCGCGGTTAGAGGCTGTGGTGCTTTTCTGAACAACAATCCCATTAAAGTTTCTGCGAACAAAACTTTAAAAGACAGTTTGATCGCAACAGGATTTCCCATTTACAATTTCACAAAGCTTGATAATTATTTAGAGGCTTTAAAATTCTTCATGCAAAATACACACGGCGTAAGACGCATTGGTGCAGCGGCCGCAGACCTTTGTTATTTAGCAAGTGGAAGAGTTGACGCTTTTTTTGAATATAATTTAAATCCATGGGATGTTGCTGCAGGTGCTTTGATCATTAAAGAGGCAGGAGGAACGGTAACTGATTTTAGCGGAGGCGATAATTGGTTATATGGAAAAGAAATAGTTTGTACGAATAATTTAGTGAAAGATGAATTCTTTGAGGTAATCAGGAGGCGTTTTGTGTAGGTATCTCGCAGAGTTTCGCAGATGTTTCACGCTGATTTCCGCTGATTAAAAAAGATGAAGCAGATTTTCACTTTTGACTTTTCTACGAACTACGAACACTCAACTCTAAACTCTCTTCACCACACAAACGCATCTAAAACCAACCATGGCACTTGGTTTTGAATAGGGAATTTCCTTTCCTACTTTGCATTCTTCCAAAATGTTTGTCCAGCTGCCACCTTTGCTAATTCCTTTTTCGCTTACCATCTCCGCAACATTTCCAATCATATTATATAATTTCAAATCGTTTGGCCAATAAGAAAAAACCGGTGCGAATATATCGTTTGAATAATTTGAACCCGCCCTCTCAACATCTTTCATCAATTCCTCATTATCTTTTGCCCAGCGATGATTGAATGCTACTTGACCTTTCTCATTCCTTCCACCATTCTCTAACATTTTTACACAATCGCTGCTCAAAAATTCCCATTCTTTTTCAGAGGGTAATCTGTATGATAAAACGACATTCAAATTCTTTTTATGAGCACCTACAAACTCTTTCACTCTGTCGGTTCTCCAAATACAATACCCAACAACTTGATCATAACTCACGCCAACTACAGGATGATCTTTGTAAGCAGGATGCCTGTAGTAATATTGAACGTAAGGTTCATTATACGAAATCTTTTCTCTCCAAACTAAAGTATCAGGTAAAGCCGCAATATGCTCTTTGGAATGAGGGCCATACTTATTTTTCACCCATAATTCATACTCTAACCATGCAGAATTGCTTATTTCACATTGGTCTGCATAAAGTGAATCGTTAACCTTAACAGTTCCGGGCGGAACGAATTCTTTCTTTTTATTGGCAAAAGCACTTATCAAAATAAAGATGCTTAAAGAGAATATAATTTTCTTCATATAAAATATTTGAAATTACAATTTGTCAGATACCTATCGCTTTCCTCAGATCAGCCACATCATTAACATTATCGTTCAATACTTCCAAAGGAAGTTTCTTTTGCTGGGTTTTTGTAAGATCTGAGAAATTTTCTTTTGAACATGTGTAAATATTCCCATTCGATATCACACACAAACTATAAATATACTTTGGATCGTAAGAAATAGAACCATAAGGCATTTCATAAACAATGTTCCTTCCGTGTTCAATAAGATATATCTTACCAATATTTAAAAGCGGAACTCCGTTATTGATCGTAAAAGAAGGCTCTGCATAAGCGCCGGCCGGCATTTTTTGAGCACAATCAGAATTATAGATGCCGAAATTACTTACCTGAAATAAACGTGTTATTTTTTGCTGATTGCCCATGCTATTGAACTGTTCGGTAAGTTGCTTTTCCATTTGCTGATGAATTCTTATTTGCTCTTTCAATAAGTCTGCACTTAACTTTTTCTGCTCAGCATAATATGCTTCTTGCTTAGCCTGCATTTCATCCTGCAAACGTTTCTCATCTTGCTGACGTTTTTCTAAGCCTGCGTTATAATCGGCAAATTTTTTCTCATAAGTTTTATAAGCACACTCATAATCTGCTCCGCTTAATGCCGGATACACGACAAGTTTTTCCTGACGCGAACGGGTCTTTAAGGTCAACAAATAATTTCTTCCTTTACTCGGCCCTTCACTGATCTTTGCTTCCGTCCATGTTATGCTTGACAACTCTTTGGAATAATTCTTATTCTCTTCTCCTACTTCAAACACGGCATTTTTAAAAGCAGTCAATTCAGGAAACTCTTTGTAGTCAACTTCTAACTCAAACTTCGGACGGCCACCTGACTTTAAAGGTTTCAAAGGTGTTTGCGGTTTTGGAAGGGCTGAGATCTTTTTTGCATAGACCACCTTTTCGTTCTCAATTTTTGGTGGGATAGCTGCAATCTTTTCTTCAAGAGCTTTTGTTGTTTTATTTCCGGCTACAGCATGAACTTCATCTTTAGGTGTTGGCCCTGCTAACTTCGGTAAAATTGCTTTATCACGCTTAATGCAGGTCCAGTTTTGTGCAACCGTATCTAATTCGTACTGATTAAAATGATCTTCCGGATTTGTTGAAGCCATTTCAACCGTTAAGGTTCTATCAGGCTTGATAAAAACAGGCTCACCATTCTGAAAACCTTTCACATCAAACATTCCGGCACTTTCAAAATGATATTTTGTTCCGGCGCTATCGTAGGTCATGGGTATGCCACTGGCAATAATATCTGCCTGATCATGAAATTCGCGATATTGAATTTCAACATCACCCATAATTTCTTCACCTTTTTTATTTACGAAAGCATTTTTAGGAACTTTGACCTTTGATTTAGTGTGGTGTGCAATGTCCCCGCCTTTTTGGGCGTTTACTTTATACGAAGAGTACGGAACATTAATTTTTTTGTGAGGTGGTGAAATAAATGCCGTTTTTGTTTCTGCAATTGGTGTTGTTGTATTCTTTAAAGTAGCTGTTTTATCATTTATTGTTTTGTTTGAGTTAATTTTTGATACTGTGAGATAAGTGAGTGTGCAAACTACGGCTACTCCTGCTATTACCGCTGCGTACGAGATCTTTCCTTTTTTTAAAAATCCCTTGTCGCTTCTGGCTTTTTCAATGCTTTGTTCTTTGAATTGTTTTACCAGATTGCCAAAATCCTTATTCTTGTTGATCTCTTCATCACTGATCTTTGGTCGATCGAGATTAAATTTTGGTTCCATACTATAATTTATAATTCGTAATTGACTTTTTTAATTTTTCAAGTATCCTATACATTTTAACTTTGGCGTTGTTTTCGGTAATATCCAATATCTCAGCAATTTCCTTAAATGGTCGTTTTTCAAAAAAACGTAATTCCACTAATTGAAGGTCGTCTTCCGGCAGCTGCTTTATCAATTGCTGAATGGCCGGTAAATATTCTTCGAAGAAAGGTTCCTGCACCTCTTCACAAATATTTCTCATGTCACCAACATCAGCATTCACTGCACGTTTGTTCTTCTGATCACGAAACAACTGCATTACTTCGCTATGTGCAATTCTGAATAACCAGCTTGCAAAAGGCACACCTTTATATTCGTAACGATGAATATTGGTTAGTGCTTTTAAAAAAACCTGAGAGGTAAGATCGAATGCGGTGTCTTTACAATCCATACGTTGATAAACGTATCCGAAAATTTGTTTGTAGTACTTATCGTAAAGCGGACCGAAATATTCGGGATTTAACTTTGCGGCCTCTATGATCATTTGCTCTTCCTGCAATTGAGTAGTGGTATGATGGTAGCGGGGATTAAAACTCATATCAGCTGCGTTAGTTAACATATACCTTATAATGATATATGCCCCTTGGGGTTACGCCAAAATTTCAAATAACTTACAAGATATAACTAAGTATTTGATAATCAGTTACAGTATTTGTCATTTTATTGAGTGAAACATTGTTAATCTTGGGTGAAATGACATTTTGAATGAGTGAACGACTAGGTTATTCCGTTTTTCAAATGCCTATTTTCCAGAAATTATGGGCAATTTCTAGAAAAAAAACCGCTTTCTAAATGCTATATTTGGGAACAAAACAAGAACTATAAATGGACATTGATTTCAACAAAAACGACGATAAAATGCGTTTGCTCATTTCTCAAATGGAGCAGCGTTTACAAAAAATATATTTAGGTGGTGGGAAAAGCCGCATTGATAAATTGCATGAGCAAGGAAAAATGAGCGCGCGTGAGCGTATCGATTTTTTATTGGATAAAAACACACCCCGTTTTGAAATGGGCGCTTTCGCAGGATATGAAATGTATCCCGAACATGGCGGTTGTCCGGGTGGTGGTGTTGTAATTGTTATAGGTTACGTGAGTGGTAAACAATGTATTGTTGTAGCAAATGATGCTACTGTAAAAGCAGGTGCCTGGTTCCCAATCACAGGAAAAAAGAATTTGCGTGCACAGGAGATCGCGATGGAAAATAAATTACCCATTATTTATTTAGTGGATAGCGCCGGAGTTTATTTACCCATGCAAGACGAAATTTTTCCTGACAAAGAACATTTTGGAAGGATCTTCCGTAACAACGCCATCATGAGCAGCATGGGCATTTTGCAGATCGCTGCGGTAATGGGCTCTTGCGTTGCAGGCGGAGCTTATCTTCCCATTATGAGCGACGAAGCCATGATCGTTGATAAAACAGGTTCGATATTTTTAGCAGGAAGTTATTTAGTGAAAGCTGCCATCGGTGAGACCATTGATAATGAAACTTTAGGTGGTGCTACAACACATTGCGAAGTAAGCGGTGTAACAGATTATAAATGCAAAGATGATGCTGATTGCTTAACACGTATCCGCAATATCATGGGCAAAGTTGGCGATTACGACAAAGCCGGGTTCAATCGCGAAAAAGCAGTAATGCCTAAAAAAGATGTGAAAGAAGTTTATGGAATTATTCCGGATGCCCGCGATAAACAATTCGACATGCGCGACATCATTGAACGTTTGGTGGATGACAGTAAGTTTGATGAGTACAAAGAATTGTACGGACAATCCATTATTTGCGCTTACGCAAGAATTGATGGCTGGGCAGTTGGCATTGTAGCGAATCAACGTAAAGTTGTGAAAAGCAAAAAAGGTGAGATGCAGTTTGGTGGTGTTATATATAGCGACAGTGCCGATAAAGCAGCGCGTTTCATAATGAATTGCAATCAGAAAAAAATTCCATTGGTGTTTTTACAGGACGCAACCGGATTCATGGTGGGTTCAAGAAGCGAACAAGGCGGTATCATTAAAGATGGTGCTAAGTTGGTTAACGCCATGAGCAATTCAGTGGTGCCGAAATTTACGATCATTATTGGTAACAGTTATGGTGCTGCCAATTATGCCATGTGCGGTAAAGCATACGACCCGCGTTTGATTGTGGGATGGCCAACTGCACAAATTGCCGTTATGGGCGGTGCGCAGGCTGCGAAGGTATTGGTACAGATCGAAGTTGCATCATTAAAAGGAAAAGGGGAAGAAATTACTCCTGAAAAAGAAGCTGAATTATATAACAAGATAAAAGACCGTTACGATACTCAAACTACACCTTATTACGCAGCTTCACGTTTGTGGATAGATGCCATCATTGATCCTGTTGAAACCCGCAAGGTGATCAGCATTGGAGTTGAAATGGCTAACCATTCTCCTATTACAAAACAATATAATGTTGGTGTACTTCAAACCTAAAACATGTCTTTACTACTTGAGTCAAAAATAGTTAAACAGATCGTTCTGCCTGAAGCAAGCCTAAGCTTAAGAGAAGATGGAATTGTCATGGTATTTTATAAGAACAACATCCTTCTGGATGTTCCTTTGCAATTGCGAATGGCAGATGCTTTTAATGAAATTGCTGATGGCAAAAAATCACTTTTTATTTTTGAAGCAGGCGAAAATGTTATTGTTACCAAGGAAGCAAGGGATAACGCTTTAAAACTCGAAGACTCCACCCCTATTCTTGCTTCTGCCGTGGTTGCCAATAATCTGGCTTATCGCATCATTGCCAATTTTTTTATCAAGGTTCAACGTCCCAAAGGAAAATACAAAGTCGTTGCCAATCGTGAAGAAGCTTTGTTATGGCTTAAGAGCCTTGAGTTTTAATTTTTGATTCTATTTTCGATACCAGATCTACAACCAATTTTTCCCAAGTAAATTTTTCACGAATAAGATCCAATGCGTTTTGCTTTTTCAGATCGATCTGTTCTTTTGGTAATTGAATTGCTATTTCAATTGTCTTCCTAATTAAGCGTACAGAACAGCCGTCCATCAACCACCCCGTTTGATCACTAACTAAAATATTGGTTGCCCCTACATTTGTAGCCATTACGGCCAATCCATTGGCCATTGCTTCGAAAATTACATTTGGCAAGCCCTCACTCCAGCTTGGGCAAATCAAAACATCACAGCTCTTTATTAGTTCTGCAAGTTTGATCTTATCTCGTACTTCTCCATGATAAATTATTTTTTTTGAGTCAATCTTCTTTTCATCAGGTATTGGTCCAATGAAATGAAATTCAAAATTTAAATTCGGATCCAATTTTTTAATTGCTGAATTCAACTCTTCAATGCCTTTTCTTCTTTCGTATCTTCCTAAAAAAACAAATTTTTTAATATCGCCGGTTGGCCTGATGGCATTTAAAACAGTGGCTTCCTCCACTCCCGAGGGCAACTCAATGATCTTAGAGCTTTCAACACCAATACTTTTTATGATGTCGGTGATCTTTCCTCCGTACGAAAAAACCATATCCGCTTTTTGAGAAATTTCTTTGACCGGTTTTTTCAATAACAGGATCTGCTGTAGTTTTGTTTTAAGGTCAGGCGCCTTCTGGAACATTTCGTAACCGTGAAATTTAACAGCCACCGCTGTTTTAAAGGCTCCTCTGTTCTTTTCTCTTACAAAATGCCATCCGGTAAAACCTTTGGTATAAATAAGATCGTATTCGTTCAACGTATCTTTCACTTTATCATACACATCTAAAGAATATCGGTATGAGTTGATAAGGTAATGTCCGAACCCCTTTGCGCTGTTCGGAAAAGGAACTATTGTTGAACTAATGTAGCTTCTTTCCTCTTCGCTGAAAAATTCAAGTTTATCAATATCGTAAGTACTCTGATTAAAATGAAAAAGATGCACCTGAATTTTTTGTTGTGCAAGATATTTACACAGGTAATACGAATGCTTTTGCATGCCGCCTAAAACATAGGGCCAGATTCCATCGGTGACTAATGCGATCTTCATTCTATTTAAAACAGTCTCAGATATTCGTTAGTAAAATTCTCTTTTGTTAGCTTATCCATGGCTACTTGATGAATGCGAACCTTTTCCTCATACGAAACAGCTTCCATTGTTTCAGGATCAGCCTTCACTTTGCTGGCTCTTGAAAACCCCGAAAAATCTCCAAGTCCCTCCGAAATAATAACTTTAAGTCCGCAACTTAAATATTCCCCGAACTTTACAGGAGATGCTACTTTATTGGTAACGGTGGGTTCGCGATAAAGAATTCCGTAATCTGCAATAAGAAGATATTTTCTCACCTCTTCGGGTTCAACCCAGGCCGTTTTTATTTTTTGTTTATGATCTTTAAACAGTTCTGTTGTTTCCGGAGTTTTACTGACCAGCATTAACAGTTTCAGTTTAGGGTTTGAATTCATTACCTTCAGTAACAAATTAGTTATTAATTTAAACGATTGCCATCCAGCTGATGAGCCCGAGTAGACAATAACAATATCCTCTTCTTTATAACCTAATTGCTTTTTCAAATTGTTTATTTCGGCTTGTACAGGAAAGGGAAAAATAAATTCCTTACTCAAAGTACAAGGTACAATAATGTGCTCATTTTTATTGTAATCAAAGTTATCCCTCCAATAATTCACCAAAGCGTTTGACACCGCTAATCTGTAATCCGAAGCCATGAGTGCCTTACGTTCAATTTCCTTTATCTGGGATACAATTCTCTTATTTTCTACAACTTTATATTCCTTCAATTCCGCTTCATAAGCTCCTCTTGCATCAAAAATTACTTTTTTAAACAGTCTGGCTTTTTTCAGCTGCAAAGCAATGCAGGTGGCGAAGGGGCCTCTTGCCATCACTATTTTATGCTTTGAAAACAAAAAAATAAGGAAAAGAGACAGACTGTTCAGCCTCCACATTCCTACTCCTGGAAACATTGGTATAACAGAGCTTGAAGCTGATCCTGCCTTTATTTTTCTGCGGTTCCTAAAAAAACCTCTCATGGATATCAGAGCAACCAATTTTACTTTTTCGGTGCTTTGAATGTTATTCAGATACTTCACCACATCAATAACCTGGCTATTATATATGCCGGAAGGTTGGTCGTTATAAGTCAGGTACACCATTACCCTCAAAAATAGCAAAGAAATGCTACATAAAAAATGAACAAACACCATAAAAAGAGACTTTATCCAACAATTGTTACAAACAAAGCTACACTCCATTCCGAACTTTGCCTTATGAAAGACTTATTCCTAAAATACAGATCGGAGTTAATTGGCGTAACATTGGGTACAGTTGCCGGTTGGAGTTACTGGTATTTCATTGGATGCGCCTCAGGCAGTTGCGCTATTACCTCAAGCCCACTAAACAGCAGTATATACAGTGCTTTTGTAGGCGGTTTCATTGCAAATACCTTTAAAAAAGCTGATGGAAAAGAAAGTTCAAAACAATAAAAACGAAAGCTTATGAAAATCCCTGAATTAATTTATTCGACGGTTACCAATACCTGCGCCCGTTGTCATCAAGGTAAAGTATTTGAAAATACTAATCCCTACAATTTTAAGAATGCTTTTAAATTGAAAAACTCTTGTTCTGAATGCAACTTAAAGTATGAAAAAGAACCCGGATTCTTTTACGGATCCTTGTACGTTTCTTATGCATTGTCGTCCGGTTTCTTCATGATATGGTTCTTCATTGATTCGTTTTGGTTACATATGGATGCGATAAATCTGGCTTTAATAGTAACTGCAACAATTCTGCTAGCCTTTCCATTGGTTCATCAGTATGCAAAATTGATCTGGCTTAATTTTTTCGTGAAATACGATAAGAAATATGCGAAAGTGAAACAAAAAAAAGAAGATACGACTTCAATTTCTCCTGATACGCGCAATGTTAATGTTCAGGCGGGCAACTAATTCTATTCGGACTCAAATTATTGGCTGATTTCTGATATTTATCACTTTCATTTCCGCAAATTTTCACTTTCTTTGAGAAGAAATAAGTGCCAAATCTACTACTATGGAAAATCAGCAGGAATCAGTGATCAAACGAATTGAAGAAAAATACAAAGCCATAGGTCAGAATCCCGACGTGCATTTGGAAGGTTTGGTATGGGCAAAACCCATAACCTACTGGGATTATATTTTACCGGACGCATTATTGAATCTGCAGGTGCAAAGAACTACCGAGCCTGATGAAATGGTTTTTGTGATGTACCATCAGATAAATGAATTACTTTTTAAAATGATCTTATGGGAAATTGATCAGGTGAGTAATTGCGAAACAGTAAGCGCACCCTTTTTCACTGAAAAATTAAGGAGGATCAGCAGATATTTTGATATGCTTTCCTCTTCTTTTGACATCATGGGAGATGGCATGGAAAAAGAACAGTATATGAAATTCAGAAATACCCTTACACCTGCAAGCGGGTTTCAAAGTGCACAATATCGTCTGATCGAATTCTCTTCCACTGAATTAATTAATTTGATAGATTACAGATTCAGAGCCACCATCGATAGGAATACACCTTTTGAATATGCCTTTGAACATCTTTACTGGCAGGCTGCAGGAAAAGATCATGCTACCGGCAAAAAAAATACAATGCTTGTTCTGTTTGAGCAGCGCTATAAAAAAGAGTTCTTAGAAAAAATGGAGAGTTATAATACAACTAACCTTTGGACAAAATTCAAGCAATTACCTGATGCCATAAAAAAAGATCCTGAATTGGTAAAAGCCATGCGTCATTACGATTACACAGTGAATGTAAAATGGGTAATGGCACATTATCATGCTGCCGGAAAATATCTGGGAACATCTGAAGCAACCGGAGGAAGTGATTGGAGAAAATACATGCATCCAAAATATCAGCGCCGCATTTTCTTCCCTGAACTTTGGAGCAAAGAGGAATTGGAGAATTGGGGAAATGATGTTTAATTTTATACTGTACAATTGAAGACCCTTACTACACTAAGGCCTTGATTCGGTTTAAAGCCTATTTTGTTTATTCAAAAAAATTATCTACATTTAAGATTGAATTTAAATAACAGGCATGAAGAAAATTTACACTCTCACATTTTTATTCGTTCTTTTTTTATCTGCTAACCTGTTTTCACAGGTTCCGGTAATGAATCCCATTTCAGGCTCAGCGGTTGCATGCGCTGCTCCTTCACCAGCATCCATTTATTCAACATCTGCAAGTAATTCACCAATATCTTATTCGTGGTCGGTAACTCCTTCGGCAGGCGTACTTATTGGCACTCCGAACGCTTCAGTAACTTCCATTAGTTTTCCAAATTCAAACGCTACTTATACAGTTAGTTGTTCTGCGATGAACGGTTCCGGAATAAGTACTCCTGTTAAATTCGTAGTTACAGTATTTGAAACCCCTACTGTTACTTTTTCAGGAAACAATAGTTTTTGCCAGGGCTCTTCAACCAATATTTCCGCAAGCTCTACTTTACTTTCAGCGAGCTCAACTATTTCTTATTTCTGGTCACCGGGCACGGGTTTAAATACAACGCTTGGGCCAAATGTTATCGCTAATCCCAGCGTTCCTACAACCTATACGGTTACCGGTACTGTTGGTTTCTGCTCTAATTTTTCATTGATCACCATTACTCCAAAAGCTAATCCTACCATAACCACTGTAGTATCTTCCAATCCGGTTTGCTCTGGAAATTCCATTTCCATGGCAGGCCTTGGAGCAAATAGTTATAATTGGAGTGGTGGCGTAATTAACGGCGTTCTATTTACTCCTACGGTCTCGGGTACATATACAGTAATTGGTCTTGCGGCAAATGGCTGTACTAATTCAGCTATGCAAACTTTAACAGTTGTTCCTTATCCAATAGTAACAGTTTCTACAAATTCGGCAGTTATTTGTAAAGGACTTTCTGCTACATTAACGCTTAGCGGCACGGCTTCATCTTATTCATTAAATTTAATTTCTTCACCAACAAGCGTAATAGTTTCACCAACTATTACAACAACCTATACAGTTACAGGTTCCAATGCACAAGGCTGTATAACTTCGGCAACCATTACACAAAGTGTTTCATCGTGTGCAGGCATTCACAACCCTACTGCTCCTTTAGTTAACGGGTTAAGCGTATATCCAAACCCGAGTTCAGATTATCTGAATCTCAGATCAGGAAAAGATGAAACGGTGAGTATTATCAATGAACTTGGACAGCTCGTTCGAAGCATTGAGTTAAGCGCTGATACCGAAACTACAATTAGCGGACTAGCCAACGGAATGTATTATGTTATTTCATCGAATTCTAAATTCAAAATAACAGTACTTCAATAGACCACTTAATTCAAATTCTCTTAATGCTCTACTAACTTGGAAAAAAACCTGAAATTCATAAAGGTCTTTCTGATCGGTGTTGCATTATCCATTTTTTCCTTCTCTCCTTTTATTCTGGATCTTACTTTAACCTCGAGGTTCATTATTTTATCAGCACTCGCTCTTCTTTTGATCATTTTGCTACGCCGATCAGGCAGGCGTTTAGATATTATTATCGACTTACCCCTATTCTTTTATTTATCCTTCGTTGCTTTTTGCTGCCTGAGTTTAATATGGTCGAATACTCGATCTGAAACTTTGTTCGAAAGCTCTAAACTTATTCTCTCACTTTTTGTATTTGCATTTACATACCTTGCATTAAAACAGAACTCAGATCTTTTCACAAAAGGCCTTTTCAAACTATCGATCGCCTTTGTTTTTATCAGCTCTGTGTTTGCAATCTGGCAATTCAGTCGAAGTGCAGGTCTCGACAAAGCCTCATTATACAACATAACCGGCATCAATGGTCATAAAAACTTATACTCCAGTTTTTTGTTCCTGAACTTATTTTTTCTTATACGTGCCTATTACTCAGTTAAAGGCCTGGAAAAAACCATAAGCGCTGTTTCAATAATACTAACGCTCGCCTTGCTTATCTTACTCAAAACAAAAGCCGTTTGGATCGGATCAATTATCACAGGTCTTACCTATGCTATCCTTCATTATTCAAAAAAAATAAATTTTAAACTTAATTTTTATACTTCATTAATAGGGTGCCTGATCTTTGCCAACCTGTTCTTTTTATTTATTCTTCCTAAGATCGTTGAGAAAGAACTTGGGGCTAATACCCAAGCTACTTCATTAAGCGTTAATGTCACACAGAAATTAGACATTGAAAGACTTGCACTTTGGGAGAAAACCTATCTGATGATCAAAAAATATCCTGTACTTGGCGTTGGCATGGGTAACTGGCAAATCCATTTTCCTGAAAACGGATTGAGCGGGATCTGGAGGGCGGAAGATCTTAATTATACTTTTCAAAGGCCCCACAATGATTTCTTATGGATACTTTCAGAAACCGGCCTTGTCGGATTTAATCTGTACCTACTTTTTTTATTGAGTATTTTACTTTTATTACTCAAAGCACTTCGGTTATACTACAATAAAAACAAACCGGCATTTGAACTCATTTTGTGCTTTGCTTTTATAGTGGGATATTGCTCTATCTCTTTCTTTGATTTCCCAAAGGAACGCATCGAACATATGATCTGGATCAGCATCATCTGCGGAACTGCATATTTCTACATCAGAAACAATGCTGAACGTATCATCATCGAAAAAATAGATTCGAACTCGGTATATACACTATCCTTCATTGCTCTTTTATTTTCTGGCTGCATCGGCATACTAAGATACAAAGGAGAATTTTACACAAGAGAAATGTATAACCATAAAGCTCTTAAACAGGATGCCAATGCCATTCGTTCGGGATACAAAGCATTGAGTTTCGCTTACAGCATCGACCCTACTTCTGTTCCCATTAATTGGTACACCGCAAATTCTCATGCCAATCTCGGCAATTATGAAAATGCTCAGAAAGATTTTTTACTGGCACTCAAATTCAATCCGTTCAATAGAAATGTGCTCAATGATCTTGGCTCATCTTATGCTATGGGCAATAATGACGAACTTGCAAAAAAATATTACTACGAGTCAGCAAGAATAAGTCCCCGCTTCGATGATGCTAAACTAAACCTTACCGCTATTTTTATAAAAGAAAAACATTTTAGGCTCGCCGATAGTTGCTTGGGCAAATTGCTTCACGAATCGGAGCGCCAACAGAACTACAAAAAAATGGTGGATGCCTTCCGGCAATCAGGATATTAAGGCACATTAAAAATAAAACCCACTCCGAAAACATTTTCGATACTTAACGATTGATCTTCTTTAAGATATTTACGGATCTTGGTAATAAACACATCTAAACTTCTGCCCAAAAAATAATCATTCTCGCCCCAAAGATCTTTCAGCATTTCTTCGCGCTTTACTACCTTATTTTTACACTTGAATAAATAGTTGAGAATATCGCTTTCCTTTTCAGTGATTCGTTTTGTTGTACCGTTTATTGTCAATGATTGATTATTGAAGTCAAAAGCATATTTACCGATAGCAATGATTTCATCTGAACTTTCCTTTTTGCTTTCCGGGATCCGGCGAATAACCACTTTTATTTTCCAAAGCAATTCCTCTTCATCAAATGGTTTGGTTATGTAATCCTCAGCTCCTAGATCATAACCTTTTAATTTATCCTCTTTTAATGATTTGGCAGTGATGAATAAGATAGGTATTTCTTTATCCGCTGATCTTATCTCTTTCGCAAGTGCGAATCCGTCCATTTTTGGCATCATCACATCCAGTAAACACAGATCGAATGAGTTCCCTTGAAATGCTTTTAACGCAAGCTCCCCATCCTTACATAGTTTTACATCGAAACCCTCTGTTTCTAAATAATCAACCAAAAGAACTCCCAGATTAAGATCATCTTCCGCCAGTAATATTTTAAGCCTTTCTTTATGCATTTGCCAAGGTTATGGTGAATGTTGTTCCCTCTTCTTTTGCACTTACTAATTCAATACTTCCCTCATGTAATTCAATGATCTTTTTAATGTAGGCTAAGCCAAGACCAAATCCCTTCACGTTATGAACATCACCGGTTGGAACTCTGAAAAATTTATCAAAGACCATTTTTTGATGCTCCTTTTCTATGCCAATGCCTTTATCGGAAACAACGATAATTAAATTTTCACCGCTGTTAAATGTTTGAATCAATATTTCAGGTCTCATTTTGGAATACTTTATCGCATTATCAATGAGGTTACATATCGCGTTTGTAAAATGTGCATTGTCTCCAAACACAACAACATTCTCTGCGTTCAGTTTCAATTTCAGTTCCCCTTGTTTATTCTCGATCTGAATATTCATAGAGTTCAGAGAATCGCGGATGATCTGATGCATATCCAGTTCAGTTCTTTGCAACGGGATCTCACCTCTTTCCAAAGCGGTCATGCTTAACATTTGCTCAACGTGAAGCCTTAACTTCTCATTCTCTTCCAGAATTATTCCTGAATAATGTTTTATTTTATCTTCCCGGCCAATATTTAGATCCTTTACGATCATCTTACCCGCCAAAGCAATATTGGTTAATGGCGTTTTAAACTCATGTGTCATGTTATTTAAAAAGTCAGTGGTATGTTCCAGTATTTTTTTCTCTTTCGTAAGCGAGAGAATGGTTCGCCAAAATAAGATCAGCACGATAAGTATCAATATAACAGATCCGATGAATTGAGTTCCCATCTCTGCAATAATGAATTGCTTCTTGTCAGGAAATATCAATTTCAATTCCAGTCCGCTTTTACTCACTGCCTCCTCTAAAGGCGTTTTATATACATTACCGCTAAGCCCCCAAACATTTTTTGCTTTTGCAGCACCCGGCTTTATCAACTCAAATGAATAATCGATATGAAAATTGTAAAGCTTCATATAGTGTCTAAGGATGGAATCTATGTTATGAACTGCATTATTATCCAGATTCAAACACACCTCAACATTATCCTTAATACATCCCACTTCCACATTCATGCAAGCTTCTTTATCCGATCGCAGTGTTTCGGCGGTTCTCGAAAGAACCATATTTGCTTTTTCATTGAATAATTCTTCCTTGATCCTAGCCGTTTCAAAGATCCAGTTCACCTGAATAATAAGTACGATCAGTAAAGCAATTGAAGAAATAGCAATAAATATATAAGTTCTGTTTAGTTTCATTCGTGTATTTCAAAAGTAGGCATTTTTCATGGCAACCGCACTCCATTAACAAGTCATTAACAACACAATAACTAGTCGGTAACAAAATTCCGGTTAAAAAGGAATTACATTTGTATAAATTACAAATACTAAAAAAATGAGAGTATCTTTTATAATTTCGATCTTAACAATGATCACAATGTTTAGTTGTAAAAAAGCCTGTCTTCCTGCAGAACGGGAAAAGGGAACAGACCTGCAAGCTCAGGAAGCAACACCAACAGTAAATAACAAAAAGAGTGCTAAAAAATACAAACCCTCTGACTGGACGATCAGGCCGTTTGGTTATGACTTCAGTGTAAGAAACCTGGAGCTTTTGGGATCTAAAAACAAAGGTTGCTGAGAACCCTTCTTATATTTAGGTTAAATGAAGTTAAAAACATAAAAGAACCAAGGGATCTTAAGACGTAAAAAAATAATTTAATTTACATTGACGAATAATATACAGAAAATGCAAACAACTAAAATAACTTTAATAACCATTAGCGCTTTGATAATTGCAGCTTGTACTGCTCACAAAAAAAGCACAACAACTCCTTCCGTTGCCAAAGCGGAAGCAGCGCCTTCAACACCAAGTGTGACAGTAGCATCTCCCATTGGCCCGGCGGGGCCAGCTAACCCAACAGTAAAATCTCCTGATGGAGTTTATGCTCCGGGTAACGAAGAGTTAACTGCACTTAAGGCAAAATACCCCAATTTAAAAGATGCCAGTTTAGAAAAGCTTCAGCAAGGTCATTTAATTTATACCAAAGGTGCCTGCATTAAATGTCATGGTGCAGATAATATTTATCGGCATGATGAATTACAATGGAGCCGTATCATTGGTGACATGGCTTTAAGAGCAAGATTATCCGATGCAGAAAAAGATGCTGTTTTTAATTATGTTATTGCCATAAAAGCGTCGCAAACAAAATAAATATGTTCTGGAAAAACATTTTGATCGTATTCACACTATCCCTGTTGATTTTCGGGACAAGTTTTTCGCAATCTACATTCCCGTCAGACAGCATTAAAAAATTTGATGCCATCCGGGCTTCGGCCTCAAGTTATACGGCTTCTGCAGACATCAAGGACAAATTTCATGAAGCTGATCGAGTTCTTCAAAGGAATTTTGCGCCAAATAAAAAAATGATTATTGATCTTAACTATTCAACATTATATAATGTTGTTGATACGGTAAAATCAAATTACTATGTCATCTTTAATGATAATGTGAGTAATAAATTAATCGTACTTTGGTTTCGCAGAGAATCTAAAGAAATTAATCCGGACTTTATTTCAGCAAAAGAACTTATTGCACAAATTGAAAATGCAGAAGAAAACTCAAAGCTTAAGTTGGAATTTGAAATTATTCCTGCCGGTGCCCGATCATCGACATTTGTTTATGCTGAAGGCCAGAAATTATTCATTCACGCTAAATTGCTCGCGGTTACGGTTAAATAAAAAACTTCAAAAAATTTGACTTTTTTAGAATTTGGGCACTCAAACTAAGGTCTGTTTCACAAAAGAGATATTTACTTGCTGTTTTTAATCACCATTTTTTCCAACCGCATTTGACCTATTTCAATTTTTGAAATCTCGTTCAAAAGCAATTCACCATTCTTTGCAACATAATATTCTCTTCCATATTCTTCAACCCACTTTGTTTGATAATGTTCAGCCCTTTCCTGCCCGTAATCTTTTATAGCAGTGATATTTATTTTTCTTTGTTTTCTTGCAACAATAAATAAAACGCAATTGAAAATAGCACGGTAACTATACCTGCTAATATTGGGATAAATTCTTTCATAGTATTATTTGTTATTTTTAATAATGAGTTTTAAATAAATTCCAAAAGCTAATATTGAAGGGACCCAAATTCCAACAAAAATGGCGGAGTCTGTATCTCCCTTAAAATAAAGTGTTTCGGAATACACAAGCGATAAAAACGTAATACCTAATAGTATTTTGTCGGCAGTAGTGATTTTTTTTAACATAATTTATTGTTTAAGGTTTTTAGTAAAATATTAAACAAATGTAATACTTTTTGTTTAACTTTACAAAAAATATGTTAAACAAAATAAATATGTTAAATCACGCATAATCAACCCAATTGATAAAAAGTGAAATAAATACAGTTTGGAATTTTATGAGTTCACCTAAAAATAAGGAAGTCTTTGATTGCCGGTTTAGAGTAGTAAAAAAAATATCTAATTCTTAGTAGAAATGCCAGAGCCTAATTTAAATTATTGTTATTACTCCGACTTGCCTTCGCCAATGGCCTATATGCCAAAAGAAGAAAACACCACTATTAAAACGCTAACTCCATTTGATATAGACAGGATTATTGAAATGGCTTGGGAAGATAGAACTCCTTTTGATGCGATTTATGAGCAATTTCATTTAAAAGAAGATAAGGTAAAAGAATTAATGAAAAAAAATTTAAAATTTTCGAGTTACAAACGTTGGCGAATAAGAGTAGAAAATTGCAATACTAAACATGTAAAACTTCGTGTAGACGCAATCAATCGCTTTAAATGTAATTTACAACGAACAATCACTAAAAATAAAATTTCTAAAAGATAAACAGTATGCAAAAAACATTTTTATTTGCAGGTGCATCAAGTGCTATCGCCCTAGCAACAGCTTTACAATTAAAACAACAGGGGCACAAAATAATTGGCATCTCTACTAAACAAACCATTGATGTATATGATGAGTTCATTACCATCGAAAAATACGAATCTCCTTATTTTCCTCTATTAAATGAGAAAATCGATGGCTTGGTTTATTTTCCGGGAACAATTAACCTAAAACCATTTCATCGTTTAACCAGCCAAGAATTTATAACAGATTACGAAATAAATGCCTTAGGTGCTGTTAAGGTTACTCAACATTATTTATCATTACTCAAAAAGAGCGAACAAGCAAGCATTGTATATTTTAGCTCAATAGCTGCCCAACAAGGTATGCCGTTTCATACTTCTATTGCAATGGCAAAATCGGCAATTGAAGGTTTAACAAAATCATTAGCAGCCGAATTAGCACCAAACATAAGAGTAAACTGTATTGCTCCTTCATTAACTAAAACGCCTTTAGCAGATAAGTTTACAAACACTCTTGAGAAAATAGAAGCATCAGAAAAACGACATCCACTTAAAAAAATAGGAACGCCCAATGGCATTGCAAACGCACTGATTTTTCTATTATCCGAGCAATCATCTTGGATAACCGGTCAGGTATTAGCTATTGATGGAGGAATGAGTACCCTAAAATTATAAATATGGAAACAACTAAAATAAATTTAAACAACATTTTAAAGTTTGAACAACGTTACCGAGCAACATTTATTAATTCGTTAGGAGGCTTTAAAATGCCTGTTTTAATAGGCACTTGTGATAATCAATGTAACGCAAACCTCGCTATTTTTAATTCGCTAATTCACATTGGTGCAACTCCCCCTTCAGTTGGGTTTATTGTAAGACCTGACTCAGTAGATAGACATACCTTACAAAATATTTTAGAAACGAAATTGTTTTCTATCAATCATATTAAAGAAGAGTTTTATAAAAAAGCGCATCAAACATCTGCTCGATATAGCAAAGAACAAAACGAGTTTAATGAAGTGGGTTTAACGGCAGAATATCATGATGGTTTTATAGCACCATTTGTAAAAGAAAGCTCCGTTAAAATTGCTTTAGAGTTTAAACAAAAAATACATATTGGAATTAACGGAACAATATTGATCATAGGGCAAATAAAGTCAGTAATGGTTCCAACAGATTGGATTAATCAAGATGGATTTGTTGATTTGAAAAAAGCAGAAAGTATTGCTTCAGTTGGTCTTAATGCGTATTATAATGTAATGCCTATTGCTCGCTTAACTTATGCAAAACCTAATAAAGAAATTGTAGAACTAAAATCAAATTTAATTGATTAAAGAAAAAATAAATATTGTTTGGCTTAAGCTTGATTTGAGGTTTACATACCACACTCCTTTGTATGAAGCACAACAAAGCGATTTTCCTATTTTATTAGTTTACTTAATTGAGTGTGCTAAACGGGATTATTTATACGATTATAATTAATTTAAAATGAATTTATTTTTAAAAGCATCTTGGCAGCAAATAATCATGGTAAACTACTCAGTTTCGCCAAATGTGCTTATACCCTTTTTACCAAAGGGTGTTGAACTAGATTTTTATAACGATAAAGTTTATGTGAGCTTAGTTGGATTTATCTTCAAAAACACCAAACTACTTAATATTCCTATTCCATTACTTGGAACATTTGAAGAAGTTAATTTGCGTTTTTATGTTATCAGAAAAGAAAATGGCATTACAAAAAGAGGTGTTGTATTTATTAATGAAACAGTTCCCTATAAGGCAGTAGCATGGCTTGCCAATAAATTGTATCACGAAAGCTATACTTGCGTGCCAACAAAACATAACTGGGAAATTAAAAAAGACATAAAAACTATTCAATATCAATGGCTTTTAAATGATCAATGGCAAAGCATTAAAGTGAATGCTTTAAATGACATTAACGCATTGAGAGATGAAACTTTTGAAGAATTTATATTTCAACATTACTATGGCTATGCTAAAGTAGATGAAAACACTACTGAAGAATACGAAGTATTGCATCCTAAATGGGAAACTCAAACAGTTTTAGGTTATGAAATTTCATGCGATTTTG
>JANYIQ010000272.1 GCA_025362575.1 Bacteroidia bacterium
TTTACTTCCTTTTTTATTTTAGCCGGGTCGTAATTCATGACGAGCATTTCAGTTTTCTTTTTAGCGGTGTGCTTGGTAACGGCCACCGATTTTTCAATCTTTTTTACACGCCATTTGTGTTTGCGGATATACCCGGTTAAAATCTTGGAAGGATAACTACTCAATAAAAATTTACCCTTTACTTTCACGAGTTTATCAAGCAGTAATTTATAATCGTCTTCCGAATAGCCTTTGTAATGCCCCATGTCAGAGCCGATATAAGGAGGATCACAATAAATAAAGGTGTCTTTGGAATCCGAACGGTCAATTACTTTAATTGCATCGTTGTTTTCAATTTGAACCATCCGTAAACGGTCAGCATACAGTTTTGTAAACTCATCCCGCTTGTTGGCCAGCGATTTTTCCTTCGAATTTTCTTTTCCAAAACCCCAAGAGCCGATCATACTTGCAAAACCCTGATTGGTTAACACCCACAATGCCCATGCACGCTTTACATCGCTGAATAAATCGGGATGCTGATATACCACCATCGCTTTTTTGTAATGCTCCCTGCTATGCAGCGTGCCTTGAATTTCTTTTTGCAGTTCGGCAAAATTTGTTTTTGCTACTTTAAAAAAGTTAATGACCTCTCCGTTTTTATCGTTAATAATTTCAACTTCAGATTTTGGCTTTGCAAAAAATAATGCACCGCCACCGAAAAAGGGTTCGCAATATATTTTATGAGTCGGTATTAATTCCGACAAATGTTTTATCATGTTTTGTTTGCCTCCGTAATAAGTAATTGGTGTTTTCATTTTTCTATTTAGGCTGCTTGTTTAAAATGCAGCAGTTCTAATTCCAGTTCAAGCGTGAGTAATTTTAAAGTATCGTTCCGAATACCTGTATCATGTAATGCAATTTTACCGAGCAGTTTTTCTGCAATTGCTTTTACCACAGGAACACTTACTGCATTGCCTAATAATTTATAGCGTTGCGAATCCGAAATTTCAGTAACTGTTCCATTAAATATTCCGGGCTTTGTCCAGTTATCTTTAAAACCTTGTAAGCGTTCACATTCAATAGGCGTTAAACGTCTCAATGTGTTTTTATCGATGGTGTATTGTTGTACACCAGTATCAATAGTTCCTGCAATCCCTTTACCGACACGTCCTCTTCGTTTATTCGCTTCTAAATACGAAAGATTAATACTATCTCCTTTTTTAGCCAAAGCATATCCCTTCTGTGTGTCTTCAGGAACATAAAAGATTCCGTTCCTTGTCCAGTTATCAGGAAACCCCTGTAAGCGCTCGCACTCGGTGGGTGTTAATCGCCTTATTTTTTTATTGACTAAATAATTTCCGGTTTGCGAACCGCTTCCGTGACCGGAAGATTTTATTGTTTTTGAAATTCCATTTTTAGATTCATACACACGATTCTGTTCCGATTCATTTTTCGTGAGCTCGCGTAACATAACCATACTGTCCTTTTGAACAGAAGTCAATTGATTGGCGATTTTATCTTTTCTTAATTCGATTTTACCGCCTTCTCCTTTGTAGTTGCGTGTCCGGTAAGCGGCTCCGTTTGCAATCAATGGCTGCCTAATCCAATCCTGTTGTGTATTCAGAGTTGGACTGGTCTTCATCTTTCCGTAATTCCATTTAGTAGATGAACCTTTCCAATGCAATACATAAGGAGAACGATGTGCGCTTTCACCCACTTTGGTATCAATAGTAGGGCTTATAATTTTCCTTTGAGATTCTTTTTGATGGAGCGTGTCACTCCCTTGATAGCTTTCTCCGATAGGAAATATTTGGAATTGGGTTTTTCCTCTAATACATCCGACAAAGTAAATCCGCTCTCTATTTTGGGGTAAAAACCAACTAGTATTAAGCAGTTGCCATTGGATGTCATAAATCCCAAGGTCGGCAAACGCTCGCAGTATGACCTCAAAGTCTTTGCCTTGGTTACTGGAAAATAACCCTTTGACGTTTTCAAAGATAAAAATATCGGGTCGGCATTCACGGATGATCCTAACTGCTTCAAAAAAAAGGTTGCTTCGTTTTCCTTTAAGCCCTTTGCGTTTGCCAGCAATGGAAATATCCTGGCAGGGTGAACCAAAGCAGATAACGTTTGGCCGTTGGATTTTGTTGGTGTTGATTTTTGTAACATCGCCAAGGTTGATTGAGTTTTTAAAATTGTATTGATAATTAGCTATTGCATATTTATCAATCTCCGAGAAATAATGTTGTTTAATGTGATAACCAGCTTCTTCAAATCCTTTTGAAAAGCCTCCTGTTCCGCTGAACAGATCAAGCAGAACAATTTCTTTTTTATTTGATTCGGATTTACTCATTTGTATAAAAAAGCAGGGCGTGAATTTCACACCCTGCTCTTCATTTTTATTTTAGCTAAACACTAATGTTTTACGGTTGTCCCAAACTTTATCAAAGTTTTTGTTACCGCCTGCCCATTGGTAAGACAACACACCCTTAGCGTTTGTGATTTTAAGAATTGCCCAAACAGGATCAGAAGTTTTCTGACCGGGAGTGGCAAATCCTTCAAATACAAAGTTTGCATTGCTCTCATCAATTAATGCAGGTTGATAAAATAACTTGTTGTCAAGCGATGTTACTTTATCATTCAATCCGCTTACAGTTTGCTGTAAAGCCGAGATCTGATTGATCTCTGCTGTTTGCAAATCCTGTGTTGCCAAGCCCGCTGCGCTTGTTGTTTGAAGCATCGCGATAATTTGGTCGCGTAAATCATTTACATCTTTACTCACAGGTGCATCCACTGTCGCTTGGTCGATGAACACATTGTATAATGCGCCCTGTCCGATGTCAATTTTGATAATGGTATCTCTTACCACTTCCACTTCCCTGATTTGATTTTTCAGGATAAAGCGCGGAGAGCCATCTGTTACGATCTTCAGGCTCGACCCATTGTTTGTGATTTCTGTTGCCATAATTTTTGTTTTAGTTTTTAATTGTTTTCGTCCTTGTTGCTTATTACTCCTACAACTACTTCGCCTATAACTGCTCCTATGAATCCTCCAATCATAACATAAGGAACTACGTCTTTAGCTGTTTCCTTTGCGTAGAAATAACTGATTAAAGAAGCTGCGAGCGTTACCGTTGATACAATTGTTTTTTCCTTCATGCTTATTTCCTTGCGTTGATTAAAAGTGTAGTGGTGAGTCCCGATAAGATTAAAAAGCCGGCAGCCAAGAATTTATTTTGAATCCGGTTCTTGCGTTGCTGTTTATAAGCAGTATTCAGGTCTTCGGTTAGTTTTTGTTCCCTCTGTAAATTCTCATCGGTGATACTCTTTAGCTGTGAATACGAATTGTTACAGACCACTATTTGAGAATCCTTAATCGCAAGCAGGTTGTTTAGTTTACTTACGTCCTTTTCATATTCCGTTTGAGTACTGTCAACCAAGTTTGCAAAAGCGAGTACTTGCGCTTTGAGCGAATCACAATCGGAAAGCTTTTGCACTTCACTTTCCCCAGCCGTATCTTTTTTGGCAAGAGTTACCACATCAAATTTTGATTGCTCCAGTTTTAGTTTGGCAACTTTGAGTTTGTACTGCGTTTGTTTTAACTCTCCTTCCAAACTATCACTGCGTTTTTGCAGCGATGCGATTGTTTTTTGATAATGGTTGTCAATTGTGCTTACCTGTTTTTCGCTTTGGATTAATTGTGTTTTATCGGGCTTTAGCGTTTGGTCGTTAGAACATTTGTCAAACAACAGGAATAGACCTGTGATGAATGCGGTAAGAAGAATAACAATAAGTATCCGTTTCATATTTCGTTTTTGTGTTAGTGAATAAATTAATTTGTTGTTGGAAGTTTTGATTTCCGCTCCAAAGAATACCCGAACGTGCCTGCGCCAATCATGCTGATGAAAGCGTAGAACATATATTCGGGAACCGCGATGCCAAAGAACTGTTGTCCCACCCATGAGATGATAGACATTAAAACATAGATGAGCGTTATTACTTCACGAAGTGAAAAGCTGCCGTCTTTGTCTTTTAATAATTGATGGAAGAATTCTTTCATTTTGAAAAAAGCCAGTTTATGATGCGTTTAAAAAATCCTACTTTCTTTTTAGGCATTCTCTCTACCTCTGTTTTTCGCTGTAGGTAAGCGATTTGTTTACAGCTATCCGAGCAGTATTTTTTACTGCAACGCCTGTATTCAAACCAAGCGGCACATCGTAAACAGCGTTTTCCTCTTAAGTAATTTTCTTCTTCAAGGTTGGTTGTTATCATGGTTTATGTTTGATTTAAATAGATTAGAAAAAGTTTCACCGATCTCTTCGGCAATTGTTTTTAATTTCTCGCTGCTTGTAAAAGCCAAAAATCCTAATGCGGCCAATCCAACAAGCCCTGCACTTAAAGCGATGCGCCTGTAGTTTTCTCTTTTTACCGCCCTGAAATCAATTAGCGTATAAGTAAAGTTGTTGCCATATAACTGGCGTTGGCGTTCGCATAGTAGCAGGAATTGCTGAAAGGCTTCTGCATTTTCAAAGACCTGGCATCCTGCCGAATATTTATCGACTGTTTTCGTAGTACCTGTGCTTTTGGCTCTGTGGATATCTATTCCGTATATGCCTGTTGTTTTTGTACCATTGAAAAAATCGAGTTTTGCATTGCGGTCATAGTCACGGATAATGGTTACGGGTTTTTGTTGTACCAATGCTTCGTACTCTCCCCGATGCAAGCCTAACCTGTAAGCGTTCACATATTGTCCTTCTGCAAGGATCGCTGTGCCTTGGGGCTGCATTGGGTTTTCCAACCAAAACGTACCGGGGTCGGTGGTAGCTTTGTAAACATGGTAGTTCCATTTGAAAGTTTTCACTTTATAGAACACGTGTATCTCGTCATCGAATCGGTTGGAGATAGTATTACTTCCCCTAAGACCGACAATGTTGAGTTCGTATGGCCGCGAGTAAAGTGTAAACTTTTTGTGACGGAGTATCGCCCGTAATTTTCCTAATACCATTCTTATGCTGCGTTTCCTAAATCCGGTTCGTAATTTTTTATCCACGTTCTTACATCAAAGCAGGGGCAGGCTTTGTGTACGTTCGGAAAATCCCTATGGCCTAATACTTCCGAATTCGGATAACGCTCGGTAAGCTCCACGATCTTATCAAACATGGCATGCTTTTGTGCATCGCTTCTGTTATCTATCGGCTTGTTTTCTTTATCAACGCCACCGAGATAAGCAATGTTGATACAGGCAGAGTTGTGCAGATACACACCGTTGCTGTTTTTACTTTCATCGAGCAATTGAACGATGTTGCCATCACGCTCAATAAAATAATGATAGCCGGGTGTATCTCCCCATCCTCGTTGTTCTTTCCAAAAACGTTTGATGGATTCAAGTGTGGTGTTTGGTGGTGTTGCCGAGCAATGCACCACAATGTATTTTATGTTTCTTGGATTGGTCATAGATAATTAATTGTTTTTGTTTGTACTAAAAAGTGTTTGCCGTTGTTTTCAAACAAGGTGTGTTCGCCGCGCCGGGTTACTTCTTTTCCCAGTACCATGTTTGCAGGTACTTTGATTCCCTTGCTGGGATGCTCCCAAACGATGGTAGCTTGATTGGTGATAATGCTTGCAGTTTCTAATCCTGATAAAGACCATTTCTTTCCGTCATAATTCAGACCCATGCGGGTAAACTGCAAGCGGATGGATTGTTTTTGTTTCTCATTGGAGAAACTGCCGAGCATCCCATTAACAAGCGTTTGATGCACTCCGTTTACACGGTAATTGTTTTTAAAACTTTCCGATACGGAAGTATAATCTTCTTTTGATTTCAGTTTTTGCAGAGATTTTAATGCGCTTAGAAAATCTTTTTTCGTTGCAGCGTTGTACAATTCCGTTGCTGTAGCATCTGCATCAAAGTTTTCTACATTTCCTTGAGTGATGACGTTAAATGTATTCTCGTCAATGGTAATAGGAAAACTTGCTTTAGTAAGCGCAGCTTCCGTCTTGCTTCCGAAATCTCCATCGGCACCGGCTTTGCCTAAAATATCCTTTCCAAGTTTTGAGATCAGCACATCTTGTATTTGTTTTACCCTTGCACCTTTGCTGCCTTTCTTTAACGGAAAATCATCGTTGCGTTGTGGTGCAGTAGTATGCGGAGTAAAAGAACTTTTGCTCGGTGGTGTTAAGTCAAGGTCGGGAGCAGTATCATCCTGCGCCTGCGCTTTTTCCTTTTTGTTTTTCCACCAACGAAAACCAAAGAAGCCAAGTGTGCCTGTGGCTAATACGCCTAAAGTGATCAGGGCAATTTTTTTGCCTTTACCTGATGATTGTGTTTGCGTTTGTTGTTGTAATACTTGCTCCATGTTATTTTGGTTTTGAAGTAATGATTTGCATCCAGTCGCTGTACTGCCCGAATTCACTCTCGCTTTTTAAGTCGTCCAACATATTTGTACCGTATAATTTTTTGTAAGCAAGAGCAACTTGTACAAATGCACCCTGCGTTGGTATCTCGTTAAAGACTGCTACGATGGCATTCTCATCTGTACCGGGTAAAAAACCGTATGTTTTATCAAAGGCCGCCTTCATTCGTTTTGCCCACGCTTCATAAGCGACAGTTGATGGCACCTGCCCTTTCTTTTTCGGTTTAGCAGCTATTATTTGCAGCATCTCATTGTATTCGGTGGTCTGCAATTCATCACTCATGTCCTTGAGCAAATTTGAATTGTACAATTTCTGATAGGACTTCATCACTTTGTTAAACTCATCCTTGCTGTTGATTTGCTGAAGTGAGGTGCGTAAAGCAGGTGTATCAGTTCCCGGCCATCCGTCATTCTCAAACGCCATTTTGATTTGTTTGGCAATAGTTGCAGCAGAACCATCATCAAAAGTTTTATCCTCTTCTTTATTCGAGATGCGGTTTAAAATAATTTTCCGCGCGATGTACAAAGTGCCTCCAACTACTACAATACCAATCAAACTGTAAATCAGTTTTTCTTTCAACGTCCATGTTTCCTGTTGTTGTTGGGTTGGTGCAACAACAGCAGTCGGCACGGTTGTGACATTTGCTTGTGTATATGGTACGATCTCCTGCATTTTTATTTGATAATTTTTCTTATTGCCCGTGGCGGCTCGCCACCTCACCGCTATACCCCAAGTGCTTTTTTTGCCATTGCCATTTTCATGGGTTCTTTTTCAACTACCTCTGCAAGCCTTACCAATTCCTTTGTGTTTAGCTTGGAGACGATGGTTTGGATGGACTTTAGCTTGACTTCTGCTTCCTGTTTTGTTTCCGCACTGATAGTGAAATCGGATGTAAAATTTTGCATATTCTTTTTTGTTGAGACAGTTTTACTTTAAGCAATGCTGAAAATCAGCATCGCTTAAAATTTTCTGTGTTGATTAATGATTAATTTTTTCCTGCGGTTCTCAAGACTTCGTTCACATCAATATTTAAAAGTTCAGCTACAGGTTTTAGTTGCGTGGTATCTTCTTCGAGTTTGTTGATCACTTGCGTTAAGATGATTATTTCTTCATCCTCAAAATTTTCGGATATACCTTTCATAAAGTTGAGATAACCAATTTCCTCTTCCGTCAACATTACTTTTGTGGGTTCATTCTCATCCTTCATCTTAAAGCTCACCTTTGTTCCATCATTAATGGCGGTTGTAGGATTTGCCCGTTCCTTGTTATCCTCTTCAATGATACCGGCTAATGTTTCTCCACCGGGAAGTTTTGCAACCATCTGCGGGTTTCTTCTCACAATGCCTTCTACTACTACCGAAGCCAATTCTCCGAGGTTGACATTTCCCCAGTGCATTTTTTTACTTCTGAAGACATTTAATTCTGCCGCGAGTTTTTCCGCATACTCTTCCGATTCCTTGAGTTGTTGTTTGGTTTGCTCGAGTTCCTTAATAAGTGCTTCATGTTCCCAACGCTCACGGTGTGTCTGCAATTTTTCTTCCATGCGTGATTCGATTTCAATACCGCTTAGGGCTGGAGTTTGTATCACCATTTTTTGCTCTTCCGGCTTTTTCATACGGTACACATATTGGTCGTTGCGTGGAGAAGTGGCATTGGTGGAATACACTAAAATGCGGATGCGGTCTGTATCTTCGGTCATATAATCTTCGTAAGAATCAAACTCCTGAATGTCGTTGGTCTTGTGAACTGCTTTTAAATTATCGACATAGATTTCATAATAACGTGCTGCACCTCTGTCAGCCTGCGATTGCAGGTAGAGTTTTAGTTTATCGATTTTTAACTGGTCGTATGTTTCGCTTGTGATTGCCATATTATTTTTTCTCTTCCGTTTTTAAATGTTTCGGGATGACTTGAATGAATCGTAGATGGTTCGCTGATGTTGAATAATTATTGACATAAATCAAACCCTGATGCTCGTAGGTCTGCTCGTTTGTTTTACCAAAACTCAGATCATACATTCCAAAATCGGATACCACGCTGATGCTTACCGGGGGATCATCCACTAAAATGTAGAACTGGTTATAGGCTTGTAGCTCCAACAGTTCTCCGGCTTGTAAAACCAAGTGGCGAAAGCGGATATAATAGTTCTTTCCATAACCTAATTCTTCCATTCTCCGGGGGATGTATTCCAATGCGAGTGCTGTTGTCATTTTTCTGCCGTTTCTTTTTCGTTGTTTAAAAATTCAAAAGCCACTCCGTTTGCGTCTTCAGTTGTTTCCATCCACACAAATACTTTAAGTGTGTAGGCGATATCCTGTTTTAATTGTTTGCCGATATTATCTCTGTATAAAGCATTGATGATGGTGGATTCAACAGGAACATCTACTTTTTTCGGAGCCGTTTTTCCCCTGACATCTTTTAATCCTACGTGAAGCTGAAATGATGTCGGTCTTATAAATCCTTCGTAAAACACCGATGCTTTTACCCAGTCTGAAAAAAAGATGTTTTCTTTTTCCATGCTTTGTAAACTCAGCTTTCCAGCCACATTGTAATTTATTATCGGTGGCAAAGCCACACTTGCAGTAATTGCGGGAAGGGGAATCCCATTTTCAATTTGAGGTGGAATTGGAAAAAAACCATTTCCGTAGGGATCTGTTACAACCCCCTGACCAAATCTTGACTGTACAAACACATCGGTTTCTATTCCTACTATCTTAATGGCATGCTTGGATAATTTGATTTGAAAAAAATTAACCTGCTCTGCTTTTGTGATAGCTGTTTCGCTTACTAAGATTCGTGTCCGGCTCATGCTTCGTTTTCCCTTTCTCCATCCACGCTGAGCGACACCGTATAAGGTGCGAAGACCGTTCTGCCATCATTGCTGTCGGTGTATTCAAAAGTGATCAGGCCATTAGCGATGGCAATTTTACCAATGAAATAACAACGTTTGTTTGGCTCCACATTTTCTGATGACATGATTTTTTTGGTGGAATAACCTTCGGCATATATTTCATCCTTGTTGATCTCCAAACGGAACGAGCCCCTGTAATATGCCAAATCATCGCGATTAGAAAGAATGCACACCCCATAAATGGTTTTCACGCTTTTATCTACCTCAAAGGTTTTCTTCACCGTTTGCCCGGCTGCCGTTACCTGTACATCGAATTGTTGTGAGTAGTATTTTAACATCTTATTTATGCTTTAATTTTGTAATTGGTTTTTAAAAAGTGGTTTGCCGATAACAGCAAACCACTTTTTTTTGAGCAAAAAATTTACGGTGTGGTTATCGTTCCGTGCAATCCGATGTACAAATGTGTTTTCGGATCAAGTCCGGCCATTGAACCTAATTCAATGGTAGCTTCCACCAAAATATCATCATGGATCATGCGTGGGTTCGCCAGTTTGTAATAACCAACAGGCAGATTGTGGTTGTTCGATGTTTTGAAAATGTTGTTATCACAATCTGCAATGATAATTTTTTTGTTGGCTTTTAGAGTGAACTCGCCATTAGCAATCGCTGCGAAATCTTCAATCTTATCGTACTTCGCTCCGATGATGGCATCCGAATTGATGTCTGTTGGAATACCTGCAAGCAAGAAAATTCCGCTTACGAGTAATGCTTGGTTCTTTGGTAACTTGGCGTTACTGATGTTACGCAAGCCGATTTCTTTTACATCCTGCGTCTCAAACATTTTTACTGTTTTTGAGTTCACGATTTTTCGGCTGTAAATAATTGTATCGGCCAAGCGCAGGTCGCCTTTCAATAAGCCGTCTTTAATATGCTGCGGTAATTCGGAAAAATGTTTTTCCATTTCAGCACGTGAGCCTCTGCTTGCAGGAACGCCTCCCGCCATTTTGTTCATCACTCGCATTCTTTGAATGGGATTCATCTTTTTTAATGCGCCCAATAACTCTTCCTGTTCAGGGCCGTCAATGCCTAGCAATGCGCCTGAGTTGTTGTATTCTTCTACTGCTCCAAACATATTTTTTGTTTTTTTAGTTTATGATTTATTTGATTTTGTTTTTGATGATGAGGGTTTTGTTTTTAGAAATTTTGCTCGAGTTCTGTCATGCCCATATTTTCTTCTTCACCATTCATTTCGCTTGAGGAGGACTCTGATTGCTTTTTTTCAAAAGCCTTACCTGAATCGATTATTTTTTGCTCGATTCGGTTTAAATCCTCTATCGGCCCTTCCAGTTCCTTTCCTGTCGGATAAGTGAAATATTGCACTTCGCCCATGCCGTTGGTTGTTTCATCTTTTGTTTCTTCCGCTTTTGGTTTGATGATCTTATCCAGGAATAATTTCTTTTTGAATTCTTCTTTGAATGCCTGCATACGTTCTTTCACGCCTTCGAAACCTTCTTTTTCAGTGCCGCTCATTGCTCCGGCTACTGCCTGATAACCGCCTGATGCCATCATGCCGACTCCGAAAGAAGCTGCGCCATCGCTTCCCATGTAGTGCCCTACACCCGTTACCGCAATTCCTACGAGGAAGGAGGCACGACCGAGAACTGCGCCTGCTAAGCCCCCGCCAATGGCACCAAGCAATACATCACGGCCTGTATCAATGGCTGTTTTCTTGACATCGCCTTTGGCATGCTCCGAAGTCGCTCCACTGAGCACTTCGTTTTGATGAGCCTTTTTTAAATACCTGTTCTTTTTTCCCATGTTATTTATTTTTAGTTCGCTTTTTTAGTTTGGTTTAAAGAAGTGCGACCGCTTCCTTTTTGTGTTTCTTACTTTTTATCATTGGTTTTTTTCCTCCTTTCTTCTTCTTGCTTTTTGCAATTCCTGATAAAGCGGATTTGGTTTCAGGAGGTTTTTTATGTGTGACCACTTTGTAACCGAGATAGATCAATCCGACTCCGGTTAAACCTATTGCCACAGGCTTTATCCATTTTTTATTTTTTTCCCAAAAGCCCGGAGGTTTTGTATCATCGGTAGTATCTGCTGCGGAGTCTTTGCTTTTGGCATTACTGTCATCTGCCGAACTTGTATCATCCGTTGTTGCAGGTGTATTGCTTCCCGATTTTTTCAATGCCATTTTTTTACCTGCTCCATCACCACTTGTTCCGCTGTCACTTGATGAATCACTTGTGGAAGTTCCGCCACCACTATCTGATGATGAATTGGATTCTCCACCGCCTCCTGAATCTGTCCCTGTTCCGTCACCGCCTTCTGCTGATTTATCTTTCTTAGGGAAAACGTTACCAACTCCTTTTATTAAAGCTGCGATGGCTCCGATGACTCCCGTTGCCGATGCAATGGCTGTGGCGGTTACAATACCAAGTTCTCCCTTGTCATCATTTATTCCCGAAAGTTCATCACGGTACATTTCTGTTCCGAGTATGGTTTCAGCAGGAGTGTATTCTCCCATTCCTTCCAAACCTTCTTTCGGATCATAGATGTATCCAAGACCACTTACTTCGTGGTGTTTATTTCCTTTTCCGGTAAGGATGGCTTTCTTTAAATTTGCAGGTTCGCTAAACTGAAAAAAATAAAAGACAA
>JANYIQ010000282.1 GCA_025362575.1 Bacteroidia bacterium
CACAAAAAGAAACTTGAAGAACAAAACGCAGATCATCAAGAGTAATCGTTTTATTTTATAATTTCACCCCCGTTGGACTCCGTCCTACGGGGTTTTTTATTTAGTCCGTAGGATATTATCCAACGGACTGAACCCGTAGGAATAACGTTTCTATGGGTTTTTTGTTTTCTGATGAACATAGTCACTTAATTTAATAACTTCACACCGCAGGAAAAAATTCCAACGGGTTAAATGCAGGGCATATACATACATATTCCATTTTGTAAACAAGCATGTACCTATTGCGACTTCCATTTTTCCACTTTATTGAAAAATAAAACGGAAGTGGTTGATGCCATTTGCAAAGAAATTGAACTACGAAAAGGTTATCTTGAAACCAAGAACATTAATAGTATTTACTTTGGCGGCGGCACACCCAGCTTATTGGATAAAAATGAACTTGGTAGGATCTTTGAAGCGCTAAGAAAATATTTTACCTGGGATAAGAGCGCCGAAATAACTTTAGAATGTAACCCGGATGATCTAAGTTCTGAAAAACTGGATGAACTCAAAGCTTTTGGAATAAACCGCTTGAGTATTGGCCTACAAAGTTTTAATGACGAAGAATTAAAGTGGATGAACCGCGCGCACAATGCCAAAGAATCGGAAGCATGTATTAAACTGGCACAGGATAAAGGTTTTGGGAATATTACAATCGACCTAATGTACGGTTCAAAATTTCAGAGCTTAGAAAGCTGGGAAAAAACATTGCTAAAGGCCTTGAGTTTAAACGTACAACACATTTCGTCTTATAACTTGACTGTTGAAAATAAAACAGCATTGGGGATTTCTGTAGCAAAAGGTTTGGAACCCAATGTTGATGATGAAAAAAGTTCGCAACAATTTTTATTGATGGCTGAACTCTTAGAAAAAAACGGATTCGTGCATTACGAAATTTCAAACTTTGGCAAGCCCGATTTTTTTGCCGTGCACAACAGCAATTACTGGAAAGGCGCTAAATACATTGGTATAGGCCCTTCGGCACATTCTTATAATGGTAAAGAAAGGCAATGGAATATTGCCAACAACAGTTCGTATGCAAAAGCCATCAGTTATAACTTACCTTATTTTGAAATTGAAACGCTTACTCCCGATAATAGATATAACGAGTATATTTTAACCGGTCTGAGAACTATCTGGGGTTGCGATCTTAATTTTATTGAAGAAAATTTTGGCAGATCTTTTGCGGAACATTTTGAAAAAAAAATAAAAAACTATTTACCTGAGTTTGTTACAGAAAATAATTCAGTTTACGTTCTTACCAAAAAAGGAAGATTGTTTGCGGATAAGATCGCGGGGGAATTGTTTGTTTGAATTTCTCAATAAGTCCGAAGGACTTAAATATGAATCGCTAATTTCAATAAATAAAAACAAGCCTGAAGGGCTTGAATATAACATTCAACCACTCCGTGGTTGCTCCGGGTTCAATAATTCTTCTTATTCATATTAAATCCCTTCGGGATTAATGATTTAATATTTATCGGCTTTATTAAATTCATTTCAAAACACTAATATACCCCTTATTCCTTTTATGTTCTCCGGTACAATCTGACTTATAACTTACAACATAAAAATAAGTTCCATCGCTATAATCATTGGGGCTCCAATGAACATTTGCTTCAGTTGCATGAAACATTTGTTTACCCCAACGATCATAAACAGTAAAATCCAGTTCACTAAAGTTATAAATTCCAAGATCAATAAAATCATTTACACCATCGCTATTTGGGGTAACCACATTTGGAAAAATCGATGTTAAAGCATCTTCACCAATAACAACATTTACATCATCATAACTGTTGCAGCCGCCATTATTAATAATTAGCGTGTGCGTGCCGGGTTGTGTTACTATAATTGACGAAGTTGTTTCTCCGGTGTTCCATAAATATGTTACTGCACTTACAGGGCTTTGAAGTTTGATCTTATTATTAATGCAAATAAATCTATCGGGACCAAGATCGAACTCTGTTGGTGGGATCACAGACAACAATGTTTTTACGGAATCAATTTTGTTGCACGTTGAAGTATCAGTAACAACCAGCACAATATTATAATTACCAAGATTAGAATAATTGTGTATCACAGAATTTGAAGTATCGATTGGTGAACCATCCCCAAAGTTCCAAAACGATGTTCCGGTATTTGTTGAACTAATTAAATTAGCAGTGTAGGGAGGACAAGCAGTCAGATCACCGCCGTAAGATGAATTAACCATTGCGTTTACATAAGTTTGAAAATCGATCTTAACAAATGCATCGTTCCAGGTAGTTGTTAAGGTAGTTGTATTTACAAAATTAGGTGCGTAAGCATTAATCGTAGTTGGTAGCCCTCCTTCAGTACAAATAGCCTGATATAAACAACCTTTATTATCGAAATGGCTAATGCCTCCATCACTGTGTTCGCTTTGACCACCTGAACCAACGGGACCGCCAAAAAAAGATGCGAATTTAAGTGAAGTACAATTTGGACTAAAAACTGCGAAATATAAATCTGTACCGCCTCCGCCATAAGATTGAAAACGATTTGGCGTTGTAGGGAAAGTATTTGCGCCCCAACCTGAAATATAAATACTTTGGCAACTATCAACTCTAAAAGCAGTGACATACAAATTTGGTGCTTGACCGGCCACATAGTTACCATATTTTGTTTTGTATATGAGATTAGATAAAGAAGGATTCAATTTAAATATTGAATTGCAACCATTAGAATTACTATACACACCCGGCGTAGGAGTCAGTGAAACCGCCGAACTCAAATTACCACACACATAAACATTATTATTCTGATCCAAATCGATAAGTCCGGCAAAATCTGCGCTGGCAGTGCCTAAGTAGGTAGAGGCAATAATATTCCCAATCGGATTCAAGTGTGTTATAAATAATTCGAATGAGCCGCCCTTAGTTGGGGCATAGCTTCCTGCCGTTGTAGGGAAATTAGCGCTGTTAGTGGTGCCAAAGCAATATGCACCACCCGAACCATCCATGCGTAACCCTTTACAAGTTTCATTATAAGTGCCACCTAAATAAGTGCTCCAAACTAAATTACTAAGCGTTTTATTCATTTTAAAAATGCAAGCGTCGGTTGTGCCTTTTAAGTTAGATGAGTAAGCTCCTGAGGTTGTAGGAAAATCTGATGACCAGGTTTCAGAGCATATGTAAACGTTACCAGAAGTATCACAAACAATTTCTGCATTATATCTATATTCTTGCGCCCCCGATTGAAAGGTATTATACGATTCTGCTGAAGATCCTCCGACATAGGTTGAGGCTAGCAAACTTGTCCCAGAAAGATTTAGTTTTGTAATAACAAAATCATCAGGTCCATTTAAAGTGGTATCAAAAGCAGCTAATGTATGAGGGTAATTTTTAGAATAGGAAAGTCCTACTAAGTTGATTTCATTATTTTTTATAACACCACAAAGAGGAACGTCCGTAGAATCCCCACCTAAATAAGTAGAAAATATTTTCGAGGAGCCGGAACTACTGTAGGCACTTATCACAATATCACCGAATGGGGCTCCTCCTGTCAATTGAAATGCGCCTGGGGTTGTAGGATATCCGGAGCCACACGAACCAAAATTGTAAATATTGCCATTATCGTCAAATGTACATGCGAAATTAGAGCCATATGCCGTAAATCCAGAATAAGAACAAACAACTACGACAGGATCAATTATCAACGCAACGCTTTTGTCATAACCATTCGGAAATTCAAAACCAACAGTTTTGTCGTCTATTAAAACATAATTGCATTTTACTGCTTCTTTCTTTCCCTTTATTATTTGATAAGTCAGAGGCGCTTTCTCAATAATTTCCCCAACTGATGTTTTAATAATTAATTCATTGTTCCGAATTTCAATCCCATCCACATAATTATAATTGAGTCTAATAAGATCAGAGTTGGCATTTGGTGAAATAATAAAATCGTATTTTAAATTTAATTCGTTACTATAAATATTTAAGTCAATACCTTTGTAAACTTCTTTAAATTGAATGGCCTTAAAAGCTTTAACAGTGTTGGCCCATTTTGTTCTGTCGTTGCCTAAGAAATAATTATAATATTCACTTAGCTCGTTCTTTTTAATAAATTTAGTCAGATTTCCACCAACAAAGTTTACTTCGTAATTGTGGCCGTGAATAACCGAGTTTTTCTCCGGCAAGTGATGATCTTCATGGGCTTTTTCAAGATCCTTATAATTATAAACGCAATAATTAAAGCTGTTTTTATTGATATAAAACTTTGTGTTTAAAAACTCTGAACCAAATAAAACCTTTTGAGGCCACTGCCCTTTATTTTCTTTGAAAATAATTGAAGGTTTAGTGGCGCCCAAACAAAAATTGAGAATAATAAACAGATATGTATATAATGGCCTCATACTTTAAATTTACATTAAAAAATTCGTTTATTTTTAGTATTTATATTGTTCTTAATAAGTGGTTAGTTTGGGGGAACAAGTGGTTTGCTTAAGCAAGTATAATATAAAAAGCCGCCGTTGGCAATACGTATTAATACGTGTTTTAGGGATTTATATCTCATATCCATTTTAATTTGCTACATTAATTCTAAATTTCAGACATATTGAACTATGGCTAAAAGCAACTATAAGGAATATCCATATACCAGTTACTGGAAGGAAGAAGATGAGACCATTGTTTTTATTAAGTATGCGCTTAAACTTGAGATCACACTTGACGTTGCTAAAGAATTGGTAAGAACCCGGCTAGAGTATACTAAGCATAAACAACATTACACAGTGATTGATTTTACCAACGTACTAAAGGTTGATAAGGAGGCTCGCGCCTATATGAATGAGGAGGAACATGGCCTGAAGAATATTATTGCGGGAGCTTTTCTTTCTAATAGCATAATAGGAATATTTTTTATTAATCTCTATTTGAAAATAAACAAACCAAAGGTGCCGGCAAAGTTTTTTCAAAATAAACAAGATGCTATAATGTGGCTGCAACAAATAAAAACTATCCGTAAAGAATTGTAATGGAAAAATTGAACTCAAATCAGCTTAAACTGGATATTTACAAATTAACAGAGTTATTACTGAAGGGGCAGTATGGTTACAGAATTACGGTTGACGCCGGTGATAGTATCGAAGTAAAAACATCTGCTAAACTTAATAAATTGGCCGATCTGCTACTTATTAATTCTTCGCTTGAGCATAGCAACGAGTATGGGAGAATAGAAGAGTTTATCGACGTACTGAGTTCTTATGCAAACGGTGATTTTAAAAAACAACTAAAGGTAAGTGATAAAAATACAGTTATAGATGCCATAGCAACAGGCATTAATATTTTAGGAGAGGAGTTGGAGAAAACCATGATTTCTCGCGACTATTATAACAAAGAGTATAACAGTATATCAGAAATGGTTTTGATACATCAAGAGCTGAGCAAGCGAGAGAAAGAGGTAATTACAATGATTGCCGATGAATTAACCAATCAACAAATCGCAAACAAACTTCATATAAGTAAACGTACTGTTGAAGGCCATAGAAAAAACATTTTGAAGAAACTTAAGTTAAAAAACACGGCAGCTTTGATCAAATATGTCGTAAAAAACGGCTTGGTGTAAATATAAATATTGATTTCACATTGAGGTGCAAAGCAATCACGGGTGAATGGGATATTAATTGGGCAAATACATTCCAAAAAACAAAATCCTACCTAAGGAAACTCCCTAAAAAATTAAACTTTAAACCTTTGGCCTGAAAGAAAGCACAACCGGCACACCCGAAAAATCGTATTGCTCGCGTAATTTATTCTCTAAAAAACGACTGTACGATTCGGTAATGTATTGAGGCATGTTACAAAAGAAAATAATGATCGGCTGATCTTTTAACTGAGTAACGTATTTTATTTTTATATCCTTACCCTTGTTTGAAGGCGGTGGAAAATTAGCGATCAATTGCAAAAAGAAATCATTCAACTCACGGGTTGGAATATGACGCGTTTTATTTTGGTAAACATGCATCGCTTCTTCTACCACTTTAAAAATACGCTGCTTTTCGGTTACCGAAGTAAATAAAATGGGAACATCTCTGAACGGCGATATCTTTTCGCGGATACGCTCTTCGTATTCTTTGGTGCTATTAGTATCTTTTTCGTAAAGGTCCCATTTGTTCACCACTATCATTACGCCTTTATGATTTTTTTCGGCCAAAAATAAAATGCTTACATCCTGTGCTTCCAAGCCATCCGTTGCATCGATCATCAGTACACAGATGTCGCAATGCTCAATGGCATTGATCGTGCGCATTACACTATAAAATTCAAGATCTTCGTGAACCTTACTTTTCTTGCGCATTCCGGCTGTATCAATTAACCAGAAATCGTAACCAAATTTTGTATAACGTGTATCAATGGTATCGCGTGTTGTTCCGGCAATGTTTGTAACAATGGTTCTTTCTTCACCTAATAAGGCATTGGTCATTGATGATTTTCCAACATTTGGTCTTCCTACAATTGCAATTCTTGGAATGTGAACTTCTTCCAAAGCTTTTTCTTCAACCGGCAAAACTTTCACCAGTTCGTCCATTAAGTCCCCTGTACCTAATCCATTGTTTGCCGAAATGGTAAATACATCGCCTAAACCCAATTGATAAAAATCGGCAGCGTAAGCAGCACGCTCATGCGTGTCAACTTTATTGGCCACCATAATAACTTTCTTATTGCTCTTTCTAACCAGGCGCGCAACTTCTTTATCAAACTCTGTTACACCTTCCATTACATCTACCACAAAAAGCAACACCGAACATTCGTCAATTGCAATTTGTACCTGTCTTGTAATTTCTTTTTGAAAAATATCGTCGCTTCCTAAAATATAACCACCGGTATCAATTATCGAAAATTCAACACCATTCCATGTGGCTTTACCATAATGTCTGTCGCGTGTAACGCCCGAAGTTGGATCAACAATGGCTTGACGTGTTTCTGTGATACGATTAAAGAGCGTAGATTTTCCTACGTTTGGTCTTCCTACTATGGCAACTACATTTGGCATGGACTGCAAAAGTAGCAATTTATTGGGTAGTAGCGATGGTAAATTTGTTTTTAAATCGAAATGCTGCCTCTGTCTCCTTCTCCCATTGGGAGAAGGACTAAGGATGAGGGTTGCCACAGCCATAACCAGATTAGAGTTGCAATCTAAAAATGAAGTGCTACTGAAGACACCCTCACCCTGTCTCCCTCTCCCAGTGGGAGAGGGGGCTTTGCGTTTTCTAAATAAAATTCGTGAGAAAAATTACTCCACCCAGCTCTTATAATACTTACCATCATCAATGCCCATGGCATCTTCGGTAACCATTAATGGCCGGAAAGTATCTACCATTACTGCCAGCTCCTGAGTAACAGTTTGGCCAATGCTGCGTTCCATGGCTCCCGGCGCAGGTCCGTGCGGAATGCCTTTTGGGTGCAAAGTAATATGACCTTGTTCAATATTATTGCGGCTCATGAAATCGCCATCAACATAATATAGTACCTCATCGCTGTCAATATTACTGTGATTGTATGGTGCAGGAATAGCGCGAGGATGATAATCGTATAAACGCGGGCAGAATGAACACACTACAAACGCCGGTGTTTCAAAAGTTTGATGTACAGGTGGCGGCTGATGAACACGACCTGTAATGGGTTCAAAATTATGAATAGAGAATCCCCAAGGGAAATTATAACCATCCCAGCCAACCACATCAAAAGGATGCGATGCATAAATAACTTCATGCATCATTCCTTCTTTTTTTATCTTAATTAAAAAATCGCCTTTTTCATTATGGGTCTCCAGGTTCTCAGGTAATTTAAAATCACGCTCACAGAAAGGTGAATGCTCTAATAATTGTCCGCTCGTATTTTTGTAACGTTTAGGCGTATAAAATGGGTGAAAACTTTCTACATAAAAAATGCGATTGTCTTTAGTTTCAAATTCCATCTGGTAGATCATGCCTCGCGGAATGATAAGATAATCGCCGTACTCAAAAGGAATGTTGCCCATAAAGGTTCGCAGTGTGCCTTTTCCTTTATGAATAAAAAGCATTTCATCGGCATCGGCATTTTTATAAAAGTATGTTTTCATACTTTGTTTTGGAGCTGCTAAACCAATATGGCAATCACTGTTGAACAGAACAGTTTTACGGCTGTCTAAAAAATCATCTTCGGCTTTGATTTCAAAACCTTTTAATAATAATGCTTTGATATTTTTACCTATCGCGATCTTTGGTTCAACAGAATAACTTTTAATTATCTCTTTTACCTGAGTAGGCCGATGTGTATGGTATAACAAAGACGAAAAACCATTAAAGCCTTCGGTACCGAATAATTGCTCGTAATAATGATTGCCTTGCGGCGACTGAAAAATAGTGTGCCTCTTTTGAGGGAAGTTTCCTAATTTATGATAAATGGGCATGGTAGAGGATTATTGTATTCCTTTTACATGAACCGTATAGGTAGCATTAACAGTATAGGTAGATGCAGATACAGTTGCTGTAGGATATGTTTTCATTTTAACCTTTACGGCAGACTCCAAAAAATAATTTTTAAGGTTTGTGCCTTCGATCTGCATGGTTATAGGCGTTGCGGTACCTGTAGATGCGGTGCTGCTGATGGCGGTCTGAGTAGTAACAACACCGGAAGCCCAAGGCTGGCAATAAGCAACACGCACTTCTTTTTGCGTGCCTGCAGCCATATAAAATTCATAGTCTTTCAGTACACTTACATTTGCACCGGTCGGGCCTTTAATATTCATGTTGAACGCCGTGCAGGTTATTTCCCCTACAATATTTCCGTTCAGTTTATTTGCGTCAAGACTGCTTTGAATGTTTGTGGTAACAGGTGTCCAAATGTAATTTACACCAGTAGTTACAGTTCCGGCACTAAACACGAAATTAGTAGAATAGTTCAAATCGTATTCAACAGTGCTTCTCTTTTTCTTGCATCCTAAAAAAATAGTTGCCGATACCAAAGCTAAACCAGCTATTCCAATTGTAATTTTCTTCATTTTCATTTATTTAAGATCTTTTATTAAAATCATCCCATGATCCGTCTCAACGAATCGGGATTTAAATATACTATAAAGATAAATTATTTTTTAAAATTTCGGAAAGATTTGGTCTTAATCTGCTTTTATACACTGAAAGGCATTCAGGTCCGTTCTTTATACGGCCTTTTCGTAGTTTTCTTTGCTCCTCAATGGATAAAGAGGCTATTTCCATACAGTTAGGCGTGCAACAACCCTTCATATTTTGAGCACATTCGGGGCACTGAATAAATAATAAATGGCAATCGTCGTTTTTACAATTTACGTGAGTATCGCAGGGTTTTTCGCATTGGTGGCATTTAGACAAAACATCGTTGGTAATTCGCTCGCCAATACGTTCGTCGAAAACAAAATTCACACCTTTGAATTTGCTTTCCAAACCCTGTTCTTTGATCTCTTTAGCATACTGAATGATGCCGCCTTTTAAGTGATTTACATCTTTAAATCCTTTATGTTTAAAATAAGCACTCGCTTTTTCGCAACGGATACCTCCCGTACAATACATGATCACTTTTTTATCTTCCGCACCTTTTAAATGATCAATTACTAGAGGTAATTCTTCACGAAAAGTATCCGCATCCGGACAAAATGCGCGGTCGAAATGACCAACTTCGCTTTCGTAATGGTTGCGCATATCTACAACAATAGTGTTCGGATCAGCGATTGCTTCATTGAATTCAACTGCATTTAAATATTTTCCGGTATTCGAGGAATCGAACGTTGGATCGTTTATTCCATCAGCAACAACTTTATCACGAATTTTTATGACAAGTTTGTAGAATGATTTTCCATTACCATCAACTGCAAATTTAAACGGAATGTCTTTAAATCTGGGATCGCTGTATAGCTTAGCCACAAAGGCTTCCCAATTGTCTTTAGGAACACTCATTTGTGCGTTGATACCTTCGTAGGCAACATAAATTCTGCCAAAAACATTGAGCTCTTGCCAAGTTTCAAATAAACTATCGCGAAGTTCCTGCGGATTTTCGATCTTAATGTATCGGTAAAACGAAAGGGTAATTCGCTGAATAGTTTCTTCAGCTAAACGCTTTTTAAGCTCGTCTTTATTTACTCTGTTTATTAAAAGTGCCATAATCTAAAAGTTATAATTGCAGGTTATACTTTTATAAATTTCAGAATTTCAGAGTTAATGAATTTTAGAATTATTACACCTTCTAAAATTCAAAAATTCTTGAATTCAAAAAATATAGTTACGTTTGCAAAGGTAGTGCAAAATCGTTTAATTTATTCTGATTTACATCATGTACAATAAAGAAGATAAAATACTAATAATAGGCGGTGGCGGGCAGATAGGCATTGAGCTTACAGAAGCACTTAGTGCATTATATGGAAGCAGTAATGTTATTGCAGCCGATCTAAAACCTATTCCTGCTTTAACAAATAATCCTTTTGAACAATTGGATGTTCTGGATAAGGATGCTCTTTTTAACATCGTAAAAAAACACGGCATTAAACAGATCTATTTGTTGGCGGCACTTTTATCTGCTACAGGAGAACAAAACCCTATGTTTGCCTGGAAACTTAACATGGAAGGTTTATTCAATGTTTTGGATCTGGCGAAAGAAAAGATCATTTCTAAAGTATATTGGCCAAGTTCTATTGCCGTTTTCGGACCAACTACGCCGCGTTTAAATACACCGCAATACACGGTTATGGAACCAAGTACTGTTTACGGAATAAGTAAGCAAGCCGGCGAACGCTGGTGTAACTGGTATTTTAATAAATTTGGTGTGGATGTAAGAAGTTTACGTTATCCTGGACTGATCGGCTGGAAATCGGCTCCGGGTGGTGGCACAACAGATTATGCTGTTCATATTTTTCATGAGGCCCTAAAATCAGGTAAATACACCTGCTTTTTAAGTGAGAACACCGCCTTACCAATGATGCACATGGAAGATGCCATAAGGGCATGCATTAATTCTATTGTGGCCC
>JANYIQ010000300.1 GCA_025362575.1 Bacteroidia bacterium
TTACACGCCCACTCCCGATATTTTAAACTGGCCCGCAAAAGGCACAGGTAATAATACCAGGAATATGGCACCCTTTGTGGATGTTAATGCGAATGGTATTTACGACCCATTGGTTGGCGGTGATTATCCAAAAATCAAAGGTGATGAAACCTTGTATTATATTTTTTCCGACAATTCCGTTAACCACAGTGAAACTAACGGCCTGCCATTTGGTGTTGAAGTACACGCCATGGCTTATGCATATGGTTGCGCGGCTTCCTTAGCCGGCAGAAATGAATTAGCCTACACTACTTTCTACGATTACAAAATTTACAACCGCAGCAACAATAATTACAATAATGTTTATGTAACTTTTTGGACAGATACTGATTTAGGCTGTTATACCGATGATTACATTGGCTCTGATCCGAATTTAAATCTTGGTTTTATCTATAACTCTACACCAGTTGACAAACTCAGTTGTTCTGGTGCCAATGCTTACGGACCTTACCCTCCTGCTGCAGGAACTACCGTATTAAAAGGACCTTTAGCCCCGGCGGGTGATGGTGTTGATAACAATCATGATGGAGTAATTGATGAGGCCGGTGAACAATGTTTGCTGAACGTTTTTGATTACTATAACAATAACATTGGTTCGTTCCCCGCTCAAACCACAAATCCGGTAAGCAAGTGGAATTACTATAATTATCAAATGGGGAGATGGAAAGACAGTACCTTTTTTACCTGTGGCGGGAATGCTTATGGCGGAACTATTCCAACAAAATTTGTGTATCCTCAGAATAATTATTCCGGCAACCCTTGTGCCTTTCCGTGGAACGAATACACTGCAGGTAATTTAGCCGGTGATAGAAGATACTTAGCTTCTTCCGGTCCTTTTAATTTGGCCGCAAAACAAATGACAGAAGTTGAATACGCTTATGTTTGGTCGGTGGATAGTTCTGCTACAAGCAATCAGAATTTGGCTTCATTAACAAAATTGCAAAGCGACGTTGCAAAAGTTAGAAGCTTTTATTCTACAACCTCACCAAACTGTTTACTATCTATAAACATTGGCATTAAAGAAGAAAAAGAATTCAGTTCTCAATTAACTCTATTTCCAAATCCGGGTATTGACATCATAAACATAAAAGCTGAGAACGTTATTAAAAACGTAACTGTAGTCGATGTTTCTGGAAGAATCGTTATTTCAAATTCAAAGATCAATCAATTAACAACAGAATTTAATATACAAGATCTTTCAAACGGAATTTATTTTGTAACCATAAGTGGAAATGGCTGGAAGAACACCAGAAAATTAATTAAGAATTAGTGCGTCATTGCGAGCGGCAGCGAAGCAATCTGTATTTGAGGAGATTGCTTCGTCGTACCTCCTCGCAATGACGCCCTCCTTAAGTCCCTTTTGTTTCGTTCGCTTTTATTTTGTATCTTTAATACCAAGGACGATGAAAAAAATTATACTTCTCTTATTTTTTCTTATTACAAAAAGTATAGTTTCCCAAAATGGGTTTAATGGTTACTATAATTTTACCTCAACGGTTAATATTAACGCTAACAATGGGCCACCTATTTTTATTGACAACTTTGGTAAAAAATGGATAGGTTATTTTAATACAGCTTCACCAAATGCAGTACTCATTAGCGTTTATGATACTCTAAATTATAAATGGACTTTTTACGACAGAATAAATACTCCTTCTTTACCTATTGCTACCATTAAAGCTATTTGTAACGACAATTCAAATAACATTTGGTTCGCAACAACTGCCGGATTGATCAAATACGATGGAACTAACTTTACACTTCTTACAACTACAAATGGTTTACCAAGCAATTCCATTACAGATGTAGAAAGTTTCAATAACATGATCTACATTACGACTAATGCAGGCTTATCGCGATACGATGGGACTTCTTTTACGAATTATAACACCGGAAACTCATTATTTCCTTTTAATAATCTTAGCTCACTTAAAATTGAGAACTCGAATACCTTATGGATAGCTTCCGGTAGCAATTTGATCAAATTTTACATCAACTCATCTTACACAAGTTCTTCATTTACCACATCAGCTTTAACTTCCACTCCTTATGTAATTAGCTCCTTGTACATAGATGCATCGGGAAATAAATGGTTAGGCACAGCTGTAGAGCCCGTGATGTATGACAATACAAACTTCAACTACTTTAGTTCAATGTATCCGAATTTTTTTGGGGCAGATCATTTTGATGGCATTGATATGTGCAAAGGACCTAACAACGGTGTTGCTATGTTTGCCAGCGTGTATGGTAGTTCATCGCCATCTGCTAAATGTCTTGTGGAATTAATGCCTGGAGGGAATTACAATTTATACTACACAGAAGACTCTAATAACGCCAGTTACATTAGTAAACACTTGGCAAATTCCGGCAACAATATAATATACATTGCGGCTATTTACGGAGGCCCCACTTCGCCATTAATGTTCTCATTTAATAAAAATTATTACACAGGAAATGGAATCGGTCCTGGGGCAGGAATTAATCAGAATAATTTCAAATACATAGATATTAACCGTGTTAAAGCAGGCATAATGAATCGTGGAGACATGTGGTCAAATCCGGGAACTAACGGTAAAGCAAGTTACGAAGTTCCAAAAGGAAGCGGCACACACGGCGGATCATATGGTGCTCTTTGGATTGGTGCTATTTGCGATATGGATGGTTTACACACTTCTGCACAAACCTATCGCCAGAGCGGAAGCGATTTCTGGCCGGGACCTTTAGATACAACGAATGCAAAAACTGATACAGCGCACATCAATAAATATGATAAGATCTGGAAGGTAAGTTATACTGACATAAACACTTTTGTAACTCAATTCAATCTTGGAAATGTTCCAACGTCCTACACCCCTACCCCAGACATGGTAAGCTGGCCGGCACATGGAACAGGTAATAATGCGAGAAATTTAGCACCATTTGTGGATGTTAATGGAGATGGCATTTACAATTGGAAAGACGGTGATTACCCAAAAATAAAAGGTGACCAAACCTTATATTATATTTTTAATGATAATTATACTCAGCATACTGAAACCAACGGAAAGCCCTTAGGCATTGAAGTACACGCCATGGCGTATGCATATGGTTGTCCGAATTCATTAGCAGGTAAAAACGAACTGGCTTACACTACCTTTTATGATTACAAAATTTATAATCGAAGCAATAACAATTATCACGATGTATATATAGGCCTTTGGTCGGATGCAGATATTGGATGTTATAATGATGATTACGTGGGAAGTGATCCGAATTTAAACCTGGGTTTTTGTTACAATTCAACAGCCATTGATAGGATATCTTGCAGCGGTGTTAATGCTTACGGTAATTTTCCACCGGCTGCCGGAACAACTGTATTAAAAGGGCCTTTGGCGACCTCAAATGATGGTTTAGATAATAACAACAACGGTTTCACTGATGAAATTAATGAACAATGTTTATTGAATGTATTTGATTACTACACCCCTCAATTTGCAGGCCCGCCTCAATATTCAGGACCCACTGTTGATTATCAGTATTACAATTTTCTCACCGCCAAATGGAATGATAATACAAATTTCACCTGTGGCGGGAATGCTTATGGCGGAACCATTCCTACAAAATTTGTTTATCCAAATTCTAACTATCCGGGTAATTCTTGCGGTTCTGCAACATGGAACGAATACACTGCCGGCAATTTAGCCGGAGACAGAAAGTACATTGCGGCTTCCGGTCCCTTTAACCTTGGTGCAAAACAAATGACAGAAATTGAATACGCCTATGTTTGGTCGGTTGACAGCTCTGCAACATCCAATGTAAATTTAGCTTCCATGAATAAATTATTAAGTGATGTAAGCAAAGTAAGAAGTTTTTATGCCGGAACTGCGCCAAACTGCCTTTTATCAATTGATGTTAAAGAAGAACAACTATTCAGTTCACCTTTTACATTGTTCCCAAACCCCGGAATTAGTGTAGTAACTGTTAAAGCATATGATGTGATTAAAAGCATTGCAGTTGTTGATGTTGCGGGAAGATTAATTATTTCAAACAACGAGATCAATAAATTAAATAGCGAAATTAACATTGAAGATCTGTCGAATGGTGTTTACTTTGTAACCGTTAGCGGAAATGGTTGGAAGAATACCAGAAAATTAATTAAAAATTAAGCCGTCATTGCGAGCGGCAGCGAAGCAATCTGTATTTGAGGAGATTGCTTCGTCGTACCTCCTCGCAATGACGCCTCATCTACCAAGTCCATCTTGTCCCTTTTATCTTTATTGTCCCTTTTGGCACTTTAAGCCTTTTCATTATCTTTAAACTCAAACTAACGACTATGAAAAAAACATTCGCAACAGCTTTAGCCATATGTGTAATAAGCGCATCATTTGCCCAGGATAAGATCTACTATAAAAACGCAACAGCCGAAAATGGGGACTTCTCCATTACCATTGATAATGCTGTTTCTACAAAAGTGGAAACGAAGTGTAAAGTTAAGATCACAAATAAAACCGCCGACTTCCTTATTCTTAAACCAGAAGAATGTATTTTCACCATTAATGGCAAAGAAATGAAATGCAGTGAAAAAACATTGATCATTCAGCCAAACTCTTCCGACTTCAGAGTAATGAACTTGAAAGCTGAAGACCTCAATAAAGTAAAAGATTACAATTTTACAGTTGGTGGAATTTATAAAGTTAGCACAAGCGGCACAGCATTAAATGCTCCCGATTTTAAATTACCTCCATCTACAAACGATTTTAAAGCAGGCGATTTTTCTTGTAGTATGAGTAGCTTAAGTAAAGAAACCGATAAAACTTCAGTTAAATTCAAATGCGCTTATAATGGTGCTAAAGTTGGTTTTATCAATCCTACCAAAGCTGCCGTTAAAATGCCAAATGATGCCGAGCGCGCCAACGAAAAAACCAATGCGAGTTCTGTTCTAACTAAAGGCAAAAGCGATATTTTAATGCTAATGAAAGGTGACAGCGAAAACATAACACTTGAGTGGAACAGAATGCAGGGCGGTAAATCAACCGACATGCAAAAAGTAGACATGACCATTCTTTGGAGAGATTGCTTTACGGAAGCAGTTCCCGAGAAATTAAAGTCGGAAACCCTTGAATTAAAATACGACGAGGTTAAAAGCAAGTAAGGCTTTTTTCTTTACTATAAACAAAGGGATGTTTACAGGTTTTTTATTGCTCTCACCCTCTTCAGGTTCTATTCCCTAAATTAGTTCCAAAAACTATGGCTATGAATAAATTTTTATTGACTTTTTTTGCTTTTGGGATACTTGGTTTTTCGCATGCCCAGGATCAATTGTTTTATAAGAGCACTACTTTTGAGAACGGCGACTATTCACTGATCCTTGATGATGCGGTTTCAACCTACGGTTCAACCAAATTCAAATTAAAGATCGCTAATAAAACAGCCGATTTTCTTGTTTTAAAGCCGGCCGAGTGTGTTTTTAAGATCAACGGAAAAAACTCCAGCTCCATTGATAACGATCTTGTTATTCAGCCTAACTCAAGCGATTCACGAGTATTAACAATGCCGGGAAGCGGTTTCGATAAAGTATTGAATTATACTTTTGTAATGAGTGGTTTGTATAAAATAAGCACAGGTGGAGCAGCTATAAAAGCTAACGATTTTAAATTACCGCCTGCCGAAACCATGGTAATGAGAGCCGGTGATGTGTTTTTCTGTACTATGGATACTTTGATCAAGCTGTCGGAAAAAACTTCTGTTACCTTCGATTGCCTTTATTCCGGTGATAAGATCGGGATGATCGATCTTAGTAAGATCACGGTGAAATTACCTAACGGAAACGAATATCCAAATCAAAAACTTAATGCCAACAATCCTGCAACAAAAGGTAAAACTGATTTTGTAATGCTATCAAAAGGCCAGACTCAAAAAATTACTTTTGAATGGGGACGCATGCCTGGTGGCAAAGCTACCGATATGTCAAAAATTGAATTGGTCATTTTAGCCCACGATGCATTTACCGAAACCACCAAACAAAGAACAGGTGCCTTGCCTTTAGAATTAAAATACGACGAGGTAAAGAACAAACAGTAAAGAATTTAATATCCTCAAATTAAGCGGTTTGACTCTGTTCAACCGCTTTTTTTTGTTAATTTTCGTTATATTTGTTGCAACAAATATTGTTTTAACTACATTTGCACTGTAAATCTATCTCATGAAAATAGACCAAGCCATAAAACAAAGTAAGTTCGAAAGCGCACATCAAAAGGCATTCATTAATATCATGTACACTGCTAATTGGCTGCGCGATCAACAGGAAGATCTTTTTAAAGAACAAGATATCTTACCACAGCATTATAACATCCTGCGAATTTTAAAAGGGAGTCACCCCCAACCGGTTTCGCCGGGGCAAATAAAAGAGGTTATGCTCGATAAAGGAACAGACCTTACGCGCATAATAGACAAGCTTGTAAAAAAAGATCTTGTTAAGCGCCATGTTTGCGAAGTTAACCGACGTAAAGTGGATGTGCACATCACCAAAGAAGGCTTGAAATTTTTAAACGAGCTTAATGATCCCATAAGAAAACTATCGAGTCATATAAAAAAGAACATCAGCGATAAAGAAGCAGAAAAATTAAGTGATCTATTAGACGAACTAAGAGGTAAATAAAATGGACAGAATAGACTTTTTAAAGAAAGGTTTTTTAGGAACAGCCTTCATTGCCGCAACCGGCAAAGCTTCCCGTCTTTTAACCAATAATAACGATGAATTGCATCAATTAGAAATTATAGGATTAAATCACATACCAAACCCAACATCAAATATTATGGCTAATTCAATTTTACACAAAGCCGAAACACGCGGCCACGCAAACCACGGCTGGCTTAACTCACATCACTCATTCAGTTTTGCAAGTTATTATAATCCTGATCGCATGCACTTTGGTGTATTGCGCGTACTTAACGATGATACTGTTTCTCCGGGCATGGGCTTTGGCGCTCACCCGCACGACAACATGGAAATTATCAGCATTCCTTTAGAAGGCGATCTTGAACATAAAGATAGCATGGGTACCGTTTCGGTTATCAAACATGGCGATATTCAGGTAATGAGCGCCGGTACAGGCATTCAGCACAGCGAATACAATAAGAATGCCGACAAGGACGTAAAGTTTTTACAGATCTGGGTCATGCCCAATGCAAAAAATGTAACACCGCGTTACGATCAAATTACTTTGAATTTAAATGACCGTCATAATAAATTACAACAGATCCTTTCTCCAAACCCTAACGATGCAGGTGTATGGATACATCAGAATGCCTGGTTTCACCTTGGTAAATTTGATAAAGACATAAAAACAGAATACAATCTAAAAGATAAAAAGAACGGTGTGTACGCTTTTATTTTGCATGGCAGCGCCACTATAAACGATCAAGGGCTTAAAACCCGCGATGGCTTAGGTATCTGGAGCGTTGATAAACTAAACATTACCAGCAATGAACCCGGAACCGAAATATTATTAATGGAAGTTCCAATGATGCTTTAAAAATTAAAAACAAATCATAAACTAAAAACAAATAAAAATGGAAACAACTAAATGGGGTCTAGATTCCGCACACAGCGACATAACTTTTAAAGTTAAACACATGATGATCGCCAACGTTACCGGCAGCTTCACAAAATTCAATGTTGATGCAACAACTGAAGGAAATGATTTTTCGAAAGCGAAAATAAATTTCACCGCAGATGCTGCTTCAATAAACACAAATAACGAACAACGCGATGGTCATTTAAAGTCTCCGGACTTTTTTGACGCGGAAAAATTTCCGAATTTAAAATTCGAAAGCATTTCGATGCAGAAAAAAAGTGACGAAGATTATACGTTGAATGGAAACTTAACCATTAAAGATGTTACTAAACCTGTAACACTTGAAGTTAATTTCGGTGGTATAGGCAACGATCCTTACGGAAACACTAAAGCAGGTTTTTCGATCACCGGAAAAATTAACCGTAAAGATTTTGGTTTAACCTGGAACGCTGCTTTAGAAGCAGGCGGAGTAATGGTTGGAGAAGAATTAAAAATTCACTCCGAAATTCAATTAGCAAAACAAAAATAACAATTTAAGTTTCAGCATCGCGGCTTTTCGCGGTGTTGAAACCTTATAAAAACAAATGGTCATGAAAACAAGAAGCATTTCTCAGGTAATTCCCGCAGGCATTCATAATATGGGCGATTTGCAGGTAAGGCAGCCCTTACCTTCTGCTCAATTGGAATATTTAGATCCTTTTGTTCTCTTGCATCATGCACACATGCACTTTGATGAAACTATTAATTTGGAAAAAGCAGGTGTTGGCCCTCACCCGCACAAAGGTTTTGCGCCCGTAACTTTTTTATTCAAAGGCGGCAGCCATCATCGCGACAGCCGTGGCAACAACGCTAAAGTTATGGATGGCGGTACGCAATGGATGCATGCCGGAATGGGCATTGTACACAGCGAGCGCCCGATCGGTCATGAACAAGAATTAATTCAGATGTGGATCAACTCACCGGCGCAATTCAAAAACGATCAACCTTATTATCATCCGCTCACAAAAGAACAAACACCTTCGTATACCAGCGATGATAAAAAAATAACATTGAATATTATTACCGGAGAATTATTAGGTATCAAAGGCCCCATTCCTACCCTGTCGCCAATTAATTCAGCTACCGTTTATACAAAAGCAGGCGGTAAATTATTCATTGCTTTACCAAAAACACATAACACTTTCTTATATTTATTGGATGGCGTTTTGAAAGTTGATGGCAAAGAAGTGACCGGAAAAAATTTCATTGAGTTTAAAAATGATGGCGACGGCATGGAAATTGAAGCCATTGAAGATACACGCTGTTTATTAATGAGTGGTAAACCTATTGGCGAAAAAATTGTAGCGCAAGGACCATTCGTAATGAATAACGAAACCGAGATCATGAGAGCCTACAGTGATTATCGCACGGGTAAGATGGGAATATTGATTGAAGATTAATTAGTAACAACCGCTTTACCTGTTTTTGCTTTCACCATAAGATCTACAAAATCATCAAAAAGATAACGGCTATCAAGCGGGCCTGGACAAGCTTCAGGGTGATGTTGTACAGAGAAAACCGGTTTATTCTTTAAACGGATCCCTTCAATGGTCCCATCATTTAAATTTATGTGTGTTATCTCAATGTTAGCATTTGCTTTTACATCTTCTGCTTTTACACTGAATCCGTGATTTTGAGAAGTGATCTCAGATTTACCGGTAATTAAATTTTTCACAGGATGATTAATTCCTCTATGACCGGCGTGCATTTTATAAGTTTTAATGCCTTGAGATTCTGCAAGCATTTGATGCCCTAAGCAAATTCCAAAAACAGGTTTTCCGGTTTCTACAATTTGTTTAATGAGTTCGATCTCATCTTTCATGACGCCGGGATCGCCGGGACCATTGCCCAGCATGAATCCATCTGGTTTAAACTCCTGAAGATCCTTTAAACTCATTTTCATTGGGAACACTTTCAAATAACAACCGCGCTCTGTTAATGAACGAAGAATATTTGTTTTGATGCCATAATCTAAAACTGCAACTCTATGCTTTGCAGCTGCATCGCCCAATTCATAAGATTTTTTGGTAGCAACTTTCGAAGATAATTCCAAGCCTTCCATTTTAGGAACTTTGGCAAGGATCTTTTTTAGTTCGTTCACATCTAATATTTCTGAAGAAATTACGCAATTCATCGCACCCTTATCGCGTATGTATCTTACAATAGCTCTGGTATCAACATCACTTATAGAAACAATGCTGTTCTCTTTCTCAAAATAATCTTGCAAAGATTGTTGACCGCGTTTACGCGAAAAACCTTCATTGAATTTCTTACAAACCATTCCGGCAATTTTAATGCCATCACTTTCTACTTCCGAAGCTTCAATGCCGTAATTTCCAACATGAACATTTGTCATAACAACAATTTGTCCGTAATACGAGGGATCGGTAAAGATCTCTTGGTATCCGGTCATTCCGGTATTAAAACAAATTTCTCCTGTGGTGGTGCCTATTTTTCCGGCGGCTTTGCCTTCGAAAACTTTCCCGTCTTCTAATAATAGAATGGCTTTGGGTTTAGCCTGATATTTCAATTGCATAATTTTAGAACTCTAATTCTAAAGCCCAAAGGTGAAAAAAAATCACCAAAAAATGTGTTAATGTTAATAGGTTTTGAAAAGTGTCAAAAAAAAGTTCCGTTTCTTTAGGTTTCACGCAGATTTTCGCGAATTTTTACGCAGATTTGCACAGATAGTTTTAATCAAAGTAAGTTCTGCGAACATCTACCAGCTCATCTGCGGAAATCTGCGTGACACTCTCACACATCTACCTAATTCCGATCTTATTCCCCTTGGTTTTAGGCTTGAACAGCGCCTTCAGCTTATACTCAAAGCCCTGGGTTGGTGATTTAGCCGGCGACTGCATTAAATTTCCGTAATTATTGATGAAAAAGAAAGCTGCTTCGCCTTTGGTACTGTATACATCTTTAGCCGAAAGCCCTTTTGGCCCATTATCATATAAAATTGGCCAGGTAAATTTCGGATTGGCTTTCACATAAGCCTTATAATTCTTGATACTGTCATCGGTACAAATACTCACAAAAATGCATTTATCGCCGTACTTTTTTACCAGATCCATGATCGTAGGCATCTCTTTTAAACTATTCACGCTTTTGGTAGAGAAAAAATTGAGATACACGTACCGTCCTTTATAATCACTTAAACTCACTGTTTTTCCGCTTTTATCAATTGCCGAAAATGCCGGAGCCACACTACCCTGCTGAAGTTTGTTGGCGTACTGAAGAATGTTCAATGCAATTTGTTTGTGTTCTGATATTGTTGTGCTTTGAGATATCTGATCTACGAGAGCTACAACTGCGGCGTTATTAAACTGTGGGCTGTAAAAATAATCCCAAAGATTTCGAAGAATAACCAATTCGCGAAGTGTATCATTTTTTAATAAAGGATCTGTTTTTACAAAAGCTGTCAGTGCTTCGTATTTAGCTACGTCATTAATTAAATGATAGATATTTTCGCCGGCTTTGGTACTGGTAAAAGCATTTAAATAACCTTTGAAATAGGAATTAAAAAAAGCCATGTACTCGTAATGCGAATGCAGTACCGGTTTTCCGGCAATGTAATTGTTACTCAGATAATTTTTTCCTCGGGTAGCATTCGAATTTATTTCAGCCAGGCTGTATTTCAAATAACTCTTGAAATATGGATTTTTGTTCTTGAAATACCTCAAATTGCAAACAAATTCAAGGCTATCGATCTTCTTGTGCAAACGATTACGATTCAAATTTTCGTAATTCAAATAATTGAAGACCCGATTGTATTGATCATTAAAATCAATGATCAGGGTATTTAACTCAGTAGTATCTGCCGAAATCACGTTCAATTGAACAGGCATCTCAGTTTCACCTCTTCTATCAAGCAAACTGTCTTTTTTAGGATAGGTAATTCCATAAACAAAATCCGGCTGAACATATAATCTGGCATTCAAATTATCGATCTTAAGAATTAGCGGTTGCGTATGATCGATCTGAACATTCAATTCAAAATAACCATTACTGTCAACAGTATCTGTAGCTTCTTTGGTCTGCGTATAGGTAATAAGATCACTGTAAGAGAACAAATTAATTTCCTTACCAATATGCGATGTATGAGCCTTGCCTTTTATCTTAACATTTTGAGAAATTGCAGCAAAGGAAAACAGGCAGACAAATATTAATATATGTGTTTTTGATAATTTGGTCTGCATGTTAATGTATAACGCTGATTTTCGGGAAAGTTACAAATTTTTAGCCCCGAAACGATGCACCCTAGTGAATTTCACTGAACCGCGAATCGTTAATAAACTTATAATCATTAAGTGTTGCCAGAAAACTTAAAAGATTATTTTTTTCCTGAGTTGAGATACTGTGCGGAACAGCCATAAAAGGATCAAGGTTAGGAAGTGAAGTAGAAACACCTGAAGTAAAAAAAGTTAGCACTTCATCAAGGGTTTTAAATCTGCCGTCGTGCATATATGGGGCAGTAAATGCAAGATTTCGCAAAGAAGGCGTTTTGAATTTATATAGATCGCTCATCGATTGGGTTATTCCATAACGCCCACTATCTTGATACATGTTTACTGGCAAACCTTTATTTCTGAATTTATAATCGCTGAACAAAGGTTCGGTGTGGCACATACCACATTTGTTTTTAAAAACAGTATAGCCGTCGTTTTCAGCAGATGTAAATCCGTCTTCACCTCTTTTTACTTTATCAAATTTACTATTGTAGGAAACCAACAAGCCTGTAAATTGCGCCATCGCTTTCAACAAACGTTGTGAATCAACCATCGTATCTCCAAAGGCTTTTTTAAACAGATCTTTATATTTAGCAGATGTTCCAATTCTGTTAATAGCAGTTAAGATGGGCAAATTCATTTCATGTTTATCCTGAAGCGGATTTAAAGGCTGATTCTCTAAATTAATTGCTCCGCCATCCCAGCGTAATAATCCGTGCCAGGTTAAATTATACAATGCCGGAGCGTTTCTGGTACCTAGTAAATTGTGAACACCATGACTGAGGGCATGGCTCGGGCCATTTGTAAATCCAAAGATCTGCATGTGACAACTGCCGCAGGATATGGTAGTATCTTCAGAAAGAAGAGGCTCGTAAAATAAATGGCGGCCCAAAGTAAAGCCATTATAGGTAACAGGATTATTCTGAAAAGTATAAACCGGTTGCGGCCAGCCTTTTGGAATAACAGGTGCATAAAGATCTTCGATCTCTCCGGTGACAGACGTTTTTATTTCAGGGTCTTTTTTGCAGGACAATAATCCAACGCAAAAAATTAAAAGAATGATTATTTTTTTAATTCTCATATTAATTGACAACTGCTGCGATCGACATCATGTTCGCATAATTATTGGCAATTAAGCGTGCTGTAGAAGGAGAAACAACTATTTGTGTTGTGGCAAAGTTTACATTATTTACTGAGTTTTTAAAAGCATGCTGAATATCCGTTTTAAAATAAATTTTCGGAACATTGGTTCCCACTCTCAAAGTATCGGATACAAGAGGTAAATAAACTTTTTTAATGTTGTTATATGGAAGTTTGAATCCACCCACGTGATATTCCAGATTATGAACATTACCGGGCATTGCAGCCGAACTGTAACCTTCAAATTTTAAAAATATGAATCCCTGATTCCAACTCCAGAACATATCGTTGGTAGCTGCCAGAACGCCCGTTTGCGCGCCTGAGCAGTTGCGGGTACTGTCTACACCAATCAAATATTCAATACCTACATATTTTCCGTAAGGCACATTTTTAATGGCAAAAAATGCATTCTAAGGAACGTCAGACTTGTGACATTCAAGCATAGCGCGGCAATTTTGGCGGTAAAAATGAGCTTCTAAGCGGATAATGTCCAGAGTAAA
>JANYIQ010000318.1 GCA_025362575.1 Bacteroidia bacterium
AGCTTAATATTTTCCTTACCCAAAATGATCACCAGATTAAAGGTGTTCAAAATAATGATGGCCGATAGAAAAAGCATATCCCACTCAAAACCCGCTATTTCTTTACCCAGCAAAAACAGAATAAAGTTAGATGCAGGAACCGCAATGAGTGTCCAGATAAGCCCGTAACTGAATAGTTTTTTGGTATTGAATTTAGGAACAAAGTATACCTGAGAAAAACCGGTAAAAATTTCGTTAATGATCTGAATATTGGCAATGTTTAAAATGAAAATGGCGATCTCACCTCGTGTATTTACTCCTAAAAAACGTGTAGAAATGATCAGGATCAAAAAATTCACGATCGCTACAAACCCTTTGTTGAATATTGTTTGTATGATGTTTTTTATCATTAAACGGGGTTTTGCGGATTCGGCCCGTTGAATCTTTGATTCTAAGGGTTAAACTTGTATAAAGTCCTAAATTAAGTACAATTAAACGTATTTTTCAAGAATATATTTTATTGCAAACTGACTAAAAAACAAAAACCCCGTCAAACGACGAGGTTTCCTGATTTTGCGGGTAAATGATGGGATTCGAACCCACGACCCTCGGTACCACAAACCGATGCTCTAACCAACTGAGCTACATCTACCATTTTTGAGAATGCAAATGTAATAAATTTTTAGTTTCCGAATGTATAAAATTAAAAATTAGCGATTAATTGATGTTTTCGACTTGGCAATGGCTTTTAAAAACGAAGGTATTTCACGGGGATTTCCGCAGAGGGTTTGAATTAAAAAGACGTGAAGTATCAAATTATTATTCTAACCGCCTACTGTTCCTGCTAACTGTCTCTACTCCGGAATATTCTCGGTTAACTTCTTAAAGAATTTAAAGTGAGATAAAAACTCTTTTGCCGTAATCCGTATCAGCGTATATACTGGTATGGCTACCACCATCCCTACAATGCCTCCAACTGTACCTGCCATTAAAATAACAATGAAGATCTCGAGCGGATGTGCTTTTACCGTATTCGAAAAAATATAAGGCTGAATAAAAACAGCATCCAGAATATTGATGGTTAAAAGCGTACCTACGATCTTTGTAATGGTTGATGATATCAGATCGTATTGCTCCAACTCAATACAACCGCTAACTCCCATGAACAAAGCAAAACAAAGGGTAATAATTGGTCCTAAATATGGCACCACATTGAACAGGCCCGCCATTACCGCAATGATCAAGGCATTTTTTATACCAAAGGCCCAGAGACCAATACCGGCAAGAGCTCCAACAATGATCACATCAATGGTCAAACCAATGAAATAACTGCTCAACATTTTTTTTGAAGTTCTCATGATATCCTTTATTGCAACTTCGTATTTCTGCGGAGATATCAGAAGAATAACATTACTTACCGTTCTTTTATCCTTTAAAAAGAAAAAAGTAATAAAAAGTACACAAAATAAACTTCCTAAAAAACCTGCTAAATACTCAAAAAAATTATTTACGATAAAAGACACATTATCAAAATTAAAGATCGTGTTGAACTGTTCATTTATGGCTATTCTCAAGGCTTCCTCACTTCCTAATTTAGAAACTAATGTATCAAGCGCCGGATACAGATTTAGAATATTATGGATCACGTCATAAAAATTAAGCTTACTCATAAACTCAACTTCTGCAATAAGTGGCGGCAATATCAGAATGAAGAACGAACTTAAAATTGCAAAAATAACAGCGAGCGTTACAGCCGATGCAATTCCATCACCAACATGTTTTTTTCCTATCTTGAATTTTCGGATATAGCTAACTAAAGGACTTCCAATTAAAAACAGGATGAGAGAAACTACCAGATACAGCAGCACTTTCCAGAATACCCATACACCGAGGGTCACTAAAACAAGTATGCTTATCGGAAGTATGTAATTTTTAAAATTCAAAGCTTAGGCATTTAAATAAAGCCTAAATTTACATTAAATTGCCTTATAGTTTGAGTAAACCGTTTAAATATTTTTATCTTGGTTTTATGGTGTTCAGCGCCATTTTTCATAGCTGTTCAGGCACGCGAAACAGTTACAGGCCGGATGAAAATCTTTACAAGAAAAACAATCAGGATTTCAATATCAGATCCATTATTTATCACAAGAACGACAGTGTATCGCAATTGTTTGTGAGCGTATCGAACGAAAACTTAATGTATAAACGTCCCGATACATCTTCATGGTTCTATGCAAGACTAAAAGTAAGATACGTTGTTCTCAAAGATGTAAGATCAAAACAGATCCTTGATAGCGGAAGCGTTTGGCTTTACGACCGACAGCCCGAAAAGGTAGCTTCAAGGGATCTCAAAGGATCTTTGAAAATGAAAGTTTTCATGGGCAATGCTTGCACGGTTGATCTAAGTGTTTTTGATCTCAATAATAAAACCAAGAACAGCAAATTCATTGAAGCAGATAAAACGAGTACAGCATCGCGACAAAATTTTTTATTAAAAAATTCGGATGGTGAAGTCATTTATAATTATTATTTGATCGCCGGAGATGTTGTAACTGTAAGTAGTGAACTGAACAAACAAAATAGTTTCAGAGTTGATCATTATAAACGGGATTTTCCAATTGCATTTCTTCCCAACTCAACACGTGAGCATTTGCCATTCAATTACGAACCTGACAGTTTTTTTGTTAAGCAAAGAATAAATAACGAATTCAAAATTATAATACCTGAAACCGGGTTTTTACATATCACAGGCAATAATAATAAAGAAGGTTTAACGCTTTTTAGCGTTGATAATATTTTTCCGGGAATAAAAGATGAAACCGAAATGATAAAAAGCACACACTACATCATGTCGACAAAAGAATTTGAAAGTTGTTTGAATTCACCAAATAAAAAAATGGCCATTGATGAATTTTGGAAAGACATTGGCGGAAGCAACGAGCGTGCCCGCGAACTTTTAAAAAGCTATTACAATCGTGTACTACAGGCCAACAAACTATTCACAGATCATCAATCGGGCTGGCAAACCGACAGAGGAATGATCTACATTGTTTTTGGTGCGCCAACCAACATGTACAAACATAACTGGGGCGAACAATGGGTTTACGGAAGCGAAACACAAGCTAATTCCGTTACCTTCAATTTCAAAAAAATGTTAAATCCTTTTTCAGATAATGCTTACATACTTGAAAGAAGCGAGTATTTCAAGGCTCCCTGGTATTTTGCGGTTGATCACTGGCGTCAGGGGCACATTTATTTAGACAATTAATTTTGTGGTTTTACGTTAAATCCGTAACTTTAACCAACTATTTTAATTTAAACTATGAAGAAATTATTTTTCTGTTTATTCGCCATAAGTTCAGTTTCAGCATTTGCTCAACCGGGCAAAAAAGGTAAAGAAGCACACATGGCTCCGATATTTTCTCCGGGCTACTATGTAAGTTTAAAAGGTGATACCGTAAGAGGTGAAATTCAAACCAACCTCGATAAAGAAACCATGTTCTTTAACACTATTTTCTTCAAGCCAAAAGGAACAACAAAGGCAGTAGAAGTAACTACAAAAAAAGCCAAGGCTTATGGTTATGATGAAACAGCTTTTACCCTTTTAAAAATGGATGAAGGTGATGTTTACATCAAATACCTTATTCGCGGACGCTTAAATTTGTTAGAATATAAATTCTCTAAACTGGAAGACGGTGTTGAGAAACTGCAATCGGTTTATTTCATTCAGGATACAAAAGCTGCAGGTGATGATAAATACGGTACCGCCGAATTAAATCAGCTTCCTATTCGTGAACACAAAAAAGTACTGAAAAATTTCTTCAGAGATCAGCCAATTTTGTTAGATCAAGTTGATAAATGGTACTTTAAAATTGATGAGATCAAAAAAGCGGTTTCAGAGTTTAACGCAATGTATACTGAGTAAATTTCAGAAAACCATCTATCTGCTTTTCCATTGCCTTAAGGGTGTCTTCGTGCGCTAATTCAGACTGAGTGCCATATAATTTATCGACTAGAGAGATCGGTAATCTGTTGTGATACACGTGCATTTTCAGATAGTTAAGAATGCTTGAAAGATGCTCCATTCCCCTTAAATTACCAGCCCTCCCGCTTGATACTCCAATAAGACAGGCATTTTTATCAGCCCACTTTGCAGGCTGAACCGCATCCAGAAATAACTTTAAAATTCCCGGGAAACTGCCGTTGTATTCAGGACTAACGAATAAAAAAACAGAGCTTGGATCAATGTATTTTTGAATGATCTGCTCCATTTCAGAGCTTCTCTTCCCATACATATCTTCAAAAGCAACGTTTTTTGGCAGATCTTTAAGCAAAAGCAATTCTACCTTTACTCCCTTTGCCTCCAGCATCTTTTTATAATCAAAAGCCACCTTTTCGGTGTAACTGTTGAGTCGGTTCGTACCGCTTATGATCGTAATATTCTGCATATTTATTTATTAACATTTACCCTCGCAAAGGCCTGTTATTGTTAAAAACTAATATGCCATAAAGACCCCTATTAGATTAACTTTACACAAATATCTGCTTTTATTTTAATATGAACATTACTTATTACGGGCATTCTTGTTTTGGGGTCGAAATTAACGGAAAACATCTTTTGTTTGACCCGTTCATTACACCTAATGAACTCGCCAAAAACATCAATGCAAATACTGTAACGGCAGATTATATCCTTATCAGTCACGGGCACCAAGACCACATTGCCGATGCCGTAACAATTGCAAAACGCACAAACGCAAAGGTTATTTGTGCCTGGGAGATTAGCGTATGGCTTGGAAAACAAGGTATTGAGAACATTCAGCCCATGAACATTGGCGGTAAGGTAAAGCTCGATTTTGGAAATGTAAAGTGCGTAAGTGCCATACACAGCAGTGGTTTACCCGATGGTACCTATGGCGGAAACCCAATGGGGTTTGTTATCGAGAGCAGCGAAGGCAACTTTTACTATGCCGGCGATACAGCCCTAACTTATGATATGAAACTGATCGGTGAATACAGAACCATTGACTTTGCATTTTTGCCAATTGGAGATACATTCACCATGGGGGTGGATAATGCCATTTTGGCTAGTGAATTTGTGAATTGCCAGGATATTGTAGGAATGCATTACGACACATTTGCACCGATAAAGATTGATCACTTTGAGGCTATTCAAAAATTTGAAAGTGCCGGAAAAAGTTTAACCCTGATGAAGATCGGAGAAACAATAAAGAAGTAATGAGTTCAGTGTTGGAAGTTCGTAAAACTGTCAGCACCGAAACAGATTTAAATTAAAACTGAAACAAAATTAAATATTAAAGAATTCATATTAGGAGCGCTCTCCGAACTACGAACTCCAAACTAACAACTGATAACTATGGGAAAAGTAATAGCAATAGCTAACCAAAAAGGCGGAGTAGGAAAAACTACCAGCGCCATTAACTTAGCAGCAGGTTTAGCTGTTCTGGAGTACAAAACTCTGTTAATTGATGCCGATCCTCAATCGAATGCCACATCAGGCGTTGGAATTGATCCGGGCACTGTTAAAGCCGGTTTGTATGAGTGTATCATCGACAGCGTGCATCCAAAAGATGTGATCGTTAAAACAGATACTCCTAACCTCTTCCTACTTCCTACTAACGCAAATTTAGTTGGTGTTGAAATTGAACTGGTGAGTTTAACCAACCGTGAGTACATGATGAAAAAAGCTCTTGAGAAGATCAAGGATAAATATGATTTCATAATTATCGATTGCTGTCCTTCGTTAGGCTTAACGGTGATCAACTCGCTTTGTTCTGCTGATAGCGTTATCATTCCGGTACAATGCGAATATTTTGCTTTGGAAGGAATGGGTAAATTACTTCAAACCATTAAAATTGTTCAGACCCATTTGAATACTAATTTAGATATTGAAGGTGTGCTCTTAACCATGTACGATGGCCGTTTACGTTTAGCCAATCAGGTTGTTGAAGAAGTGAAAACACATTTTCAGAACATGGTATTCAATACCATCATTCAGCGAAATACAAAATTAGCAGAAGCACCAAGCTTTGGTAAAACCATTATCATGCACGATTCTATTGGAAAAGCTTCAGTGAATTATTTGAACCTTGCCCGCGAAATTTTACAGCGCAACGGCTTAACTAAGATCAGCGAAGAGAACAGAACCATGAATGTAGAAGAAGAGAATTTATCACAAACAGAATTAAGCGAAGACATATAACAGTTATGAGTTATAAGTTCCTAGTCGAACTACACAACTTTAGACTTTTCAACTTTAAACTTTCAAACTAAACAAAATGAGCAGCACTAAAAAACCGGCATTAGGAAGAGGATTAAGCGCATTATTGGAAAGTGCCAAAACAGATATTACTACAAAACAGGTTGGCGAAAACGCACCGGTTGTAGGTTCGGTATCAACCATAAAAATAAAGCATATTGAAACTAATCCGTTTCAACCACGCACCAATTTCGAAGAAACTGCTTTACAGGAGTTATCTGATTCCATAAAATTGCATGGCATCATTCAACCAATAACATTGCGCAAATTAGGTTACGATCATTATCAGCTTATTTCCGGCGAACGTCGTTTCAGAGCTTCGCAAATGGCAGGCTTGGTTGAGGTACCTGCATACATTCGTGTTGCCGATGATCAGGCCATGCTCGAAATGGCATTGGTTGAAAATATTCAACGCGAAGATCTTGATCCGATCGAAGTTTCTCTTTCTTACAAACGTTTAATTGACGAATGTAATTTAACCCAGGAACAATTAAGCGAAAAAGTAGGAAAACAACGCAGTACTGTAACTAACTTTTTACGTTTATTAAAACTTCCTGCGCCAATTCAAAAAGCATTACGCGATGGCGAGATCACAATGGGGCATGCCAAATCGCTTATCAACATCGATAACGAAGACAGACAACTTGCTATATTTGCTTTGTGTTTAGAGCAAGACCTTTCTGTTCGTCAGATCGAAGACCTTGCGCGTGGCGAAAAATTAAAATTCACTCCGAAAGTAACTCGTGTTGCAAAACAATTGAGTACAGAAGATAAGATCGTAAACAAAAAACTCGAAAAACTATTTAATAAATCGTTCACCTATAAACGCAGCGGAAACGGCGGAAGCTTAACCCTTAGTTTTAAGAACGAAAAAGAACTGATCAATATTCTTACCATACTTGGAATAGAGTAATTCTTCAATTCTAAAATTCAGAAATTGCACAATTCAAAAATTTAATTTTATGCCAAAAGGAAATTACAAAGTACCTGTAGCGATTAACGAACCAATTAAACAATACGCTTCAGGAAGCGCAGAGCGTAAAGAACTTCAAGCCATGCTTAAAGAATTACGCAGCAAAGAACTCGACATCCCAATGTACATAGGAAGTGAAGAAGTACGCAGCGATAAAAAAATTCGCCTTGCTCCTCCTCATGATCATAAACATACTTTAGGTCATTTTCATAAAAGCGAAAAGCAACATATTGAACAGGCCATTAAAGCTGCTTTAGCCGCTAAAGAAAAATGGGCTAATTTAAGTTGGGAACATCGTGCCAGCATCTTTTTAAAAGCTGCCGATCTTATTGCGGGCCCGTACCGTATGAAATTAAATGCAGCCACCATGCTCGGACAAAGCAAAAATGCTTTTCAGGCCGAAATTG
>JANYIQ010000323.1 GCA_025362575.1 Bacteroidia bacterium
ATCCGGGATTCCATGTATAAGTTAGAGCGCCTGATGCAGTTAAAGTAGAAGGACTTCCTGCACAAACTGATGTAGGAGAAGCTACTGCTGTTACTGTTGGGTTAGGATTTACCAGCAAAGTTAACGTTGCGGTACTTGCACAGCCACCACCATTATCACCGGTAAGGGTGTAAATTGTTGTTGCAGCTGGAGAAACAGTTGCTGTTATTCCAGTTAAACCACCAGGGTTCCAAGTGTATGTTGTAGCACCACTTCCTGTTAATGTTGCAGTTTGTCCTGCACAGATAACCGGAGGATTGGAACTTGCGGTAACAGTTGGTGTTGCAGTAACGCTAACAGTAATTGCAACTGTAGAACTACATGTGCCACCATTTGAACCTGTAACAGTGTAATTGGTTGTGGTTGCAGGATTAACAACAACGCTTGCGCCAGTTAAACCGCCTGGGTTCCAGGTATAAGTTGTAGCGCCTGCAGCAGTTAATGTAGAAGAGTTTCCTGAACATATTGCGGTTGGACTTGCAGTTGCAGTAACGCTCGGACCAGGAATAATATTTACGGTAACAGTAATGGAGTTTGTACAAGATCCATTAGCACCGTTTAAAGTATAAGTTGTAGTAACAGTTGGAGAAACAACTATGTTTGCTGTTGTTAAACCACCAGGACTCCAAGTATAATTGGTCGCGCCGCTTCCTGTTAAAGTAGAAGAAGAACCAGCGCACATACTAGTTGGTGAAGCAATTGCAGAAACAGTTGGAGTAGGCGTAACAGTTAGCATAACGGTATTCGTACTGCTACAAGTTCCATTGTCGCCTGTTACTGTATATGTAGTAGTTGAGCCTGGACTAACCGTAACAATACCTCCGGTTAAACCACCCGGATTCCATGTATAGGTTACCGCGCCACCGGCTGTCAATGTTGAAGAAGCACCACTGCCTGAACAAAGAACAGTTGGTGAAGCGGAAGCTGTAACTGTTGGATTCGGATTAACGATCAGCACCATAACGGCCTGAGCATTACAGCCTGAAGCGTTTGTTCCACGAACGGTATAAGTTGTGCTGGTTGTTGGCGTAACCACAATAGGGTTAGCAACGATCAAGCCGGGATTCCAAGTGTAAGTTAAAGCTCCTGAAGCTGTAAGTGTTGAAGAACCTCCAACACAAATAGCAGTTGGTGACATCACAGCCGTAACAGTTGGATTTGGATTTACGATCAAGGTTAAAGTAGCGGTTCCAATACATCCGCCACCATTATCACCTGTTAAAGTATAAGTGGTAGTTGAAGCAGGAGAAACAGTTGTTGTTGGTCCGGTTAAACCACCCGGATTCCATGTATATGTTGTTGCACCACTTCCTGTTAATGTTGCAGTTCTTCCTGCACATATAACCGGAGGATTGCTAATTGCAGTAACAGTTGGTGTTGCTATAACATTTAAAGTAACGGTTGCAGAACTGGTACATATACCATTAGTACCGGTTACTGTATAGGTTGTTGTAATGCCGGGAGTAACGGTAACGTTTGTTCCGGTTAAACCTCCTGGATTCCATGTATAAGATAATGCACCGCTTCCTGTTAAAGTTGCTGAAGCTCCGCTACAGATAGTTGTAGGGTTGCTAACTGCAGTTACAGTTGGAATTGGATTCACGGTTAATAGAACAGTTGCGGTATTTGAACAACCGGCTGAATTTCCTGTAACAGTATATGTGGTAGAAACTGCTGGAGAAACGGTGACGTTGGTTCCTAACAAAGCACCAGGGTTCCACGTATAAGATGTTGCGCCACTTCCTGTTAAAGTAGCAGAAGAACCTGCACATATTACTGCAGGATTAGAAACTGCAGAAACAGTTGGAATTGGATTAACGGTTAACACAACTGTAGCGTTTCCTGTACAGCCTGCACTTGTTCCAATTACAGAATAAGTTGTTGTTGAAGCAGGAGAAACAGTGATACTTGTTCCTGTTAAACCGCCTGGGTTCCATGTATATGTAGTAGCACCTAAAGCTGTTAATGTTGATGAGCTCCCTGCACAAATTGCTGCAGGCGCTGCACTAGCAGAAACAGTTGGACTAGGATTTACAACTAAAGTAATTGTAACAGTACTTGTACAACCTGAAGCATTTGCTCCTGTTAAAGTATATGTTGTTGTTGAAGCAGGAGAAACAGTAACGTTTGCTCCTGTCAAGCCACCGGGATTCCATGTATAGGACACGGCGCCGCTGCCTGTTAAAGTAGAAGAAGACCCACTACAAATTACAGTTGGAGATGCCGAAGCAGTAACAGTTGGACTTCCCACAACGGCTACCGCAACAGTTGTTGGTGTGCTTAAGCAAACACCATTTGCACCTGTAACTGTATAGGTGGTGTTAACAGCTGGGCTCACCACTACCGGCGAACCTGTTAAACCACCGGGATTCCATGTATATGTTGTTGCACCAACTCCTGTTAAAGTAGCTGAAGAACCAATACACATAGATGCTGGATTAGAAGAAGCGGTTACTGTTGGAGTTGTAGTAACATTTAAAAACACAGTTGCTGTATTTGTACAGCCAAAAATATTTGAACCAGTAACAGAGTAAGTTGTGCTTACAATTGGAGAAACAGTAACAGGTGACCCTGATAAGCCTCCTGGGTTCCATGTGTAAGTTAATCCACCCAAAGCAGTTAAAGTTGAAGATGCACCACTACAAAATGCAGTTGGTGATCCGGCAGCGGTAACAGTAGGATTTGGATTTACATTTAGGGTTAATGTTGCTGTATTAGTACATGGACCGTTAGAACCGGTTACAGTATAAGTTGTATTTACAATTGGAGAAACAATAACATTCGTTCCAACTAAAGCTCCCGGATTCCAGGTATAGGTTGTTGCACCGGCTCCTGTTAAAGTTGCAGGCGAACCGCTACATACAATTGTCGGAGAGCTGGAAGCCGTTACCGTTGGTGTTACGTTAACAAGAACTGAAACGGTCTTGCTGTTCACGCAACCTGTGGCACTTGTTCCGCTAACTGTATATATTGTTGTTCCTACAGGTGGTGTTACCACAACTGTTGAACCAACTATTGAGCCCGGATTCCAGGTATAAGACACCGCACCACCAACAGTTAATGTTGATGAGAACCCTGAACATATAGAGGCAGGTGAAGCTACAGGAGTTAAGGTTGGTGTATTTACAATTAATGTTACAGTAGTATTGCCAAGGCAACTTCCGCCATTTGATCCTGTAACAGTATAAGTTGTGGTAACAGTTGGTGAAACTGCTACAACCGGACCTGTTAATCCACCCGGATTCCAGGTATAAGTAGATGCACCACCTGCAAATAAGTTTGCTGAACCACCACTACAAATTGCTGGAGTGCTGGTAAAGGCAGCTAAAGTAGGAGTAGAAACAACGTTAATGAAAATAGTTGCAGTACCAATACAATTCCCTCCATTATCGCCTGTTAAGGTGTAAGTGGTTGAGGTTATAGGATTAAATGTAACGACCGTACTTGTAGAACCACCTGGCATCCAGGTATAGGATGCTGCCCCGTTTGCAGTATAAGTTACCGCTGATCCGCTACAAACACTTGGTGTACTGCTTGCAATTGTAACTGTAGGATTGGCGACGACAAGTACCTGAATAGTTCCTGTTGTTGTACAGGTTGTTGTATTGGCCGTGACCGTATAAATTGAGGTGGCGACGGGTGTGACGACCATCGTCGAAGTGAGTGGACCCGCGGTCCAGGTGTAATTTGTCGCACCACTGGCTGTGAGGGTTGATGAACCACCTGTACAAACTGCAGTTGGCGTTGCAGTTATCGTTAAAGGCGGAACGAATTGTAAATTAACAATTCTGAAGATCGGGTTACAAGATCCTAATGGAACCATTGAAATGGTATAGTTACCCGCAACAGTTGAAGAAATAGTTTGATTGGTATTGGAAACGATTCCGCTTAAAGGCGGACCCTGCCATGTGTAAGGTCCTAGTCCGTTTGGAGCAGTTAATGTTGCAGATGTGGCGCAAGGAGCATTGATGTTTACTGTAGAAACAGGCGTAGGATATAGTGTAGTGTTATTTAAAGTAATACCGAAAGTTGTACATTCTGAATCAAAATAAGCGTAACCCCAGTGACCACCTAACGAACAATCTCCTACAAAAACTTCAACGGTAACACAAGATGCGATGTATTGTGTTAAGTCGATCGAATATTTTTGCCAGCTTGTATGATAACTATTGCCGGTAACTGTATTGGTTGTCCAAGCGCTTGGGCCTGTACCAGGACAAGAAGTTGTTGGTGTACTTGGAGGCGTGATACTAAAAACAGGGCAAGCCAGGAGGTTACCAACGCAATCTCTTAAGCGCACATACATAAATGGCTGTTGGCAACATACGTGTGGACTATTCATTACAGCGATGTACGCAAATTCATATAAGAAGTTACTTGAGGTAACCGGAAAAGTTTGAGTTAAACGAACTACATCCATGTTGCCACTTGCAATATTGTCATTCATTTTTATAACCTGATTACCCGCAAATGGAGAGTTAGGAACAGCCCCAACAATTGGATCGAAAAAAGGAGTAGTTTGCATTGCAAGATAAGGAGCCCCAATACCAATGGAAGTTGGAGTTGTTGGGTAGTTACAAGAGTTGAAGTTTTGCCCACGTGTTGCTGTCCATCCACTAATGTTTCCGGCCTCAAAGCCTTCGTTAACACAAGGTGCACTTAACGGATTCAGAGGTGGCGCTGTAAACTTGAATTGATACGCGCTTTCGTCATAACCAATTTTATATTTGGTATTTACAAACCTGCGTTTAGCAAGGTACATGTAACCCTTAAAATCTTCAGGTATAGTACCTTCACCAACCATGTTCAGTTTGGTTTGGGTTTCGTCAAAACCTCTTAACGAATCTTCGGAAAAGATATAGTCATGGACCGATCTTGTAAATTGTTGTGATTTTAACTGAAAAAATGTCAAACTTAAGGCAAGGATGACAAGGCTACGTGTATAATTTTTCATCATAATCTTTTATAAAAGGAGCGTTAAATTAGTCAATTTTTAATAACTTTTTTAGAATTTTAACATTTCAATCAGAATATTTATTATATGAAAGCTTGTTTTTTGTCGATAAAATACTGAATGTTAACTGATTAAAAGTTTTGTAATGCAACAAAAACCACCAACAATATCCTGCACATTAGAAGTAAAATTGTACGATGCTAAAAAGTCGGTAAGTCACTTAAATGCTGGCTAAATGATGTTTATAAGATAAGAAAACTGTCGATAATTTTCTGATTTTTATTTTCCCAAAAAACCCAAAATAAACCGAAAAAGGTACATTCTTTATGTAAATTTGCTCTTTTATGAGTAACATAATTTCTCTTTTACCTGAAAACGTAGCCAATCAGATCGCGGCCGGTGAAGTTGTTCAACGACCGGCTTCAGTTGTAAAAGAGTTACTCGAAAATGCCATCGATGCCGGCGCCACTCAGATAAAATTGATAGTAAAAGATGCCGGTAAAACCTTAATACAGGTTATTGATAACGGTAAGGGTATGAGTCCTTTTGATGCGCGTTTATGTTTTGAGCGCCATGCCACTTCTAAGATCAAAACCGCCGACGATCTGTTCAACATCTATACAAAAGGTTTCAGGGGCGAGGCCCTTGCTAGTATTGCGGCAGTTGCACAAGTTGAGTTAAAAACAAAGCAGGATGCCGACATAGTTGGTCAGCAAATTACTGTTGAGGGTGGTAATTTTGTTGAGCAAACTGAATGTCAGTCCATAACCGGTTCGTCGTTCTGTGTCAAAAATCTGTTTTATAACATTCCTGCACGTCGTAATTTTTTAAAGGAAGACAGTACTGAATTAAAACACATTATTGATGAGTTTGAGCGTGTTGCTTTACCGCATTCTGACATTCATTTCATATTGTTCAGTAATAACAATGAGGTGTTTAATTTGCCGGCAACAAGTTTGATCCAGCGCATCATGGGTTTATTCGGCACTAACAATAATCAAAAATTAGTGCCGATCGATCAAACTACCGATGTGGTAAAAATAAAAGGCTACGTCGGAAAACCTGAATCTGCAAAACGTAAGCGGGGCGATCAATATTTTTTCGTTAACAACCGTTTTATTAAAAGTCCGTATTTAAACCACGCGGTTTATGAAGCCTACAGAGAGTTGATGCCCCACGATTCTCACCCGGCCTGGTATTTATTTTTAGATGTGGATCCGAAAAACATTGACATCAATATTCATCCTACAAAAACAGAAATTAAATTCATAGATGAAAAAACCATTTATGCTTTATTACACAGTTCGGTGAAACGCGCCTTAGGAAAAGCAAATGTTGGTCCGAGTCTGGATTTTGAATCAGAGATGAGTTTTGACATGAGCGCCTCTTCAGGAAAAGCGGCCTTACCGCCAAAAGTAAATTACGATCCTGATTTCAATCCATTCTAAAATTCTTCAACCGGTTATACGCATAACGAAAACCCCATTACAAAAAGCAATAAAGAACATTGGGAAAATCTTTACGATGGATTCAGAAATTCAGATAACACTGTAGATGTTGAAGGTTCTTCTGAGATGCTTTCTTCCGAAAAAAGACAATTGCAAGCTGAATCTGTTTTTTATAAAACCTTTCAGCTGTTTGGAAAATACATTATTACTTCCTTTAACGAAAGCCTTGTAGCCATTGATCAGCAAAGGGCACATGAGCGTGTTTTGTACGAGCATTTTTTACGTGCCAAAGAACAAAAACCAATTTCAACTCAGCAGTCTTTGTTTCCAACCCACATAGAATTAAGCACGAATGATTTTGTCTTGATTCAAAGCATCATGAATGAATTTCGTTTGCTTGGTTTTGATATGGAGTTATTCGGAAAAAATAATATTGTTGTAAATGGCACGCCTGCTGAACTCGGCGAATTTAATATTCAGCAAATGATAGAGAGTGTTTTAGAGAACTATAAATTGAATACATTAGATCGTAAACTTGATATCCACGATAATTTGTGCAGGGCGCTTGCTAAAAACACCTGTATTAAATACGGTAAAGATCTCGATGAGTCGGAAATGCAACTGATCATCTCTCATCTGATTCAATGTGAAGATCCTTTGTACAGTCCTAATGGCAAGCCAACCATGATGGAAGTGAGCAGAGATGAGCTGGATAAATTTTTTAAGAAATAGTTCCGTATGAGTTATCAGGAGTTCAGACCAAGAAGTTTTCAAACATTGCCGCCGGTTATCAAAAATCTTTTGATAATAAACATTATCATGTTTGCGGCAACCTGGGTTTTGAAGAACAGGATGAACATTGATCTGAATGAGATCTTAGGATTGCACTATATTACGGCCTCAGACTTTAAGCCATTTCAGTTCGTTACTTACCTGTTCATGCATGGCGATCTTTCGCACTTATTCTTCAATATGTTTGCGGTGTGGATGTTTGGTTCAACTCTTGAAAATGTATGGGGTGCCAAGCGTTTTTTGATCTATTATCTGGTAACCGGATTCGGTGCGGCTCTCATTCAGTATCTGGTTTTCTTTATTGAAACAGGTCCGATAATAGATGCAATAACAGCAGTTCAGAATAATCTGACACCGGAAAGTTTTGAAGAGCTGGTTAACAATGCTGAATTTCAAAATAAATTCAATTACGAAATTGTTGGTAAGTACGAAGTGTTTGCCAGCGAATACAATAGTTTGCTTCACACATCTCCCGAAAAAGCAATGAGTTTGGCTTCTCAGTTTTTGATCGATTTCAAACAGGCCTATTTAAATGCACATGTGGTTATTGGCGCTTCCGGTTCTTTATTCGGTTTGTTGCTGGCATTCGGTATGATGTTTCCCAACACACTTTTATACGTTTATTTTTTGGTTCCGATAAAAGCAAAATGGTTTGTGATGATATATGGTGCTATTGAGTTAATATCTGGATTAAGATCCAACCCTGAAGACAATGTAGCTCACTTCGCACATTTGGGCGGAATGTTATTTGGTTTTATTTTAATAATGATTTGGAAACGAAATCGCACATTTTTTTATTAATGACACTTTTCGATAACATAAAAAGCACCTTTCAGCGTCAGAGTAATTTAACTTTACTTATCATTATAAATGTGGCGGTGTTTCTGACCGTTAATATAGGTATCAACATTGCTCACATCAACTTATTGCCTTATTTGGCTCTGCCAATAGATGCCGCTGAATTTATTTTTAAACCCTGGACCATCTTCACCTATATGTTCACTCACGAAAGTTTAGGGCATGTATTTTTCAATCTTATATTGCTGTTTTTTTCCGGTCAGATGTCCTTTACCATTTTCGGAGAAAAGAAACTGGTATATGTATATGTGATGAGTGGCGTTTTTGGCGGAGCCATTCTCTTGATACTTGGACTTATCTTTCCTTCAGTGTTCTTCGGAAGTATTTTGATAGGAGCCTCCGCAGCAGTAATGGGAATAATAATGGTAATGGCTGTTTATACACCTGACCTGCCCGTAAACGTTTTTTTAGTCCTTGAAATGAAATACAAGTACTTTGCCATCCTGGTCTTTATTATGAGTACGATCGTTGATTTTGCTGCAAATACCGGGGGAAAAATTTCACATATCGGAGGCGCCGCATTTGGCCTTTTATATGGTTACGGATTGAAACACGGGAAGGACTTTTTGAGCTTTTCGTTTATGTCTAAACGAAAGTCGCCGCTCAAGGTTTCACATAAACATGGTTATGAAGTAGTTAGTGAAGGAAAGATAAATAATGATTCAAAGTATCTGGATGCTTTGCTCGATAAAATTTCGAAAAGTGGTTACGATAGTCTTACAAAAAAGGAAAAAGAAGATTTATTTAAGCTTTCTCAAAAAAAGTAATTTTTGTTTTCTTAGATATTCTTAATAATTTAAGCCCCTGTTTTTGAGTGATGTTAAATAAAACGATATATATTGTTGGCTTATTTTTGCTGATTTCTTTGGTGGGAGTTTCTCAACCTCACGGGCAAAAGTATGAAATTGAAGATGCGGATGAGCATTTTAAACACGGTAACTTCGTGATGGCTTTACCAATTTACAAAGAGTTCGTAAAAAAAGATCCAAGCAATAAACGGAATGAATTCAGGTTGGCTCAATGTTATATCAATACCAATTATAACAGAACTGAAGCCATAAAATATCTGGAAGATATTGTAAAGGCCGATAAGATCGATGATGACGCATGGTTATACATGGGTCGCGCCTATAGTCTGGGTGGTAAAATCGAAGACGCTATTAAGGCTTTTGAAAAGTACAAAGAATTATTTCCAAAAAAAACGGCAATAGCGGATAGGTACATTGAGATGTGTAATAACGCACGTACTTTAATGGACAATCCTGTGAATATTTCATTTACCAATATGGGAAAAGAAATAAATTCAGACGAGCCTGATTATTATCCTTTCGTGAGCGGAGATGAAACCTTTATGGCTTTCACATCACGTCGCAAAGATAACATTGGCGGAAAAAAAGTTGAGGTTGATGGTTATCACCCTAGTGATATATATTTTTCAAAACTGGAGAACGGTAAATGGACCAAAGCTTTGAATGCAGGCGCTATTTTAAATTCACCACTTGACGAAGAAGTAGTAGGCATGAAAACCGACGGCTCGGAATTAATGGTTTATATTGATCATATTGATAAGTTCGGGGATCTTTATTTAAGTACAAGAAAGGCGAACGGGGAATTTCAAAAAGGAAAACCATTACCGGCAGAAGTAAACACAAAGGTTGAAACATCTGGATCTTTTGGTCCGGATGGGAACGTAATTGTTTTTGCTCGCCGGAAGGATGTAGATTCCAAGAGTGATATTTTCATGTCCCGTAAACTTCCGAATGGGGTTTGGGGCGTGGCTTATAAATTGCCGCCTGAAATAAACACAGCGGAGAACGAAGATTTTCCTTTCTTATCTTCTGATGGAGTTACTTTGTATTTTTCTTCGGAAGGACATAATAGTATGGGGGGATATGACCTGTTCAAAAGTATCTGGAATCCGGAAGAGAATACATGGACCAAAGCTGAGAACCTTGGTTTCCCTATTAATTCAACTGATAACGACAGAAGCATCAGTTTAACTCCTGATAATCGTGTGGGTTACATAAGCGCTTTCAGACCCGGTGGTCAGGGTGATCTTGATATTTACCGTATACGATTTAATAATAATGATCAGGTGGTGCGTTTTGTTACCGGTAAAGTTTGGTTAAACGATACGATAATAAAAGAAAGAAAACCGCCGTACGCTACAATTATTGCAAAAAATAAGGATAATAATAATGAATATCACTTTACTCCCCATTCTAAAACCGGGAAATTTGTCATGGCTTTGGATGCAGGTACATATCATTTGATCGTTCACTGTGATGGTTTCAGTGATGTTGTTGAGGACTTCACAGTTTCCGACTTAGGATCAAAGTCAGTAGAGCCTGAAAGAATTCATAATTATATTTTAAAGGAAAAAAATCCAAAGTCGAACCAACCGGAACCTAAGGATAAACCTAAACCTAAAAAATAATGCAGGTCATAAGAATAAATCTTATTTGTTTTCTTTTTTCCATTTCCATTTTAAGATCTTCCACACTTCCTGTTTTTCCTCCTTTTTCGTATCAGATCGCTTTATTGAAATATAGCGGTGGTGGCGATTGGTACGCTAACCTCGAAACATCTTTACCTAATCTGATCAAATTTTGTAACGATAATTTAAAAACGAACATTAACCCCGAGCAGGCCATCGTTGAAGCCGGTAGCATGGAGATTTTCAATTATCCCCTTGTTCATGTTACCGGGCACGGTAATATCATTTTCTCGATGCAGGAAGCTGACAACATTCGGAAATATTTATTAGGCGGAGGTTTTTTGCACATTAGTGATAATTATGGAATGGATCAGTTCATTCGTTTGCAGATGAAAAAAATATTTCCGGATCTGGAATTTGTGGAGTTGCCGTTTACTCATCCGATCTATCACCAGAAATATGATTTTCCGAAAGGTTTACCAAAAATTCATGAGCATGATAATAAACCGCCTCAGGGTTTTGGTCTTATACATAATGGCCGCCTTATCTGTTTTTATGATGTAGAGTGTGATCTTGGCGATGGCTGGGAAAGTTACGAGGTTCATAAGGATAGTCCTGAAGCACGCGAAAAAGCATTAAAAATGGGGGCAAATATTGTATCCTATGTATTTATGCCTACTGGTAACAATTAGCTTTTTTCCCTTTATAAATTTATAATACCGTTTAGCAATAATACTTCTATAAATTGGTTATTAATGTAACTTTATAGTGTGTTAACACGTCTTACAAAAATTATGAGGCTTTTATTTTTTTTAATTTATTTTATCTCGTCGTTTTTCGTTTCTGCACAACTCGTTACTTTGTCAGGTAAAATAACCGACCTCAAAAAAAACGCTTTGCCGTTTGCTTCAGTAATTATTAAGGGAACAACCATTGGCACCAACAGTAATGTGGATGGATTTTATACTTTGAAATTAAAACCCGGGCAATACGAGATCATTTTTCAGTATGTAGGTTATAAGAGAGAAGTAAAGTCGGTGAACATAAGTGGTGACATGATCTTGGATGCCTCTTTAAGTGCAGATAGTTACGAATTAAAGGAAGTAGAAATAAAAGCAGGAGAAGACCCGGCTTATGCAGTGATACGACAAGCCATTAAAAAGCGAAAATTCTATCTGAACCAGGTAAATTCGTTTACCTGCAGAGCTTACATTAAGGGTTTACAGCGCTTAAAAGAGATCCCTAAAAATTTCGGCAAACTTTTAAAAGTAACAACCGGTAATAATCCTATCGACTCTTCAATGCTTGGTGTTATTTATTTATCGGAAAGCGAAAGTAAGTTTCATTATCGTAAGCCAAGTGACGAAAAAGAGATCATGTACTCAAGTAAAGTGAGTGGCGATAATAAAGCTTTTAGTTTTAATCAGCTCAGCGACATGAAATTTAATTTTTATGAGAATCTGGTTACCATTGATGGATTAAGTGACCGACCTTTTATTTCTCCGATCAGCGAAAACGCGTTTATATCCTACCGTTATAAATTATTAGGCACAACTTTCGAAGACGGTAAAATGATCAATAAAATTTTAGTGACTCCTAAACGCAAAACAGATCCTTGTTTTCATGGCATCATTTACATTCAAGAAAACACCTGGCGCATTCATAGCGTTGATATGTATTTAACCAAGGATGCCAAAATTGATTTCGTAGATACCTTAAGAATAAAACAACTACATGCTTCTGTAAAGGGCGATACACTTTGGATGCCGGTATCTTTAAATTTCGGATTCAATTTCAAGTTCTTAGGATTTAAAGGAGACGGATATTACAATGCAGTTGTTTCTGATTATGAGATCAATCCTACCTTCCCGAAAAAATTCTTCAAGAATGAAATTCTGAAAGTAGAGGATGAGGCGAATAAAAAGGACACAGTATACTGGAAAGAAAGTCGACCGATCCCATTAACCAAGGAAGAGAAGGATGATTATCATAAAAAGGATAGTATAACTAATATTACCGGCAGTAAACGTTACAAAGATTCGGTAGATCGAAAAGTAAATAAATTTAAACTGCAGTCTTTGTTAATGGGATACCGATATCAGAATACATTTAAGAAAACTTCATTCTCAACAACCGGACTTTTAACCAGTGGTGTGCAATATAACACAGTTGAAGGCATTAATGCCAGCATGAATCTTACGTACGAGAAAGAATACGAGGACTTTCGGAATTACAGTATTACAGGAAGCGCGAGGTATGGATTTTCAAATTATTTGTGGGGAGGAAAGGTAGGATGGAATTATTTACAAAAGCCTGAAAAGTTTCAGAGGTTCAGTGTTTCAGCTCAATCTATGGTGCAGCAATTCAACGGAGCTAATCCCATCACTCCGTCGATGAATAGTATTTATTCCTTGTATCTTAATGATAATTTCATGAAGCTGTATCGTAAAACAGCCGCGCAATTTTATTTCAGAAGGGAATTAATGAACGGTGTTTATTTTAATACCAATATTGAGTATGCCATTCGTGATCCTTTGAAAAACACATCGGATCTATTGATCCGTGATGATCATTCAAAACTCTTCACCAGCAACGATGCCCTTCATCCAAACACCGATGACTCTTCTTTCGCATCCAATAATGCATTTGTGATCGACATTAATTTCGGATTCCGTTTTAAGCAAAAATATTACACGATGCCACATCGTAAGATCATTTCAGGAACTAAGTATCCTAAATTAAATGTCGGTTATAAAAAAGCAATACCGGGTTTAAATACGCTCGCCGATTATGATCTGGCCATGGCAAGTGTAGAAGACGACATTCGTTTAGGGCTGGCCGGAACATTTATGTACCGCTTAAAAGGGGGTTATTTTTTAAGCAACAAGAACATGACCTTCATGGATTACAAGCATTTTAACGGCAATCAAACTTTGCTGGCAAATCCGGATTATCTCAACTCATTTAAACTATTGCCGTATTACACATACAGCACTAATAAATGGTATGCGGAAGCGCATGCCGAACATCATTTTAACGGTTTCATAATCAATAAAATTCCTTTGTTGAAAAAAACAAAGATCCAGGAAGTTGTTGGCGGACATATTTTATTTAATGATAAACTCGATCAGTATTATGAAATTAATTTTGGTGTGGAAAAAATATTTCAGGTCCTAAGAATAGATTATGTACTTGGTTATGGTCCGTACGGACAATTTAAGCAAGGCCTTGTTATCGGATTAGGATTGGATTTTTAAAAACGACACTTCGACAAGCTCAGTGACCGTTTGTAATTTTTAAAATAAATAAACATGATGAATAAATTTTTTGTTGTAGCATTAGTTTTGGGTTCGTGTCTGGCCAAGGCCGGTGATTATCCGATTAAAACAACTACTTTGAGTAATGGCTTAAAAGTAATTGTATGCGAAAAAACCACAAACCCAATGGTGGAAGTGGAGATCTGGTACCGCGTGGGCAGTAAAGACGAGTGGGATGGTGTTCGCGGAATGGCGCACATGTTTGAACACATGATGTTTCGGGGCTCCAAAAAATTTGCGGGTGATGGTGATGTTTACATTAAGCTGATCGATCAGATGGGCGGAAATGTAAATGCTTATACTACTTTCGACAGAACTGTTTATCATGAAGAAGTGCAATCAAAAGATATTGAGAAAGTTCTAGACATGGAAGCCGATCGCATGGCGAATTTGATTTTGGATCAAAAAGTTTTGGATACTGAACGGGAAGTGGTAGGTGAGGAGCTGCGTTTGGGTCAGAATAACTGGTACAGACGCATGGGCGAAGACCGCTACAAATCACTATATCCAAAGAATCATCCTTATCAAGTGGATGTTATCGGATACTTACCCGAGATAACTGCTTTTACAACCAAACAGTGTCAGGATTTTTACGATAAATTTTATTCGCCTAACAATGCTTTTATAGTTGTAACAGGAAATGTAAAGGCAGAGACTGTTTTTGAGTACACCAAGAAATATTTTGAACCAATTAAAAAGCAATTACCTGTGAATGTAAAAAAACAGGAACCTGATATTTTTGCGCATAACATTGAAGTGGAAGAAATCAATATCGATTTTCCGGTGCAGATCTATTCTTACATTGTTCCTTCACCAGCGTTTGGCAATAAGGATTATTACGCTTTCAATTTATTAACGGAATTATTGTTCTCAAATAGCAACTCCATTTTAAATAACCGCCTTGTTAATTCGGGCAACCTCGCTTATCAGATCGTATCGGGCATTGACCCCTCACGGATGTATAATAATTATTCCAACTTTGATGTGATCATGCAGGCCGGAATTGGTAATGCAAAAGTGAAGAAAGTTATTTTGAAAGAGATCAACGAGATCATTACCGAAGGTATTGAGCAGGAATTGATAGATAACTACATTAAGAATCTGGAAGCAGCCAGTACATTTGGGAAATATTCTAACGAAAACATTAGTGCTGAGTTGGGATTCGCTGAATATTACTACAACGATCACACAAAATATAATGCAACTTTAGAAGCCTATAAGAAAATTAAGGCGGATGATCTGAAGGCTATTGCGCAAACGTATTATAATCCTGAAAAATTAAAAGTGATCAATATTAAAGCTGCAGCAGAATAAACACATGAAAAAATTAGTTTTAATAGTGATTGTCGCTTTTGCATCAAAAGCGTTTTCGCAGGAGGTTCCAACTTTAGAGACCTATACATTAAAGAACGGATTGAAAATTTACTTAATGCAGTACGGACAAATACCATCTGTAAACGTAAAATTCATGATCAACACCGGTGATAAGAACGAAGTGCCCGGCCAGCAAGGCTATTGCGAGATCACTGCAGGTCTTTTACTCGAAGGAAACAGTAAGTATACTCAGGAGCAGCAAAATGATCTGGCTTTTAAACTGGGCGGACAATTAAGCAGCGCTGCCAATTTTGATTATACCACCATTTCGGCCAATTTTTTAACCAAGGATCTTGATCTTGGAATGGACCTGTTCAGTTCTGCCATTTTGCACCCAAGCTTCAGTAAAGAAAAAATTGATCAGCGTATTTCTTATCTCATCGATTATAATAATCCTAATAAAATGGATATAGCTGACTTAAGCGGTGTGTACAGTGATCTGTTTTTGTACGGAACATCAAGTCCTTTGGGAAGAAATTATTACAAAACGCAGCTTAAATTAATCACCCCTGAAAAAATAAAGGAATTTCATCAGTTCAATTATACGCCCAAAAATGCAGGCGTTATCATTTGCGGTAATTTTGCTTCGGCCGAAGTAAAGGCAATTGTGGAAAAATATTTTGGTTCATGGCAATCTGCTTTCGGAGAAATAAATGGCGTGGCTTTAGACTTTCCACAAATAAAAAAGAAAGAGATCGCTTTCATTAATCGCAGTGGGGCAACACAGTGCGCTTTGCAATGGAACAAACTGGCGCCGGGTATAAAAGATAAAGATGTGCTTGCTTTCAGAGTAGCGAATAGCATTTTTAACGTGGTTCTATTCTCCGAGATCCGTGAAAAAGGTGGTAAAACTTATTCCATTGGAAGCAGTCATCGGGCCACCCAATTCTCAAATTTATTTGTAACCGCCTGTTCGGTACGAAGTGAGGAAATGGTGAATACCATTAATTTATTTGACAAAACCCTTCAGAATTTTGCTGCAACCCCAATTACTCAGGCCGATTTCGATAAGGCTATTACGAAAATGAAAGTGGGTTTAATGAGTTCTGAAATGCCTGAAAATGTTTCTTCAACCTACAATCCTATCGTTTACGATTTCAATAAACGTAAAAATTATCTGAATGATCTGGCGGCTTTGAAATTAGAAGACGTTCAGAAAGTAATTAAAAAATATTTCACGCCTGATGTTTACAAGCTTGTGGTTTCGGGTGATGAAAGCGTTGTAGCGGGCCAATTGGCTTCGATCAAAGGTCTGATAAAATATAAGGCAGCGGATCTAGAAAAAGATAATTAGGATTAATTACCCTAACTACTTTAAACAAAAAAGCCCGTATCATTTCTGACACGGGCTTTTAGCTTATGGAGATATTATTTTACTCTACAATTACTTTTATGTTCTTGTAATTACCATTCACGTTAAATACAACACTATAAACTCCCTTAGCGTAATTACTTAAATCAATGTTTACACTCGATCTGTTCTGAGGAATAAATTTAATTAGTTGGCCAATTGAATTGTAAATGCTAAGATCAAAACTTTCTGTTAAAATTGTTTTAACAGTGAAGTGCCCGTTATTGGGATTAGGAATAATTTCTAAGGACTGATCTAAAACATTTGTTGAAGCGATCCCGGTACAAAGGTTTACTGTTAAAGTTTTAGTTGTTGTGCTTTTGCAGTTTCCATTGGCACCTGTTACAGTATAAATTGTAGTTGAAGTAGGATTTACAACGATGCTGGTTAGGGTTAAGCCACCCGGGTTCCAGGTATAAGAGGATGCGCCGCTGGCCGTTAAGGTTCCTGAATTTCCGGTGCAAATACTTGAAGTGCCTGATGTGCTCAATGTTGGTGTAGCGATAACGGTAATTGATTTAACAGCAGCATTTGTTCCGCTTGGGTTTGTTGCTATTAAGGTAGCGCTGTATACTCCTGCTGCAGCATAACTAACTGCAGGATTGGATGAAGTTGAAATAGCAGGACTTGCACCAGGCATATTCCAGCTCCATGAAGTTGGGTTGTTAGTTGAAACATCTGTAAAGGTTGTGGCTACACCACTACAAATAGAAGTTGCGGTATTAAAATTCGCAGCCGGTGCAAATGCTTTTGCGCCTAAAATAAATACACCGTTTTGCATATCGAGCGCAAGAATGAGTCCACTTTTAAACCAGGGGTATGCTCCCCAGTTACCGTTATCGGAATTGGAACCGTAGTTATTTCCGGCACTGGCGCCGCCCTGTGGGTAGGTGTCAAAATAGCCATTGATAACAGGCGCATTTGGATTCGAAATATCGTAAAGATAAATGCCATCCTCATAACAGGATACAAACATCCATTGATTACCGATTCCGTATGGATTGTGTCCTACAAAGCCCGTATTCATATTGGGTCGGAATAAGGCGGGGACCGTTATATTACTTAAATTACTGACGTCGGCTACTTTTATGGCTAAGTTGGTTGGAACTTCATCGGTGAAGATCAGGTTTTTTCCGTTAGCTGTTAAGTAACTGCTGTGATTATATCCTGACTGAGGGTAAGTGGTTAAAGATCCTAAGGCAGTGAATGTGTTCGTAGAAGTGAATTTGTACACGTGCAAGCCTTGATAGCCACATGAGGCAAAAACAGTATCGTTACGCACATGCATGTCGTGTACATAAGAAATGGAGGGGTAATCCTGACTCAAAGTTCTGAGTAAAGCAGGAGCGGTTGGCGTAGCTAAACTGTACACCCTCATGTTTACAGCGCCACCACCGGAAAGCGTTATGCCGCCAACATATAATTTATTTCCATCTACGGCAACAGTGTGCGCTCTTTCAAAATAAGTTAATTTACCATCATAAACCACGTGAACGGAATCCGGTAAATATTGCATGTCGATGATCTGAAAGCTGTTTGGTGCTCCGTCGTCGCTAACTACATAACAATAATTCTGATAAGAAGTGATCTCGCGCCAAATGCAGGCAGAAGGATGAACACCGGCCACGTAATCACAAACGGTTGGTGTGGCAGGAGCAGTAATATCAATGAAATAAGTTCCTGTACTTGAACCAACCAAAGCATATTCTTTATTCTTAGAAGTCTGATTCCAGCCCCAGCAGCCTGAGTATTTAATGGCATCAACACCAGCAACTGTTTCGGGATTGGTAAAGCCGATCAAACTCATGTTTGAGCTTTGATAGACTTGTGCTAAAAGTGAATTAAATGCAATGAATAAAAGAAGAGTGTAAATTTTTGTTTTCATAAGGAGATTTTTAAGTACAACAAAAAATGGTTCTGTGTAATACAGCATTACAACAGAATATTAAAGATAATAAATCTGATCTTAATTTCCTAACAGGGTGAAAGCCCCCCAGTAGTAAGGGTGCGGGTACTTTTTACGAACCTCTAATTGCGCCTTTTTAAAGGCTTTTGAAATGTTTTCCTTTGCCGGATCTGTGCCCCATTCTTTGTAAAATTCACTCATCAAGATCTGGGTCGCATCATCATCTACTACCCATAAGCTCATGATCAGATTTTTGGCACCGGCAATGTAAAAAGCCCTTTGTAATCCAAATACACCTTGATTGTTCAGATCCACTCCTAAACCGGTTTCACAAGCAGATAACACCACAAGATCGGTATTGTTTAAGTTTAAAAGAGAGGCCTCATATGCAGTGAAAATACCATCTTGTTCAAAGTTGGTGTTGGTTGTATCTCTTGCAACAATGGAAGCTCCTGCCATCATGATACCTGAACGCAATAGTGGATTTTGTTTTAATTTTGTAGCCTCGAATCCTAAAATACTTTCATCTTCGCTATCCATTACATTCTTTAAAAAGAACCCGTGTGTAGCAATGTGCAATACTTTTGGAGAATTCACTTTTTTTAATTGTTCTTCCGAAGCTTTCTCTTTTGTATAAATATGTATTTGCCATTTGTTATTTTGTAGTGATGTAGAAATGTTTTCTATCTCTGTTTTTGTACCAGGTAAAGGTGGTAATTCTGAAAAACCAAAACGGCTCATGGCAAGCATCGGGGTTAACGAAGGAGTGACCTGCTTTTTATTTTCTTTTTTAGAAAAATCATATTCGTAATCGGGGAAACCAAAGAGTTCAGCGGTTTTCGATGGATTAGTGGAATTATCATTGAAAATATAAGTGAGATTGGGTAATAAGCTGATGGCGATCTCATCTAAAACATATTTTTGCGTGACCGGATTTTGAAGTGTAAACAAATTCACTTGATTGTAAATTCCATCAGGCGATAAATAGATCTTAGTAATTCCGCTGAGCTGGCTGTTGATCTGCTTCCAGAAGCGATTGTAAGAAAGCTTATCTTCCTTTTTATTTTCCATTTTATCACTGTATTCTTTAACAAAATCATTTTCGAATTTTTTTGAATTCGTTATTTTGACCAAAATGGGTTCGGTTGAATTTTTTTTAACGATAAAAGCAGCGTATTCTACTACTGTATCATTTGCTTTTTGTGCTCTTATGATATTTACTGCTGCTTCGTTAGCTTGTAATTTATTTTTGATATCATTAAAATTAATGATTTTATTTTGAGCGAATAAGGTTGTTTTGTTTTTCAGCTGTTGTTCCAGCTTATCAGCTTCAATTTCAAGATCTGAAACATTCCAGTGGTTATCGTTGTTATTTACGTCACGGTATCGTGCCGATAGCTGTTGCTTGCTGTAGAGCCATTTATTATACAGATTTACCAGGTTTGTATCACTGTTATTGAGTATCTGGCGCCTGGAGCTGATGTTATTGTTTAGCAACAAAGATTTAAGAAATAATTGATAGTTGAAACAGGTGTTCAGTAATTCAGAATTATCTTCTTTAGGAAATAGAGCTATATAATCGAAAACAAAAGTGTTAAATGTTTCAAATCGGTCGCCGATGACAGAGTAATAAGAAAGCTGTTCACGTTCACTCATGGCGTTAAAGAAATTATCGAATTGCGTTTTATAAAATTGAAGTGAGCTGTAATAAAGCTCTTTGGCTTTTTTGTACTCTTTCAATCGCCAGTTAAATGTGGCCAGGTTAAATATACCATCAATGTATGCAGTATGTTTATCACCGAATTTCTTTTTGATGATAGCATTTGAAATTTCAAGATTAGCGATTGCCTTATCATATTTCTGAAGAGCATCGTAAAGGCTTACAGTTCCTGCCAAAAAGTAAGCATAGCGCTCATGATCTTCACCAACGGCTTTTTTAATGGCAATGATGGCTTGATTTGAATTATCTTCTGCTTCTTTATAGCGTTTTAAGTGTGTATACACTACAGAAAGATTATGAATACAGTTGGCATAATATTGATGGTCTTCGCCTACTGTTTCTTTGTAAATTTCTTTTGCTTTCAATAAATAGGGAAGCGCTTCCTCATACCTTCCCTCGTCGCTATATACCAAAGAAACATTTGTAAGAGCATTCGCATAATTGGTGTGTTTTTCGCCCAATGTTTTTTTGCGAATAGACAATACTTCTGAGAGAAGATCTATGGCTTGCTGATAACGGCCAAGATTGCGATACAGCTCTGCTTTGTTGTTGAGTGAATTAGTGTAATCCGGATTTTCATTTAGCTCTAGTTTTCTATAAAGATACATACAGCTGTCATAACAGATCTCCGCATGTTTATAATCACTCATGGCCTTGTAGCATAGACCTGAGTTGTTATATATTGTGGCTAAAGAGATCTGATCATTTTTCGAGAATTTATTGGATAAACGCAATGCTTTTTGCAAATAGGAAAGAGCGTCATCGTAATTACCGCTAAGTCTGTAAGCTTCGGCGGTATTATTTAAAGTGGTGATGTAATCTGCGGTATCGATCGGATTTAAAGAGCCGTGTGTTTTTACCAATGCTGTAAAAATGTCAAGAGCTTTGCTATAATCGCCTGTGCCTTTTGCGATCTGTGCGTCGGTATTCAGACAAATTAAATATTCGCGATCTTTTTCACCTTTCATTACTTTGAAATAATACATTAATGCATCGTTCATGGGTTTTGCTTCCTTGTATTTTCCCATCTCAACATACATCTGAGCCAACACTCTGTACATTTTTGAATATTCGAAGCTGCTTGCCCCATAAACTCTTGCCATTATGGGTAATGCCTGCACAAACATTTGTTCGGCTTCATTATAGTAACCAACATGATTGTATAAGTATGCCAGATTGTACTGTGCGAATCCCCAACCGCTGGTGTCACCTGCTGCGTAAGCATCTTTAAAGGCACTCATGTAATAGGATTGCGCATCGCCAAAAATTTCTTTTTCATATGCGCTCACTCCAAGCATGTTATTTAATCTGGCGCGATCGGAAAGGTGATTTGAAAGATCTTTCTCGTATTTTTTTAAGAAGTCAAGGATCGTTTGATCTTTCACATTCTCTTTCTCTAATTTTGTTTTGAAGTCAGCCCAGGCTTTATCGTAATTTTGTGAGAAGCCTAGTGAGATCGAAAAAAGGAATATTAAAACGAATGTGTTTTTCATTTTAATTGTCAGAATAATATGGTTTCAAATTTAGAAGGAACAGCATCTAAAGTATCGATAACCTGTTGTAAGCTATCGGAAGTAACCAAGGTCATTCTGGTGTCTTTAAAATTGGCAATGCCTTTAAAGTAATTGGTGTAATGCGGTCGCATTTCTAACATTCCTAAACGCTCTCCTTTCCATTCAACCGCTTTTAATAAATGTGTTTTGCAAACTTCAACACGATTCTCGAGGGTTGGTTTTGGCAAATGCGTTCCTGTTTTAAAGAAATGTTTTATTTCGTTGAATACCCAGGGATAGCCAATTGCTGCGCGGCCTATCATGATACCATCAATACCATATTTGTTTTTGTATTCTAAAGCCTTTTCAGGAGAATCGATATCGCCATTACCGAAGATCGGAATTTTTATTCTGGGATTATTTTTTACATCGGCAATGTATTTCCAATTCGCTGAGCCTTTATACATTTGCGCACGCGTGCGTCCGTGAATGGATAAAGCTTTTATCCCAACATCCTGTAAACGTTCGGCCACTTCCATAATGTTAATGGAATTATCATCCCAACCTAAACGCGTTTTTACAGTAACAGGTAATGAAGTTGATTTAACAACAGCAGTAGTTAAGCGAACCATTAGATCTATATCTTTTAGAACTCCGGCACCCGCACCTTTGCAAACTACTTTTTTAAC
>JANYIQ010000024.1 GCA_025362575.1 Bacteroidia bacterium
CCTGCAAGAGTTCGGTAACAAAGGCGAAATGCTTATCTGATAAAATTTGATGAATAAAATAGGTATGGTCTTTAAACTAAAAGGCATTATTTAATGTTAAGTTTTAAAAACGATTCACCATTTACAAAACCTTCGAGTTTATCGCCGATCTTAACAGCACCAACACCTTCGGGTGTACCTGTGTAAATAAGATCGCCGGTTTTTAAAGTCACAAATTGCGAAACATAAGCTATCACTTTATCGAAACTAAAAATAAGATCTTTTGAATGCCCTATCTGCTTTGATACGCCGTTCACTTTCAATTCAAATTGAATATTACCAAGATCAAGACTTTCTTTTTTTACGAATTTTCCAACTGGAGCAGCATTGTCAAAGGCTTTTGCTTTTTCCCAGGGCAAACTTTTCTCTTTGCATTTCGCCTGCAGATCGCGGGCCGTAAAGTCAATTCCTAAACCGATCTCATCATAATACTTGTGCGCAAATTGCTCTTCAATATTCTTTCCTACCTTACTTATTTTTAAAACCAATTCGATTTCATGATGAAGATCTTTTGTGAAATCAGGATAATAAAAATCTTCTTCTTTCAACAAAGACGTGTCGGGCTTAAAGAAAAAAACAGGTTCTGTAGGAACGTCGCTTTTCATTTCCTTGGCGTGTTCGGCGTAATTACGACCAATGCAGATAATTTTCATATAATACTATTATGCCATAAAATTAAGAATTAGCCTCGGATTATGCAGATTAATTTAATTTTTGGTATTAGCCACTAATTCCACGAATAAACAACTAGTTATTAGTACCAATTAGTGTCATTAGTGGCTAACTTTTAATAAATTATGGTTCAATTCACCATAAGCATTAGTATTTTTATGCTCGGTAATCATTACAACTATGACTTTTAAAATTGATCCCTTAAAACGATTTTCGTTAAACGATATAAAACAAATACTTTCTTCAAATACACAAATCAGTTTATCTGAACTTGCTATTAAAAACATTGAAGACTGTCGCAGCTATCTCGATAAAAAAATAAAAGCTTCTGATGAACCCATTTATGGCATCAATACCGGCTTTGGTTCTTTGTGTAATGTGAGCATTCCTGAAAAAGACATTGAAAAGCTGCAGGAGAATTTAGTAATGAGTCACGCCTGCGGAATGGGTAACGAAGTGCCTCAGGAAATTGTAAAACTAATGCTCCTCTTAAAAATTCAGGCACTGAGCTACGGAAAAAGTGGAGTACAATTAAGCACCGTTGATCGTTTGGTTTATTTTTTCAATCACAGTATTTTACCGGTAGTTTATGAATTGGGCTCTCTGGGGGCTTCAGGCGATCTTTCTCCGTTAGCACACTTATCTTTGCCCTTACTTGGCATGGGCGAAGTAAATTATCAAGGCAAAAAACAAAACGCCGCTGACGTTCTAAAAACATTGGATCTAAAAGCCATTACATTAAGATCAAAAGAAGGTCTGGCGCTATTGAACGGTACGCAATTCATGAGTGCTTACGGCATTTACTGTTTACTGAAGACCGAACAGATCAATAGATCAGCCGATCTTATCACCGCCATTTCTTTAGATGCTTTTGATGGACGCATTGATCCTTTTAAAGATAACATTCAAACCATTCGTCCGCATGCCGGACAATTACAAACGGCTCGTGCCATCCGATCTTATTTAGACGGAAGTGAGCTCTTAGCGAAAGTAAAAATTCAGGTTCAAGACCCCTACTCGTTTCGCTGCGTGCCACAGGTGCATGGTGCTACAAAAGATACAAGTAATTATGTAAAAAGTGTTTTTGAAACTGAGATCAATTCAGTTACCGATAATCCAACTATATTTCCGGAGAGTGATGAGATTATTTCAGGAGGAAATTTTCATGGGCAGCCTTTAGCATTAGCATTAGATTTTTTGTGTATTGCCATTGCAGAATTAGGAAGCATTTCAGAGCGCAGAACCTATCAGTTAATTGCAGGCTTAAGAAATTTACCGCCATTTCTTGCAGCTAAACCCGGATTGCATTCAGGTTTAATGATCCCGCAATACACTGCAGCTTCTATTGTAAGTCAGAACAAACAATTGTGCACACCGGCTTCGGCCGACAGTATTGTTTCATCGAACGGGCAAGAGGATCACGTAAGCATGGGTGCCAATGCCGCCACAAAATGTTTAAAAGTTATTGAGAATGTAGAACGTATTTTAGCGATAGAACTTTTAAATGCTGCGCAGGCTCTGGAATTCAGAAAGCCTTTAAAGTCGTCTGCTAAAATCGAGAAAGTGGTTTCTGCATTCCGCAAAAAAGTAAAATTCATTGAAGAAGATAAGATCATGTACACCGAAATGGAAGCTTCTCTTCAATTTGTAAAAGAACTGAATGTTGAGAGTTTGTAAAGATAGTTGTTCCGAACCTGGCACATCGAGCCTGTCAGATAGGCAAGCAGTCGCAATCGATATGCGTAAGCTGTACATCCTTTTACTTTTTACGTTTTCAATTTTCAATTTTCAATTCATTAAAGCCTGTCAGTGCCCGCCCACTACCTTATCTTTAGATGAATGCGCCAAATATGAATTGATCTTCAGAGGAAGAATTATTTCGGTTACAGCCTGTGAGGATAAAAGAGGAAGTGCTGCATTTCAATTATCTGAATTATACAAAGGAACAAGTACTTCAACAATGACAGTATTTTTCGATTGCAACACAGAGTGCACACAAGCTTTTAATGCAGGCGAAGAATGGATCATTTATACGGTGTACAAACAAATTGATAATGCCAAAATGGACTGGTGCAGCAGAAGCCGTAAGTTCATTAAGAATGTAAAAGAAGATTTTTATGTTTTAAATTTGGGAAATACTTACGATGAAGAGCTTGGTTTTTTGCGAAAAAGTTTAGGTAACCACTCTTTCATAAAAGAAAAAATAAATCAGGAAGAAAAACGAAACGAACTTCCCAGCAGAAAACAATTGATCATTTATTTATGTCTTGGTTTGGTTGGCATCCTTATCTTCTATTATTTATTTAAAAAATTCGTAAAATGAAATTTCAGTTATACAAACCACACCCCTGGCATGGCATTTCCATTGGAAAGAATTGCCCTGAATCTGTTACAGCCTATATCGAAATTGTACCAACCGATACTGTAAAATATGAGATCGATAAAGAAAGCGGTTATCGTAAAGTTGATCGTCCTCAAAAATTCTCAAACATAGTTCCTGCACTTTATGGTTTTATTCCTCAAACTTATTGCGGAAAAGAAATTGCTGAGTACTCAGCAAAACAATCAGGTAAAACAGTTTTAAAAGGCGATGGCGATCCATTGGATATTTGTGTTTTGAGCGAGCACGCCATTACCAGCGGTGATATTATTTTAGAAGTAGTTCCGATCGGTGGCCTTAGAATGATCGATAAAGGAGAAGCTGATGATAAAATAATTGCCGTTTTCAAACAGGATGAGATCTATGGGAAATATAAAGACATTTCAGATTGCCCGGAAGCAATTATCAATCGTTTGAAGCATTATTTTTTAACTTACAAAAACATGCCCGGACAAGAGAAGAAAGACATTGAAATTACTCATGTATACAATAAAGCCGAAGCGCAACAGGTTATTTTAAAAAGCATAACGGATTATCATACTTTATTAAAATCAAATTAAAATGCAAAAGACCACCGAATCCGATTCGTATTACAATGATCTTGAGAACATGAGTGTTCATGAGCTATTGAGTAATATGAACAAAGAAGATAAAACGGTTCCAATAGCCATTGAAAAAGTAATTCCAAACATAGAAGCTCTGGTAAATGTTATTGTTGAGAAGATGAAGAACGGCGGCCGATTATTTTATACGGGCGCCGGAACCAGCGGACGATTAGGAATAGTAGATGCTTCAGAATGTCCGCCAACTTATGGTATTGAACATGGCCGTGTGATCGGTATAATTGCCGGTGGTGATGATGCTATTCGCAAGGCTGTTGAGTTTGCCGAAGACGATGTACAACAAGGTTGGGATGATCTTAAAAAACATAATATCAATTCGAATGATGTTGTTATTGGCATCGCTGCATCAGGCACAACGCCATATGTTGTAGGTGCATTAGATAATTGTAATAAAAATAACATTGCCACAGGCTGTATCACATGTAACCAAGGGAGTCCGGTTGCCAAAGTAGCCAAATACCCTATTGAGGTGGTGGTTGGCCCGGAGTTTGTTACCGGCTCAACCCGCATGAAATCAGGTACTGCGCAAAAACTAGTACTTAATATGATCTCAACAAGTGTAATGATAAAATTGGGAAGAGTAAAAGGCAACAAAATGGTTGATATGCAGCTCAGCAATAACAAGCTGGTTGACCGCGGCACCAAAATGCTGATGAAAAACACCGGCATTGAGGATTACGAGAAAGCCAAGGCTTTGTTATTGCAGTTTGGCAGTGTAAGAAAAGCTACAGAGGAGCATAAGAACTAAAACTTAATCCCTACCCGATTTAGATAGCATTTATTCCGATTTTTTTATAGCTTTGCGAGAGTCATTTTTCAATTTATGTTTATACTGAAACCAATTCTTTTTCTAAATGAAGCAGTATAAAAATCTTCTATTCTACATTATTACCATCGGTGGCTTTGCATTTTTGATCTACTACCTGGTAGGAAAAGGAGAAACCCTTGAAGCCGGAAAAAACATTGCTCACGTTGGTCAAGATTCCTCTGAAAATATTTTCGATCATTTTTGCGACACATTAAAACATAACATCACCCACCCTGTTGCCATTTTGTTGCTGCAAATTTTAACGATCATTTTTACGGCACGTACTTTTGGTTTTATTTTTAATAAGATCGGCCAGCCCACCGTTATTGGTGAGATTTTAGCCGGCATTTTTTTAGGTCCTTCTTTTTTAGGAATGTGGTTTCCTGAATACAGTCTTTTTCTTTTCCCTAAACCTTCGCTTGGTAATCTTCAGTTGTTAAGTCAGGTTGGTTTGGTTCTTTTCATGTTTGTTATTGGAATGGAACTCGACTTAAAACTTCTAAAGAACAAAGCTAAAGACGCTGTTATTATCAGTCACGCCAGTATTATCATACCTTATGCATTGGGAATGGCGCTTGCTTATTTCTTGTATAAAGAATTTGCACCTGAGAATATTGGCTTTACGCCTTTTGCATTATTTATGGGAATTGCCATGAGCATTACGGCTTTTCCGGTGCTTGCACGAATTATTCAGGAACGAAATCTCACTAAAACCCGATTAGGAGCCATTGCCATTACATGCGCGGCGGCCGATGATGTTACAGCCTGGTGTATTTTAGCAGCTGTTATTGCCATTGTAAAAGCCGGTTCGTTCACTAGTTCATTATTCACCATAGCTTTAACGCTTGGCTACTTATTTATCATGTTGAAATTCGTTCAACCTTTCTTAAAAAAATTAGGAGAAGTTTATTCCAACAAAGAATCCATTAGCTTAAACATTGTGGCTACCATTTTTGGTATCTTATTAATTTCAGCATGCATTACAGAGGTAATTGGGATACATGCTTTATTTGGTGCTTTCTTAGCAGGCGCCATTATGCCTCCGGGTATTAATTTCCGAAAATTAATTATCGAGAAGATTGAATCGGTTGCTTTAGCTTTATTTTTACCACTATTCTTTGTATTTACCGGTTTGCGTACACAGATTGGTTTATTGAACGATCCGCATTTATGGACAGTTTGCGGAATGATCATTCTTACCGCTATTGTTGGGAAATTTGGAGGCAGTATGTTTGCCGCTAAATTCGTTGGTCAGAGCTGGAAAGACAGTTTATCCATTGGCGCTTTAATGAACACAAGAGGTTTAATGGAATTAATTGTACTGAATATCGGTTACGATCTTGGTGTTTTAAAACCAGAGATCTTTGCCATGATGGTATTGATGGCGCTTGTAACTACATTCATGACAGGACCTGCCCTTGATCTCATCAATCATTTCTTTGAAAAAGATGTGGATGAGATTGCCATAAAAGTAAAACAGAAATTCAGGGTACTCTTATCCTTTGCCAACCCAATGAGCGGAAAAAAACTGGCGCGTATTGCCAATTTGATTTCGGGATATTCAAAAAACTCAACAGACATAATGGCGCTTCACGTTACGCCTTCTGCGGATATCAATCAATATCAATTGGCCGAATACGAAAAAGAAAGTTTTAAACCCATTAAATCGGAAGCCAACAAATTAGGCTTAACCATTAAAACCAGTTACAAAGTTTCGAATGACGTGAGCGACGAAATTTTAACGGATGCCAATTCGGGCGCTTACGACATTATGCTTGTAGGTGTTGGGCAATCAGTGTTTCAGGGTACTCTGTTAGGACAATTCATAGGAATTACTGCTAATGCTTTGAGTCCCGATAAATTATTAGGCACCTTAACCGGCCGGAGCAACATTTTTAAAACACAAAAAATACTTGACGAGAAATCGAATGCATTTATTAATGGCAGTAAAATTCCGGTTGGTATTTTTATTGATCATGATCTGGATGCCATCGAAAAAGTTTTGCTTCCTATTTTATCCATCAGCGATGTGTTCTTGTTGTTCTATGCAAAAAAGATTATTAAGAACTCGAATGTGGTGATCAGTATTTTAGATTACAATGGGATCATAGATGCTAATACCGAAATTAAAGAAGAGATCAACAGTTTAGAAAACTACGCGCCAAGTAACATTCAATTACTAAGCCGAAAAACCTGGAACATGGAAAACCTGAAAGAATACAACCTTACTATTTTAAGTATAGATGGCTTTGGACATTTTAGTACAGAACTTGAATCAGAGGAGAAAGATACACCAAGTTTCTTGTTGATACGGCCGTAATTTTTTGCCACCATTTACGAAGCGTCGTGACATCGACCGACATCAAATAAGGCTTTATTATTTTGTGGTCTCGATAACTATCGGGATTAGTGATTTTTGTTCCCGATAGCTATCGGGATTCGTGGCGATACTACCCAAGCTTCAACTGCGACAACTTCACACTCATCGTATTCACCAATTGCGTAAGTGGTTTTTCGGCCATTACTTTGATAAAGGGATTCATATCGCCATGCAACTGAACATTGCATTTACCAAGAGATTCAGCATCGCCTTCAAACTTTGCTTCGAGAATAAAATTGAATTTAGCTAAACCTTCCGTCTGATATTTAATGGATGTGTTTGGAATTTTTTCGGAGATACGAACCGTTAATGCAGTAACTCCTTTAATGTTGAATGAACAAGTATCTCCTGAGCATTCAAAATTCTCTACCTTATCTTCAGGCAAAATATTTTTGAAATTATTAAAATCTATAAGATAATTATAAAGATCTTTTATAGCTGAACTTGTGCTGAGCGATTCGCTCTTAATACTGAAAGCGGCCATATTATGATGTAAAATGCAAAATGGAAATTGATAATTTATAATTGAACATTGATAATTGAAAATGTATTAATTCGCGCGTTTTACATTTCCACTTTATCACTTACATTTTCCATTAACTCGTAAGAACTCCCCAAGTAGCAGGATCGTCGCGCCACTGCTTTAAAGACTCAACATCTTTCTCAGTAATGAATTTACGCTGTAAAGCTACTTCAATTAATATATTGTAATCGCAAAGTGTTTTAACCATGCAATTGTTGCGTTTAAAATTTTCGGTAGCTTCATCAAAACCATAAGTAAAAATAGCTACCATGCCTTTTACATTGCAACCTGCCCCGCGCAATGCTTCAACAGCTTTTAAACTGCTTCCGCCGGTTGAAATAAGGTCTTCGATAACAATTACGCTTTGTCCACTCTCCACCACTCCTTCTATCATGTTGGTCATGCCATGCTTTTTAGCCTCGCTACGAACGTAAACAAAAGGTAAACCCATTTCCTGCGCCACCAAAGCACCTTGTGCGATACCACCGGTTGCAACACCCGCAATGATATCGGGCTTACCAAACGAATCGTTAATGGTCTTTAAATACTGCTGACGAATGTAAGTACGAATGGCAGGATAAGATAAAGTTTTACGGTTATCGCAGTAAATAGGCGATTTCCATCCGCTGGCCCATGTATAAGGCTTGTCGGGACTTAACTTAATTGCTTTGATTTGTAATAAAAATTCGGCAATTTTATGCGCAGCATCATCAAAAGAGGTCATACCACAAAATTA
>JANYIQ010000030.1 GCA_025362575.1 Bacteroidia bacterium
TTTTATTTATTTTGATTCAGTTAAATCTTATAAATGCCTTAAGCGCTAATTGGTTATAGCTAATATTATAACAAGTAAAAAAACGTAAGTCATGGGATTTAAGTTGTTCACCGGTCATGTTATTTTCTACTTTATATTAAATCCCTTCTTGTATTTTACCTTTTTAATTAACCCCCCCTTTTAAGTCATAGTAAAGCCACTCTCCATCAATTATACCTCTGTAATAATTTTGCACAACGATTATTCCATCACCTTCAGTATTAAATGCTTCACCCTGCTCCCCTAATAAGGTCAAGCCATCGATAAACTGGCCAGTTACTTTTAAGTTATTTAATGAATCTATTAACACTAATTTACTGGATCCCTTATAGCTATTTATTTTAAAGAAGATAGAAATCTTATTATTAGAATTATAATAAAAGTAACTAGAATCTCTCTTTATTTCTTTTCTTGGAACCCATAAGTCAACCTCCTTAATCCCAGGTATTATGTTTTCCGTAAAACAATACTTTATATCATATTTAAAGTGTTTATTAGTCTGACCTTTAACCGAAAGCGCTAGTGCAAATAAAGATAAAGAAATGAGGCCTATTTTAATTTTTGATATCATAGGTTCTGGTTTTTACTTTAGTGTCCCCGGTGTTGGGTACTCCCGTTGTATTTTCTTTTTCTTTAGCGTCAGGTGTCAAAAGGGGGTCAAGTGATTTTTTAACGCCTTTAGCTCCTGGACCCTGAATTTGAAACTCGTCTGTGATTTTATTATCGTTCTTAGCACCTATATTACCTCCTTTATTTAATGACCCAGCAATAAATTTTACGTTTTTTTTGTCAAATACACCAAAATATTCAAAAGTTCCTGATACTCTAATGTCATCCTCCTTTCGTTCAACATGAGCATCATTGATTATATGAGTTCCGTTATCGTCTTGCGCCACCGCTGTATTATCAGACCTTACAATTGGAGTCATGTTATTTTTATTATCAAAAACCTTCTGTTGAATTCTATTAAATTTCGTTTTGGCATTGTATGATTTATTTTCTGCTGCGTCATGATTAATAATCAGAACTTCACTGCCAGAATAATCGGTCCCATTCAATGTTAAATGTTGGTCAAGAACTTTTCCATCATTAGATACAGCACTATGAATCCTTATTTTAGTTATTGCACCGTTCTCGTCTCTATACTGATTTACAACATACTTTTCTTCCCCATCCAAATCGATACTTCTAATTACATCATTCTCAGCAAAGGAATAAGGGCTATTCCATGCAAATTTTCTAAAAAGTGGGTCAAGGCTCATAAATCTTGCCACTCTAGAGTCATAAATCCTCATCCCGTAATCATAACTATTTCCTTCACCTTTTAGTTCAGAATCCTTCTCTTTACCGTTGTAACCATAACGATAATCGGGCGAGTTGTAGTTAAATTTATTGTCAGGTATTTCCATACCGAACGTAGTGTAACGTCAATAACAGTTTAGGCTATACTGTCCAGGCCTCTCAAAGAACTTTTAGTATAACAAAAATAGCAAAAAATTGCACAATTATGCAATAGTTTATTTTGCCTTAGCTGCTTTTATACTTTTCGGCTAAAGCATCCATTTTTGAATAAACTTTATCTAATTCTTCATTCATAAAAGAGTCGCTATAATTTACATAGCGGTAAAAAGAGGGGCTGTTGGCACGGTGTCCCGAAATTATTCTTACGTTTATTTCGTTTAGTCCCATTCTTAACAGGGTTGTAATAGCGGTTCGCCTCATTGTATGCGAAGAAACCAGGTCGCAAAACCGGTAATGCTCCTGCTTTGCAGCATCGCGGTACAGATTTTCGCTTTCGCCCCGTTTGTTTCTTGTTTTTATCATGGGTTCAGTCCAACCCGCCAAGAAAGCAATTTTTTTAATGGCGATATTAAAATTAGTTTTCGAAATGGGTTTAAACAGTGATCTTTTTCTTCGTTTGTATTTACTCAAAATATCTTTGGCGTATTGCGGCAAATACACTCTTGAGATCATACCTGTTTTTTGAGAAGTGCTGCATAAATATACGTTTCCGTTTATGGTTTCGAGATTAGTGGGTTGTAATTTTACAAGATCACTAAACCTAAGGGCTGTGGTACACCCAAAAACAAACATGTCTTTATGCGCTTTCAAATACTTTGGTAAACTATTTTCAAATTCTTTATTGTGGATCAGAAAATTTAGTCGCTCGGGGTAGAGTACTATTACAGGTATATCTTGTTGAGTAATATAAAAACGGTTGTGGTAAAGGCCGGTTGCAATTATAAATTCGTTGTTCAAATAATTAAAAAAAGCCCTTAGCAATTTCATCATACTGCCTGCATGGTTATCGTAAGACCCAATATCATTAAATAAATAATCGGTAAAGGTTAAGTAAAACCGTTTCCAATAATTTTTTTCGGAGCGTTGTTCGCGAGTGTTAAGCTTATCATGATCGCATATTCTTAAAACAAGCCCGCGTGTTTGAGAATAGGTTTGTAAATGGTTTTGTAAATTAAGGTAGTTTTTAATGGAGGCGTTACGAATAACTTTACCGTTTTTTTGAAGGTGGTTTCCTTTTTGAAGCTCGCTAATAAATTTTTCTAATAGCGGCAATAGCTCGGTTTTTTTTCATGGCGTTTTTAAACTAAGGTAAAAAATATATGATATATGCTCAGTAAGCGAGCTGCTTTAGTTAAAGGTAACCGGTGGGTATGAATCACACAAGATCTTTAAGAATTCAACTATTAAATCGCCATTCGCTGAGGGTGATTACAAATAATTTCGTAACTTTACTTATCGTATTACATTAAAAATAATCTAATGGCAACAATTATCGAAAAAAGGAAAACGATCCTTCAAACCCTTGAAGAAGAAAAAAATGAATTGGCTATAAAACTTCTTTCATTAAAAGATAAAGCCATGGTTCATGCTTTCAAATTAATATTTGATGAGTTAACAACTACAAGTAAAAAAACTTCCAAAGCTCAATACAATAAAGAAATAGACGCTGCCGTAAAAAGAGTTAGAGGCGGGAAATCCATATCAAACGATCAGGTAATGAACGAAATGGATAAATGGTAATATGACCAAAGCCAAAGAAGCATTACCTATTGAATGGGATATCAACGAGCAAGAGCGTTTTAAAGAGATCATAAAAAGTATAAAAAAACGCTCTGACAATTTATCTCAACGCATACGAAATAAGGTAAAAGAAAATCTTATCCTTATTAAACAAAATCCATACATTTTTGAAAAAGATTCGCTAAAAGCTGATAATGATGGCAGTTTCAGGAAATTTACTGCCATTCATGTAAGAATTGTATACAAAATAGATTCCGATAAAATAATTATCGCTCGCGTAAAGTACGCATCAAGTGAGCCGACAGAATATTGATAATGGTTATCCTCAACCGCCTTCTATGAATGCTTGTATTAGGAAGACAAGCAAGGCTTTGATTAAGTTGTAAATTATAGCTTTATGATCTTTCCTGAATAAATTTTGCTAGCCATCAAAGTATAAAAATACAACCCATTTTTCTCATCACATATATCAATATTGTTTTTTCCAATCGGTAATTCTTTATTAAAAATTTCCTGCCCAAGCATATTGGTAATTATAAGTCTCGTAGTTTCTCTTAATTCAACTGTGTAAATTCCATGTGATGGATTAGGGCGAATTGAGATATTTTCTTTATTTAATTCATTTTCATTTATAGGTGTGCTAAGACCAATATATCGAACACGATAGTTATCAGTATCTGCAATATAAATATCACCTGATTGACCACTGGCTACTCCAGCCGGAGCACCAAGCATTGCATTTACCGCTAAACCACCGTCCCCACTGTAGCCATAAGCCCCATTACCGGCAATGGTTGTAATTATTCCCGAGGTGTTTATTTTACGGATACGTTCATCATCTGTAATGTAAACATTTCCAGCGCCATCAGTTGTAACAGCATAAGGACAACAAAGCTGTGCAAGTGTTGCAGGTCCTCCATCTCCACTAAAACCAGCTAACGAGGTTCCTGCAAAAGTTGATATTATACCGGAGGTGTTTATTTTACGGACCCTGTAATTTTGATAATCACATACATATATGTTTCCTACTGCGTCCACAGCCACACCTGCAATTGTATAGAATTGGGCATTTGTTGCGGGACCACCATCACCACTGAATCCTTGAACTCCAGTTCCTGCAATCGTTGAGATAACACCCAATGTATTCACTTTTCTTATCCTATTTCCAAAATAATCCGGTATATAAACATTTCCTGCAAGATCAACCGCAATATTAACTGGATTGGAAATTTTTGCATTTGTTGCAGCTCCGCCATCACCACTATATCCATTCGTTCCTGTACCAGCAAAAGTTGATATGATTCCAGATGAATTTACTTTTCTTATTCGTTGATTATAATAATCAGCTATATATACATTACCAAAAGCATCTGTCGCAACGCCTCCTCTTGGAGATATCTCAGCCATATTTGCCGGGCCGCCATCACCACTATAATTAGCAGAACCAATACCAGCAAAAGTTGTTATGATACCGACTGAATTCACTTTCCTAATTCTGTCATTCCCATCACATATGTATACATTACCGGCCTGATCAATGGCAACACCTGTTTCAAATCCTCCTATTTGGGCACTAATAGCTAAGCCCCCATCTCCAGAAAAACCGTTAACACCGGTTCCTGCGAATGTATTTATGATTTGTGCGGTTGTACTCGAAAAACAAACTAAAACCAAAAATGATGTTGGAATAAAACAATATAATTTTTTCATTATCTCGAAATTGATCTTAGTCTAAGGTAGGAAATTTTTATTCTATAACAATGGTCTTACAACAACAAAAACGAAAACAAACTCAAACCATTCATCAACGATGTTGCCATTAACGAATATTTAACCTGGTTCAAATTATAACCGAACGAAATAAAAGTGGTAATGCCCAATAAACACGAAATAAATAATATAGGGAAAGCATCTTTAATGACATAGCTTGTTTTAATTCCTTCCAGTTTAACATTCACTTCTTTTTGCAAGATCCAGTCTTTACCCACCAAAAACCTGCTGTTCGCCTCGGGTGTAGTAATGGTATCATTCACGCTTACATCGTATATTTTATCGTAAACCGAATTAATTACAATACTGCTGCAAACTCTTTTATTATTTTTTATTTCGCGCGAGTAAAAATTATTCACGGTTTTAATGTAATGTGCATTGTAATGGCAAGTTCCCAAAAAAGCGATTATTAATTCGCTGTAAATAATAATGGCAAAAATATTAAAGCCATTAAGGATCTTGTACCGCTTTGATGCTTTAAAGCGCTCCAGAATTTTTCTTTGACGGTGTTTTTTAAGTTTGATGAATTCCTGAACTTCCTCAGGCGAAAACGGTTGACGGGGCGGTCGTTTGTTAGGTTGGGCGGCCATTAATGCAAATTAATCTTTTTCTCTAAAAGATAATTATTCCGGCCCGGTGCGTTTCTTAATATTAATTCTCCAATAAATCCTGCTAAAAACATCATCGATCCCAAGATCATTGTTGTTAATGCAATAAAAAATAATGGGCGTTCTGTTATTTTACGTGCAGCTATATGCGAAAACACATGATATAATTTGTCGGCTCCTAAATAAACAGCAGCCCCAAATCCAATAATAAACATCAAAGTTCCGATCAATCCAAAAAAATGCATGGGCCGTTTACCGAATTTAGATAAGAAAGTAATGGTCATTAGATCTAAAAAACCATTAATAAATCGGTCCCATCCAAATTTACTGCTTCCGTATTTTCTGGCCTGATGCTGAACTACCTTCTCTCCTATTTTATCAAAACCTGCATTTTTAGCTAAAACGGGTATAAAACGGTGCATTTCGCCATAGATCTCAATACTCTTAACCACTTCCTTTTTATATGCCTTTAAACCGCAGTTCATATCGTGCAGTTTAATGCCGCTGATCTTACGATTGGTCCAGTTGTAGAGTTTTGAGGGCAAATTCTTGGTCACAGCATTATCGTAACGCTTTTGCTTCCAGCCGCTCACAAGGTCGAAACCCTGTTCAGTAACCATTTTGTAGAGGCCCGGTATTTCGTCAGGACTGTCTTGTAAGTCGGCATCCATGGTAATGATAATATCGCCTTCGGCCGCTTCAAAACCAACGTGCAAAGCAGGCGATTTGCCGTAATTACGGCGGAATTTTATGGCTTTAACGTTCTTGTCTTTTTCAGATAGGCTCTGAATCACTTGCCAGGAGACATCTTTACTGCCATCATCAATAAAAATGACCTCGTAAGAAAAGTTATTATCGCTCATAACCTTCTCGATCCACTGGTGTAGTTCAGGTAAAGACTCTGCTTCGTCTTTTAAAGGTATGATAACTGAAATATTCATAATTTGGTTTAGCTAATTACTGAAAGTTAATGCTTTTTTCCAAAAAAAGCTGTTTACTTTCAGTTATGCCGTAGGATTCAGGTTTGTTACACTAATTATCAAAAAACAAATAAACTGAATTCCCTCGGTAGAACGCAAACAATATCTTACAAATTTTGTGAAATTAATCAAGAAATTAAAATAAATGTTAATTTTGCACCGGTGGGTAAGTCTTTTACGACCAGCTCCTGCTGAATCCCCCAGGTCGGGAACGGAGCAAGGGTAAGCGGTTGAGCGGTGCGATGAAAGTAGCTTACCCATCTTTTTTTTGAAACCCCAAGCTTTTCTGATCATTTTAACCCTGTTATTGCCAAAATGCTTGAAGTGAATTAATCTCTTTTGAGATCAGGACTGCTTCATTCTAAAATTGGAATTGCTTTTATGATTTTTTTACCC
>JANYIQ010000075.1 GCA_025362575.1 Bacteroidia bacterium
ACCTATTTAGTTCACAACGATTTTATGGTGGATGTTTCAGGTGGAGTAGGAATAACTGATAATTCACCTCAGGCTTATTTGTCGCTTGGCATTTCTTATCGCTTCAAGGTCATTTATTAATCTTACCACAATTCATAATCCAGAATGGTATTCTCCATTCGGTAAGTTGGTGTTTGCTTTCCGTTTGATAAACGATTCACTTCTTCTGATACGAACTTTTGTAACTCACTCAAAGTAATTTTTTTGTCACCATTTAGATCTGCCTTTAAACTTTGCATACCATCCAATAAACAATGCGTGAATAATCCGTTATTCCACTTCTCGCCTTCGTAGGCCGCTTCAGTACCGCCAGCCGATGAGATGATGGTAGCGCCTGAGTTCTGCCTTAAGTCAGAGAATACGGTCTTCGACATTTCCATGGCCGTGCTCTGAGAAAAACTTCTTCCCGATAAACGAACAGTACGTTCTGATTTTTTTCGCTTGGTGGTATCTTCTTCTTGGTAAAGGTCCTCATCAACTTCCCCGCTAAAACAGGCATCAATGAACATCAGTTTACGAATCGGCTTCATGTTCTTAAATAATTTCTCAAAATCTTTGTAAGCTACTGAGTTTATTTTAGGGTCTGTAAAATCTGTATAATACGATGGAAAATAATAACTCAGATCTTCATCCAGATATCCGTGCCCTGCAAAGAATACCATTACCACGTCATTGATCGTTGCTTTTGAAAAGAAGGCATTCAGTGTTTTTACCGAATCAGGAGAAAAAGATTGGTTCATCATTTTCTTTATTTCTATTTTATTGAAGGATTTTGAATTGACCATGGTATTCGCCATGTCGTTTGCGTCTTTTGCAGCATAGGCCAAATTGAATTTTTCGTTCTTGAATTTTTCGCTGGCGATCACCACCAGATACAAATTAGGCTTTACCTGGCTTGTGTTATTGTATAACCGTGCAATACGCGGACTCTCCAAACCCTGAGCATCTTTAACAGTAAACTCAAAACGGTTAATTCCTGAACTTGTTTCAAACGAAAGATTTTTTTCGTAGCGAGAACTCTGTTCATCTGAAATTTGTTCCGAAAATATCTGAGTGCCATTATTACTTACTGTAATGCTTGATAATTTATTAAGTCCTTTGTTGGCACTGATAGAAAAATTTACCCAGCCCGGTTTACCATCCTGGATCTTCACATCCTGAATAACCGGCAAGCTCGAAAAATTGATCTTTGCATCAGGCTTTAATCCCAACACGCGCATACGCTTTAAATAGGCGGTCTCATAAGCCTGGATCAAGGCACTATCCGAACAACCAAAGGCACGTAATACTTTATGCGGTTGATTTAAATAAGCATCGAACTGCTCAAAGCTGTACATCTCCGATTGATATTTAAAACGCATGTTTTTAATGAATTCTTTAGAGCCTAAATAGTACAGATCAGAAGTGATCAAAAAGAAATTATCATTATTGGCATTTGCCAACTGACCGGTTATCTTTTTTTGTTTGAGATCCACAAAAGTGGCCAACGAATTAAAGGTGCTTGTAATTATCAAACGATCAAGTTCTTCGATGAAAAAACATTTTGGCATGGTCATGGCCACATCACTCAGATCAATGAGCTCCTCTCCTTTTTCATCATACACCTTAAAGAATTTCCCAACAGGATTGTTGAGCGCAAAGTATTTTCCACTTTCACTTGTATAATGGTAAGAGATGATCTCGGGAGTAGTTGCCAGCACTTTGTCGGAAATTAGAGCTCCGCTTTCTGAATCATATTCGCTGAATTTACTTTGCATTTCGTTGGCTTTGTAATTGGCAATGTCGTAATTCACATACCAGCAACGTAATTTTTTTCCGTTGTCCATGAGTTTGAAATCATAAGGATAATAAGTTTGAGAGTAATCTTGTACAATTTGTTTTTTTGAAAGATCTATTTTTATGATGGCGCTAACCGGCATTTCTACCTCCGTATTGTTGATGGTTTTCTTTTTGGTCACTTGCCCGCTGGTATAAACGGATCTTCCATCAGGACTAATTATTACTCTGGCGTTTGGTGCCCAGGTAGCGCTTTCATATTCGATCTTTTTAGTTTTTCGGTTCATGATCTTGAATTTTCCGGCTTCAGGAATAAAAACAAGATCTTTTGTAAAATTGATAACACCGTATTGATTGGAGGCTGCCATTGAATAAAAGCCTTCATATTTTTCTTCAGCAAGTGTTTTTAAATTGAGAATATGCAAACTTGTATAATCGGCGTAATAGAACTCACCATTCAAGAATCCTGCTGTAAACGAGTAAACGTTTTTCTTGATGGTTTTCGTGTATTTCTTTTTGTTGATGTTGTAAACATAGAGATTAAGCTTCTGAAACGATTTTCCGGAATTTACTACCACTTCCGAATCGTTGAGAAAAAACACGGAGTAGATATAAGAGGTATCGTTCCCTGAAATATCTTTTAGCTCAACGTATTTAGAAAAATTTCTAAGATCCCAAAAGAATCCGCTTTGTCCACTGTTGGTGAATAGCCACCTTTTGTTAGGGCTTATATCAGCTGAAGTAATGGCGTTGCCTAAGGAAGGGCGTTCAGCCAGCATTTTCATATCGTATGGATCGAAAACCCGCAATGCTTTGTAAGGCGTGTAGCCGTTGCACACCATGCGTTTGGCAGCTGAAGAAAACCGGAAGGTGCTGAACTGACCTTTATATTGTCTGATTAGTTTTTTAGTTTTAAGATCTATGAATTTCATTCCCTTTGTTGTGGAGTAAGCGACTGTAGAAGTTCCTGTTAAGAAATCGATATCGTAAATATATTCATCGCTCGAAAAATTAATGGTGTCAGGAATGCTGATCGCGGGACGTTTATTGATCTCCATTGTTGTTTTTTTATCAACCAAACTGTTGTTTTCGTATTTCGCCATCCTAACTTCGTGAGAAACCTTTTCGTTCTCTAAATTCAGAATGAAATATTTATTGGAACTGAAACAGAATAGTAAAGAATCACGAACCCGGATCTTATAAATGGTTCCTTTATCTGTGATCACTTCTGTATTTTTACTCAGATCGCTCAAGGATTGTTTTGTTATGGTGGAAATTGTGCCGGTCATTTTTGTTAAGATGGCCTCATTCTTTTTTGCGTAATAGGATGAATGAATGACGTAATCGCTGATATCGAAAGCAAAAGAGCTTATCGCCGCTTTTTTCTGCAGATCATATATCAAAGTAAAAGACCCAACACTTACATAAATTTCATTTGCTCTGTTTGTGAAAAAAGCACCGGCAATCGGCAATGATCCGTAGTATTCGCTTTTGGGTTGACCTTTGATAAGATCGGCAGTATTGATCTTGAAGAAGGGTTCGAGCTTCTGATTCTTAAAGGTGAAAACAAGAAGCTCATTTGAAGCGCTAACTAAAATGTAATTTCCATCAGGACTTATCGATAAATTCTTAGCGCCAAACGGCAGATCAACTTCATCGATCACCTCTGCTGTTTCGGTATTGTGAACAGATAGACCATTGGCACAAACCACAAAGTATTTTTCATCTGGAAAAAATTGCACGAAGTCAGAGTAGGAATAACCCACTTCTTTAGGAATAATGATCTTTATGTCCTTTAACTGTGCAAGGTTTTTGCAATGCAGAATAATAACAAAAAGGAGTAATAATAAACGTTTCATTCGTTATAAACTCTGTTAAAGATTATTTAAAAGAGCATCATCAACGATGTTCGGTAAAGTAATTTTTAATTCAGGAGTTCTTTGCATTTCGCGTTTAATGGCAAATAAAGCTTCTTTGTTACGTGCCCAGCTTCGGCGGGCAATTCCGTTATTTACATCCCAGAAAAGCATCGACTTTAATCTTCTATCGCTATCGGCCGAACCATCCAACACCATTCCAAATCCGCCATTAATTACTTCGCCCCAGCCAACGCCACCACCATTGTGTAAGCTGATCCAGGTTGCTCCGCGAAAGCCGTCTCCTACAAAATTTTGTACGGCCATATCTGCAGTGAATTTAGAGCCATCATAAATGTTGGAAGTTTCGCGGTATGGAGAATCTGTTCCACTAACATCATGGTGGTCTCTTCCTAAAACAACAGGCGCCGAAATTTTTCCTGCGGCAATTGCTTTGTTCATTGCTTCAGCTATCTTAACTCTTCCTTCGCTATCTGCATATAAAATTCTCGCTTGTGATCCAACCACTAAATTGTTTTTCATCGCATCGCGTATCCAAACAATATTATCGCTTAGTTGTTGTTTAATTTCATCAGGCGCGGTTTTGTACATCTCTTCTAAAACCACTAAAGCGATCTCATCTGTTTTCTTTAAGTCATCTGCATTTGCGCTCGTGCAAACCCATCTAAAAGGACCAAAGCCATAATCAAAACACATTGGCCCTAAAATATCCTGTACATAAGAGTTGTAAATAAAATCGCCGTTGGCCTTAACAATTTTTGCACCGGCACGGGAAGCTTCCAATAAAAAAGCATTTCCGTAATCAAAAAAGTACATTCCTTTTTCGTGCAAAGTATTTATTGCATTCGTATGTCGTACCAAAGTTTTCTGAACTTCTTTTTTAAATTGTTCAGGTTGCTCTGCCATCATTTTATTACTTTCTTCCAAACTTAATCCGGCAGGATAATATCCGCCTGCCCAAGGGTTATGCAAAGAAGTTTGGTCGGTGCCAATATCAACCTTAATGTTTTCTTTTACTAAACGCTCCCACAGATCAACAACATTTCCTTGATAAGCAATTGAAACCGCTTCTTTGTTTTGTGTTGCAGCTTTTATTCTTGGAATTAATTTATCTAAACTATCAAACACTTCATCTACCCAACCTTGAGAATGACGCGTTGCCGTTGCCTTTGAATTTATTTCTGCAACTACCGCAACTAATCCTGCAATTTTTCCGGCCTTAGGCTGTGCGCCACTCATTCCTCCTAATCCGGCAGTTACAAATAATTTACCTTTTCTTTCTTCTTCTGTCTTCGCAATTTTTCGTGCGGCATTCATTACTGTAATTGTGGTGCCGTGAACAATGCCTTGCGGACCAATATACATGAACGAACCGGCTGTCATTTGTCCGTATTGTGTTACACCAAGCGCGTTGAATTTTTCCCAATCATCGGGCTTGCTGTAATTCGGGATCATCATTCCGTTTGTTATAACCACTCGCGGCGCATCTTTATGCGAAGGAAAAATTCCCATCGGATGTCCGCTATGCAAGGTTAGTGTTTGCTCATTTGTCATCGTTGCCAGGTACTGCATCGTTAAAAGATACTGTGCCCAGTTCTGGAACACAGCTCCGTTGCCACCATAAGTAATTAATTCGTGCGGGTGTTGTGCAACGGCATGATCTAAATTGTTACTGAGCATGTGCATGATCGCAGCAGCTTGTAACGACTTATGCGGATATTCCAAGATCGGTCGCGCGTAAATTTTATAATCGGGACGGAAGCGGTACATGTAAATTCTTCCGTAGGTTTTTAATTCTTCCGAAAATTCTTTGGCAAGAACAGCATGATGTTTTGAATCAAAATAACGAAGCGCATTTCTTAATGCTAATTTCTTTTCTTCAGCATTTAAAATATCTTTTCGCTTCGGAGCGTGATTAATGTTTGCATCGTATTCTGGGGCAGGGGGCAATTCGTTTGGAATTCCCTGTAAAATTAATTTCTGAAAATCTTTATTATCCATTTATCTTATTAATTAATCTTTGTTGTCTTCTTTTTTTTTACCCTCAACATTCCCGGTTTTCTTATTGTATCCATACGGACAATGTTTACACCCGCTCTTACAGCAATACCCCCTTTTTAAGTGATATTTTTCAGTAAAAACAATGTAGCCTTCAGGGCTAAGATAGTAATCTTCGGGGTCAAGCTCTTTATTAAACATTTATCTTGCAAAGATATTTAATATCACCTCATTTTAATTATATTTGATGAGCTTTTGCAAATGAAACAGCATTATTTATACATTATTTTGGTTTTTTTTGCCATAAACGCATTTTCGCAAAGCGATACTACACACCACAAAAAGAATAAGCCTAAATTTGTGCTGGAAAAAGACACAAGTGTTTTATTTTCGGGAACGAGAATTGCCGACAAAGAAGATACTACCGACTACCAGCACATCACGATCGGAGGTTATGTTAGTACCTATTACTCTCATTATACTGATGATACGAATGTTGGAGGTTTTGTTCAGTTTCCAACCATGGCGGCGCGCAACAATGATTTTGGCTTGAATATTGCCCAACTATCTATGACTTACAGAAGCAGTCGTGTAAGAAGCAACATTACCCTGCATTATGGCGACATACCGGAAAGCACCTGGCCAAAAACATTTAATTTGATCCAGGAAGCGCATGCCGGAATCAAATTGGTTAAGCATTTGTGGCTAGATGCAGGTTTTTTTAAAACCCATATTGGACTTGAAAGTGTTCAGCCCAGAGAGAATGTTACTTCGAGCATGGCCGTGTTAACTTTTTTTGAACCTTATTATTTAAGTGGTGCTAAATTAACATACGAGGTAAGCAAAAAATTAGCGATTCAGCTTAATGTGTTCGACGGATACAACACTTATATTGATAATAATAAAAATAAGGCAGTTGGTTTATCGATGTTATATGATGTAAATGATAACATTTCGATCACGTACAATTTTCTCACTTGTGATGAAACAGCTGATAACGCGCCAGCGAAACATCAACGGTTTTTTAATAATATTTATGCAACCATTAAGGCTAATAAATTCAGTTTGGGTTTAGAAGCAAATTATGCCTGGCAAAATAATTCTTTACTGAAAGACACCACAAAAAATGCGGTCATGATAAGTGGGTTATTAGTGGCCAGATATCAGTTTTTGAAAAAGCTGGCTGTATATGGAAGAGGAGAATATTTTTCTGATCCTGACAGAATGCTTACGGGGACCACAGATATTGGTCAATGCATTTACGGAGGAACTTTTGGCTTGGAGTTTCATCCATTAAAAAATGTAAGTTTAAGCGCAGAAACAAGAGGATTACAATCATCAAATCTTATTTTTAAACAAGGAACAACATATACGAACCAACGTTACGAGTATATTATTTGTTTAGATGTTTGGTTTTAAAAAACGTGAATTTGACAGCTCAAAAAAATAATTCGCCCATAGGCATTTTTGATTCCGGTTACGGAGGCTTAACGGTTTTAAAAGAAATTGTAAAGCAATTACCTCAATACGATTATTTGTATTTGGGAGACAATGCCCGCGCACCTTATGGAACACGCAGCTTCGAAACAGTTTATCAATATACTTTAGAGTGCGTGAAACATTTGTTTGAGATGGGTTGTCCGCTCGTGATCTTAGCGTGCAATACAGCTTCTGCAAAAGCATTACGAAACATTCAACAGAAAGATCTTCCGAATATCGATCCAACCAAAAGAGTGTTAGGTGTAATTCGCCCCACGACTGAAATTGTAGGAAACTATTCCAAAACAAAACACGTTGGTATTTTAGGAACAACAGGAACCGTAAATTCAAATTCATATCCGATCGAGATAGCTAAATTTTTCCCGGAAGTAAAAGTGTTTCAAGAGGCTTGCCCGATGTGGGTGCCTTTAATTGAGAATAATGAATTCAATAACGAGGGATCAAATTATTTCATTGAAAAACACATTCATCAGCTTTTAAAAAAGTCTGATAAAATTGATACCATTATTTTGGGATGCACACATTATCCTTTACTGGTAAATAAAATAAAACAGTATTTACCTCATAATATTACCATTCTTTCACAAGGAGAAATTGTTGCAAACGGTTTGGTGGATTATTTAAAACGTCACCCCGAAATGGAAAGCCGTTTAAGTAAAAACAATCAATTGGAATTTTTTACAACAGAAACTCCTGAAAATTTTAATGAGCAAGCCTCAAGATTTTTTGGAAAAGAGATCAAGTCGAAACACTTAGGACTTTAGAACAATGGAACGCTGATTTGGCTGATCGTGCGGGTCTTCGCGGATTTTTTATGAACGATAAGCTGATCCGCGAAAACCTGCTAAATCCGTCTGATCCGCGTTCTATGGCCACTACTTAGCCATCTCCTTCAACGCCTGATTTTCCAAAATAAAATCTTTATGCCCACGTTTCGCTAAGTTGATCATTGCTTTAGCTAATTGAACAGTATCAATGGCGTATTTCGGCATTAAAAATAACATTGCTCTTAACAATGCAGTTTGTACCCACGGCATTTTCTTTTTTGGATTTACCGGAACAATTCCGCCCGGCCTGGCCGAATGCAATCTTTTGAAAGGTAATTTCAATAATGCATTTTCTGCTTTTCCTTTTACTCTGGCAAAAATGGTTTTACTTTTTTCTGTTGTATCAGCACCCATTCCGCTTAAAAAAATAAAAGTAATATTCGGATTAGCGGCCAACATTGCTTTAGCTGCCGCCATCGTATAATCGAAAGTGATCACTTCATATTCGGCTTTACTCACCTGCGTTTGCGAAATTCCCAAGCACCAAATACAAGCATCGGCATTTTTGAAAACATCTTCTAAACCTGAATAATTCAAATAATCTTTATGGACAATGGTTTTTAATTTAGGATGAGAAATTTCAGAGGACTTTCTCATTAAAGAAATTACTTCTGTTATATCTTTATCTAATAAAGCCTGGTTCAGTGTTTCTAAACCTGCTGTGCCGGTGGCGCCAGTTATGATCAGTTTCATTCTTGTAATTAATTCCTTCCAAAAAGGTTTTGTATAAATTGGATTGTGGCATCTTTGCCTTGAATAATTGTCACGACGCAACTAATAAAAGTAACTAAGGCAAAAATCCCAGTTATTATTTTAAAGATTGTGTTTTGTATAATTTTAGATGCTGATTTATCTGTTATTATCCCGAACCATAATAAAAGATAAATTGGGAGAGCAATCAAAGCTCTAATACCTTTTTGAAGCCAAGTAAGTGGGCTCTTTAATTGTTTTTCTAAAATTTCAATTTTATTTTCAATATTGCCAATATGCCTTAATAAAACATCATCACAGGAGTTAACATCTGATTGTTGTATTAACTCGTCTCTATATTTCGGCAAAGAATTAACTATTACTTCATAATTTCTGATAATGTGAGTTCTAAATGGGGCATGATATTCAATAATACCCAGTCCGCCTAAGTCGGCTTGCATTTGAACCGACTTTTTAGTCAACCAATGATAAAGTTCGTTGTCTACATTCTTGGCTTTTGGAAGGCCAAAATCACTTTCAAAGTACCTATTTGAAAATTGAACAAAGGTGTTTCTATAAAGATTTGCGAAATCTAATTTAAGCCTTAATGTTTTGACGTCTCGGAAAATCAAAACGTAGCCAAGTATCAAAACAAATGCTATAAAGAGAATTAAAACTAACATCACCATGATTGTATTTACTTATTAAACCAACCACTATACATCAAATAATTATTGGCAATACGATCAATTTCTCCGCTAATTAATTCCTGAGAAATATCTTTTACTTTTTTTGCCGGTACTCCTGCAAAAATGCAACCGCTTGGCACAACTGTTCCTTCCGTCACAACTGCACCTGCCGCAATAATGGTATTGCTTCCTATCTCACAATTATCCATAACGATTGCTCCCATGCCAATTAAAACATTGTCGTGCACAGTACAACCGTGCACAATGGCATTATGTCCAATGGAAACATTATTTCCTAAATGCACTTTGGTCTTTTCATAAGTGCAGTGCAGCACCGCGCCATCTTGTATGTTCACTTTATTGCCAATGCGAATGCTGTTTACATCGCCGCGAACCACCGTATTGAACCAAATACTGCAGTCGTCGCCCATGATCACATCACCAACAACGGTACAGTTTCCGGCTAAAAAGCAGTTTTTTCCGAATTGAGGCGAAACCCCTTTAACAGGCAATATCAGTGGCATAGCAGAGAGAGTTAATTGTTCTTAAGGGTGAAATTACCACTTTTTTACTTATCACACCCAACCAATTTGAACTTAATGACGTTTTAGTTAATAAGAACCCGATCCAATTATGAGAACACCTATACTTTACCAATCATATACATATGAAAGCCAAAAAAAGTATGGTGTTACTTGCAATGATAGTTGCATACACTCTTAAAGCTCAAAACAACAAGCACAAAGTTTATTTAGAAGCAGGTTTAAGTAACGGAACACAGAACGTAAATTACGTTACCGGTGTTTACGGCGGACTCGGCGTATTCTTAAATGAACACAGCAGCATCGACATTAAAGCCAAGGAGGTTTATAATGTGTCTAACATGAGTATTGTTGGTCCTATTACTTTCAATTACCGTTATAATTTTGCAAATGGTTTATTTGTTGGAGGAGGTTTTGCTCATCATCACGAGGTAAATCACGAAACTTACATGACGCATCCCGGCGAATCTGCAATGGGAATGGAATCTCATATTTTTCACCGCAGTGGAATGGATGTTGAAGTAGGATACAATTTCAAACCCATTTATCATAAAGGGTTTTTCTCTTGGTTCTATCCTGCGGCAAGCATAACCTGCACTCAAATGTTCATGGACCACGGACAAAATCCTCTGATAACAGCTAATTTAGGATTGAGAGTTGGATTGAAGAAGATGCAGTAGAGGAAATAGAACGCGGATATAGAAGGATCAGGAGGATTTGAAAGGATAAAGCAGATAAAACCGTTATTTATTAGCGGAGAAAAAAGCAATCCTTTTAAATCCTTTTTATCTGTGTTTCGCGAAAGCGAACTTCGCTCCACCCCTTTAATTTTGTATCCTACAAAATTAGTAGTATATTTACACCCATATGCTACCCAAAAAGACCAAATACGCCATAAAAGCATTGATATTACTGGCCAGAGAGTATAAAGAGCAAAGGCCTTTAAAGATCTCGAAGATCGCCGAAGCGGAAAGAATACCAAGAAAATTCTTAGAAGCCATAATGGTTCAATTAAGAAACGAAGGTATTGTTGAAAGTAAAATGGGGCCGACCGGCGGTTATACTTTACTAAAACATCCTGAGGAAGTAATGCTAAGCACTATTATAAGAAGTACCGGCGGGCCCATAGCCTTATTGCCTTGCGTGAGTTTAAACTTTTATGAAAGATGCGATGAATGCGTGCATGAAGAAACCTGTGGATTACGAGATGTGGTACTCGAAGTTAGAGAAGCCAGCATAAAAATACTCTCTAAAACAAGTTTGGCCGATATTATTAAGAGAGAAAATAAATTAATTAAGAAACACAATTTACAATGAAATCAGCATTTACAAAAGAAATACTCCTACTACATAAATAGGAAATTAAAAAATAATTCAAATATTTCTTGGAAATGCAATTTTCTTGCCATTACTTTGTACCGTTAAAATGAAAAAGACAATTCAAAATATTCCAACCCAGCACATGACAATGTGGATGTGCTGCTGCAAGACCAAAAATCTTCGGATGGATATTTTATGAATATAAATAGATAAACTAATTATAGATCACAAAAGCCCTTCCGAAATGAAGGGCTTTTTTTATCGGAAAAAATCAAACAAAATTATAAACTATAAAAACAAAAAATATGTCAATCAGATTAGGAGATATCGCACCGGACTTCACATCAGAGTCGAGCGAAGGTAAAATTAACTTTCACCAATTTTTAGGAAACAGTTGGGGAATATTATTTTCTCACCCGGCAGATTTTACGCCTGTGTGCACAACGGAATTAGGAACAGTTGCAAAATTGAAGCCCGAATTCGAAAAACGCAATGTTAAGGTGATCGCCTTAAGCGTTGACCCGGTTGAATCGCATTTAAGCTGGATAAAAGATATTAATGAAACTCAAAATACGATTGTAAACTATCCGATCATTGCCGATCCTATTTTTGAAGTATCTAAATTGTACGGCTTTGTACACCCAAATGCTTCTGATAAATTTACAGTTCGCTCGGTAGTGGTAATTGCTCCGGATAAAAAAGTAAAATTATTAATTACTTATCCGGCTTCAACCGGAAGAAATTTTGATGAGATCCTGAGAGTTATTGATTCATTGCAGCTAACCGCAGACTATAGTGTTGCAACACCCGCTAACTGGAAGCAAGGAGAAGATGTAGTTGTTATACCTTCCATTAAAACAGAAGACATCCCGGCAAAATTTCCGAAAGGATTTAAAGAGATAAAACCATATTTAAGAACAACGCCTCAACCAAATATTTAAAAAAATATTGAAATGCAAAGCTTTAGAACCGAAATAGAAAACCCATTAGTTGAAAGAGACATCATTGATCTTGAGAAAAAGATCCGTGCTTTCAAAGAAGGAAAAATTCACGAAGAGAAATTTCGTTCTCTACGTTTGGCACGTGGTGTTTACGGACAAAGGCAACAAGGCGTTCAAATGATCCGCATCAAAATACCTTTCGGGAAATTGAATGTAAAACAATTATTGCGAATTGCTGACATCAGCGATGAATATTCAAATGGTAATTTGCACTTAACAACCCGTCAGGATATTCAAATTCACCATGTAAGTTTAGAGAGAACTCCTGAGCTTTGGGCAAAGTTAGAACAAGATGATATTACTTTACGGGAAGCTTGCGGAAACACTGTTCGTAATGTTACGGCCTCTGCAGAAGCAGGAATAGATTCCAATGAATTGTTTGATATTTCTCCTTATGCGCATGCTGTGTTCAAATATTTCTTGCGTAAACCTTTCGGACAAGAATTAGGGCGCAAAATAAAAATAGCTTTTTCTAATAATGAAAAAGATACGTCTTTTACTTACATCCATGATATTGGCTTCATTCCAAAAGTTAATACAAGAAAGAACAAAGGCTTTAAGGTTTTGATCGGCGGCGGTTTAGGTGCCCAACCTTTTTTGGCACAAACAGCTTTCGAATTCCTGCCTGAAAATAAATTGATCCCTTTTATTGAAGCTACTATTCGTGTATTCGATAGATACGGAGAAAGGGCAAGCAGACATAAAGCAAGAATAAAATATTTGATCAATAAGATCGGAGTAGAAGAATTCTTGAAATTGGTTAAACAAGAGGAAAAAGCTTTATTGAATAAAACATTTGAAATTGTACCGGAGATAAATGACACACTTCAACTAAAAAATAAATTACCGGAAGTAGCACCTGTATTAGATAAGGTAAAATATAAAAGATGGCTAGACACTAATACTTTTGAGCAAAGACAAAAAGGTTATTTCGGCGTTTATATAAAAGTTCAAATAGGAAATATCTCTTCTAAAAAAGCCCGAGAATTAGCTTCAGTGATAAAAAAATACGCTTTAATAGAAGACTTCCGTATTACAATTAATCAAGGATTTCTATTGAAATTTGTAGGCGCAGACGAATTACCTTTTTTGTACAATGAACTGGATAAAATTCAATTGGCAGTTCCCGGCTTCGGTTCTGTGGGTGATATTACCGCATGCCCGGGGACTGACACTTGTAATTTAGCTATTTCTGATAGCACCCACATTTCAGTTGCCTTGGAGAAAGTGATTAGTGAAGAATTTCCGGATTTAATATACAATCACGATATAAAAATAAAAATTTCCGGGTGCATGAATGCTTGTGGTCAGCATGCTTTGGCGCAGATCGGTTTTCATGGTAGTTCCTTTAAAGTAGGAACAAATGTTGTGCCGGCCTTGCAAGTATTGTTAGGAGGAGGAACCATTGGAAATGGTGACGGAAGAATTTCCGATAAAGTAATTAAGGTTGCGAGTAAACGCGGACCGGATGTTCTGAGAACATTATTCAACGATTTTGAAAAGAATGCAGTTGAAGGAGAGTATTTTAATAGTTATTACGACAAGCAAGGTAAGGATTATTTTTATCAGTTATTAAAACCTTTGGCGGACAATTCAACATTAACGAATGAAGATCTGGTTGATTGGGGTCAGAGTGAAAAATTTGCTACCGCAATTGGTGTGGGAGAGTGTGCCGGTGTTGTAATTGATCTGGTTCAAACTTTGTTTTTTGAAGCGGAAGAAAAGATCGCATTGGCAGCGGAAACGTTTGACAATAAAAGTTATGGTGACAGCATCTATTATTCTTACGCTGCTTTCATTAATGCAGCCAAGGCCTTATTGCTGGACAAACAGATACACGTGAATACACAACATGGAGTGATAACTGATTTTGATAAACAATTTGAGAATGAAAATGCATTCTCTTACGAAACAACCTTCAAAGATCTGATCTTACAAATTAACGAAAAGGAAATTTCAAAGGAATTTGCAGAAGCATATTTTTCGCAGGCCAACCAATTTGTTACAGAGGTAAAAAGTTTCAGAACGGCGAATGTAGTTATTCAATAACGTATTAAAAGAATGGCAATGCAAATAAAATTACCAATAGAGAATGCTTTAAAAGCGAGTTTGTATTTTGATGCGGATGAAAAAATAGAACTGGCGTGGGAGGCTTTTGAAACAGGAGCATATTTAGAGAGTATATATTATGCCTACTATGCCTTTATTAGCGCAGCACGAGTATTGCTATTGGAAAAACGAATTTACGCATTTACGGTTGATGGCCTGTTGACAGAGTTTGACAAAACCTTTCAGTTCCATAGGCCGTTTAGTTATGAGGGATTGTTTGCGAATTTGGTAAAGCAAAAAGAGCGCTTTGAAGCTTCTCAGGAATTTGCTAAAGATTATTTTTTACAATCCTGCAAATTTGTAACGGAAGCTATTAGTTATAGAGAAAAAGAATTTAATAAAATCAATAAGCAAGCATGAAAAAGGAATATATCCATATAAAATATGATCGTTGTTGTTGTATGATAATGAACTAGCTACTCTTGTTTTGTTTCGGAAAGGGTAGCTGTCAAGTCAAGCAGAGTCGAGACCTAAACCCGAAACATCAAAACAAATAATCAAACATTAAACAACAAGAAATCATGAGAAAAGAAATATATCCAAAATTAACATTAGTAGGCGCAGGTCCCGGGGACGTAGATCTAATATCAGTAAAAGGCGTTCACGCTTTAGGTTCAGCAGATGTAGTATTATATGACGCACTGGTAAATACAGAACTATTCAAATACGTTCCCATTGATGCTTTAAAAATAAATGTTGGGAAAAGAAATCACAATCACACTTATACGCAAGATCAGATCAACTCCCTTATAGTTGACCTGGCTTTCACGCACGGACACGTTGTTCGTTTAAAAGGTGGCGATCCCTTTGTGTTTGGTCGCGGACAGGAAGAAATAAACTATGCGGATATTTTTAACATTGAAACTGAATTCGTTCCGGGAATTTCGAGTTCCATTGGTGTTCCGGGTTTAAGCGGTATTCCTGTAACTCACAGAGGCGTAAGTGAAAGTTTTTGGGTAATTACAGGAACAACCAAAGACAATCAATTATCTAAAGATGTGGAGGCAGCGGCAAAAACAAACGCAACGGTTGTAGTTTTAATGGGTTTAAATAAACTCAAGGAAATTGTAGAAGTATTTAAACAGGAAGGAAAAGAGGATACGGCTATCGCTTTGATCCAAAATGGATCTTTACCAACTTACAATTTGGCTTTAGGAACAATTGATACCATTGAAGAAATTGCAAAGGAAGCGAATATTCAGGCGCCGGCAGTAATTGTTATTGGAGAGGTAGTGAAACAGCACAAAGAATTTCCGACTGTGTTAACGAACTGGAATTATTTATTGAACTAAGATCAAGAGAAATAATTCTATGAAAACAAAATACATATTCGCTACTCTTTTTTTAATTCTATTAGTCAAAGTAAACGCACAAAATAACCTTATCCAATTATCGGGGTTGATTCACGATAAAAATAATGGCGAGGTTTTGCCCGGCGCAACAATTCAGATAAAAGGAACGACCGTTGCATCGCAAACAGACACAGAAGGAAAATTCGTTTTAAAAACCGCTAATAAATTTCCATTTACGATTATTGTTTCTTACACGGGATATGAACGTCAGGAGTTTGTTGTAGAGAATGAGAATCAAAAATTCAATTTCCAATTAAATCAACAAACCCTTATGGTTAATGAAGTAGTTGTTTCGGCTTCAAGAACGGAAGAAAGCATATTGAAGTCGCCGGTGGCAATTGATAAATTAGATATAATTGCTATTCGCGAAACCCCGGCTCCAACTTTTTTCGATGCTTTGGAAAACGTAAAAGGCGTTCAAATGACCACAGGAAGTTTAACCTTCAAGGTTCCGAACACCCGTGGATTCAATTCGCCAAACAATTTTCGTTTTACTCAGTTGGTTGATGGGATTGACATTCAGTCACCAACTTTGGGTATGGCTCTGGGAAATACAATCGGTCCGAACGAGCTCGATATTAAAAGTGTTGAGATCATTCCCGGCTCCTCCTCTGCCTTGTATGGTGTTAATTCTATTAATGGCTTATCGAATTCTTTCACTAAAAATCCTTACTTGAATAAAGGAGTTAGTTTTTATCAACGAACAGGCATCAATCATGTCGACAATATTGATCATGCAGCAAGCTTTTTATCTGAAACCGCTTTCAGGATAGCGCAAACATTTGGAAAGAATGAAAAGTGGGCAGCAAAACTGAACGCTAGTTATTTTCAAGGAGTAGATTGGGTTTCTTCTTCAATAACTGATCAGAATCCTTATGATCTGACTTCATCAAATCCTTCATTCCTACAATTTGCAAGTGGTAACACCAATCCGGCTTATGACGGATGGAATATTTATGGTAACGAAAGTAATAATACCGTTCCTGTTACGATCAATTACCAAAGTAAAACACAAACCTTTAATGTTCGCCGAACCGGATTTGCAGAAAAAGATCTCGTGGATCCAACCGTAAAGAATACAAAAGTAGATGGAGCCGTGCATTATAAGATTAATGATAAAACCGAAATAAGTTATAGATATCGTTTCGGACAAATGGATGGTATTTTCCAGCGCGGAAATAAAATTCAGTTGAAGAACGCTACTTTACAAAATCATTCTATTGAATTAAAAAGCCAGGCCTTGTTATTTAGAGCCTACACCTCTACCGAAAATACCGGCAACTCCTATAACTTAAAACCATTGGCAGATAATTTAGATTTAACGTTCAAGAATAATAAGGACTGGGGCGCTATTTATAAAACAACATTACAAAATGAGGTTAATGGTGGGACAGACATTGTTACTGCAAATCAGATCGCGCGTGCAAAAGCCGATGAAGGAAGATATTTGCCTGGAAGTCCTGAATACAATGAAGCTAAAAATACAATTGTAGGAATTAATAATTGGGATCATGCTTCTTTGATAAAGGATGCGCCTTTAACAGGAGGAGCTGCTCTGTGGCAGCGAAGTAAATTATATCATTCGGATATTCAGTACGACCTTAGTAAATATACTACTAAAATTGTAGATGTTCTGTTAGGAGCGGATGGAAGACTTTACGATGTTATTCCTGATGGAAATAATTTTGTGGATTTCAGCAGACCAATTTCTGAAAGAAATCAACCCGGAGGAAAGGATGTGTATTATGGAAAAGTTGGAGGATTTGTTCAAGTGACAAAGCGACTACTGAATGATAATTTAAAACTGATCGGCTCTTTACGTTACGATAAGAATTTTGATTTTGAAGGGAAATTCAATCCGCGAGCGGCGATCGTTTATACTTTAAAAGAGAGGCACAACTTTAGAATTTCTTACCAACAAGGTTATCGTTTCCCAGCATTATTCGAAGCGTTGTCGTTTGTAAATAATGGCGGCGTTCGTCGCGTTGGAGGGTTATCGTATGTGAATGATGGTTTAGGTTTTTTAGAAAACTCCTACACTCAAGCCTCTATTAATGATTTTAGCAGCGCGGTAAATAAAGATATTGCGAACGGAACAAGTAAGAATAATGCTATCTTAAAAAATAAAGATGTTTTGCAAGTTGCAAATCTTCAACAGTTGCAACCCGAAAAAATTCAGGCTTTTGATGCCGGTTATAAAGCGGTATTATTTAATAACTCTGTTGTAATTGATTGGGATTTTTATTTTAACATTGAACAAGGTTTCTTAGGGCAGATCGAAGTGTCAGTTCCTAACTCAGGGCCAGTGGGCACCGATAGTTCGGCATTTGATGCGTATACTAAATCAAGACAAACGCGCTATAGGGTTTTCACGAACGCGCGCAACACCTATTATAGTTATGGTTCAGCTTTACGTTTGAGTTATAATTTTTACAAAACCTATTCTGTTTCCGGTAACGTAAGTTATAATGATCTGCAATCTCAAACCAAAAATGATATTTTCATTACCGGTTTCAATACGCCTAAATGGAGCGCTAATGTTCAATTTGGAAATCGCGATTTGTTTAGAAATTTTGGATTCAACATTGTTTGGAAGTGGCAAGAAAATTATTTGTGGCAAAGTCCGTTAGCGACCGGAAACGTTCCGTCGTTCAATACGTTTGATGCACAAATATCTTTGAAGGCCCCAAAGATCAAAACAGTTTTCAAACTGGGAGGAACGAATGTATTGAATAAACGTTATTTTCAATATGCGGCCGGACCAACCATTGGAGCAATGTACTACTTTAGTTTGACCTACGATCTGAGTTTTACAAAATAGAAGAAATGAAATTATGAGTACAATTTTAGAAAAAGAAAATAAACTATTCCCCGTCTTCCTTAAATTAGAAAACTTTCGCGTACTTATTGTTGGTGGAGGAAAAGTTGGCTTAGAAAAGGTAACGGCGGTTTTAAACAATAGTCCTGCCACCAAAATTACTTTAGTAGCAACTCAGGTTGGCGAAGAGATTCGAGCTTTCCAAAACAAGTATCAGAATTTAATAATTCATCAACGTTCTTTCAGAAATGAAGATCTGAATAATATTGATTTTGTTATTGTGGCCGTTAATAATAAAGAAACGAGTTTGGCTATTAAAGTGGAAGCGACCAATAGAAAGATAATTGCAAATGTGGCAGATACTCCCGAGCAATGCGATTTCTACTTAGGTTCCATCGTTCAAAAAGGAAATGTGAAAATTGCAGTTTCTACTAATGGAAAATCTCCGACTATAGCAAAACGTATTCGTGAAACATTGGATGAATCTTTTCCAAATGAAATAAATGAATCGATCGATAATTTAACCAAAATGCGTTCGCATTTAAAGGGAGATTTTACGGAAAAGGTGAAAAAACTAAATGGAATTACCTCTGTTCTTTCAACACACCCGGACAGGCTCAATGAAAATAAGATAAGTAGAAAGCGTATAATTGCCTATAGTATTTCAGTTCCAGCGCTAATTATTTTCGGGTATTTATTTTGTTATTATTTACCTCCCGCAGTTATCGGAGGATATTCGTATCAGGTCGCGCAAAGTATTGACTCTTCTATTTTGTATTATATCCTTGCCGGATTTGTGGCACAAATGATCGATGGTGCTTTAGGAATGGCCTATGGTGTAACGGCAACTTCTTTTTTATTAGGTGGTGGAATTTCTCCCGCTGCTTCAAGTGCAAGTGTACATGCTTCGGAAATATTTACGAGTGGCGTTTCAGGATTAATGCACTTAAAATTTGGAAACGTGAACACAAAATTATTTCGTAATTTATTATTACCGGGAGTGATCGGTGCCATTTTGGGAGCTTATGTTCTAACATCATTGGAACAGTATAATTATATTTTGAAACCTTTAGTTTCAACGTATACTTTATTCCTGGGCTTCGTTATAATTTTCAAAGCATTAAAAAAAGATAAGATCCGCGAAAAGATAAAACGGATATTTCCGTTAGCATTTGTTGGCGGATTGCTCGATTCTATTGGCGGTGGTGGTTGGGGACCAATTGTTACTTCGACTTTAATTGCTAAAGGAAGAAACTCCCGCTACACCATTGGTTCAGTAAATCTTACCGAGTTCTTTGTTTCATTAGCAAGCTCTCTTACCTTTTTCACTATCATTGGATTAACTCACTGGGCAATTATTGCAGGATTAATTATTGGAGGAGTGATCGCTGCTCCAATTGCCGCGTATTTAGCAAATAAAATTCCAACTAAAACAATTATGATCTTGGTTGGTGTAACAGTAATTATTGCCAGTTTAAAACGAATATTCTTTTAATTATGATAACAACAGATATAACAGTTATAGGTGCAGGACCTGTCGGACTATTCTCAATTTTTGAAGCAGGACTTTTGAAATTGCGCTGTCATTTAATTGATTATTTGCCACAAGTTGGCGGACAGCTATCAGAAATTTATCCTAAGAAACCTATTTACGATATTCCGGGTTTTCCAACTGTATTGGCTCAAGAGTTAGTTGACAATTTGGTGAAACAGGCAGAGCCGTTCAAACCAACATTTACCTTAGGCGAAAGAGTTGAAACATTGAATAAAGTTGGAGAAAGAGACTTTATTATTACTACCAACATGGGAACAAAAATTTCTTCTCAGGTTGTTGTGATCGCCGGAGGATTAGGTTGCTTTGAACCGCGCAAACCTGAAGTGGATGGTTTAGAACGTTTCGAGAATGGAAAAGGCGTGTCCTATATGATCCTTGATCCGGAAAAATACCGCGATAAAAAAATTGTGTTGGCCGGCGGAGGTGATTCTGCTTTGGACTGGGCTATTCATCTTGCGGATATTGCCGAAGAAATTACTTTGGTTCACAGAAGCGAATCGTTTAGAGGGGCGCTGGATAGCGTAAATAAAGTTTTGAATCTCGCGCAAAGCGGAAAAATCAATTTGCTATTGAATTCAAATTTAAAGTCGGTTCATGGAGATGAATTTCTGAAAAAGCTTAGGGTAAGTAATATCAAAGAAAACACAGAAACAGAAATTGAAGCCGACCATTTAATTCCGCTTTTTGGATTGAGTCCAAAATTGGGACCAATTGCCGACTGGGGACTGAACATTGATAAAAATGCGATACAGGTAAATACGGAAGACTACAGCACCAACATTCAGGGTGTTTATGCAATTGGCGACATTAATACCTATCCCAATAAACTAAAACTGATTTTATGTGGTTTTCATGAAGCGGCACTCATGGCCCATAGTGCCTATAAATATATTAATCCGGGAGTAAAATATACCATGAAATATACCACGGTAAACGGTGTAAATTCGTTCTAAAATAGGTATCTTTAAACCATGAAATGATTGGGTTGGTAATCTTTAAATGATGAAATCAAGCATTCCATTTGGCAATTGAAAACACAGTATTAGCATATGAAAATTACTATTAAAAGAACAGACGACGATTTTGCCATGGAGGCAAAAAATGAAGACGGAAATGTTATTATGATGGATGGCCCTCCTCATCTTGGCGGACACAATTCCGGATTCAGACCAACACAATTATTGTTGGCAGCTGTTGGTGGTTGCAGTGCTATTGATGTAGTTATGATCTTAAAAAAACAAAAACAAAGAATTGATTCTTTTGAAATTGAAGTGGATGGAGAAAAAGAAGCGGTAGAAGAATATTCATTATTCCGAAACATCATTATTCACTTTAAATTAAAGGGCGAAATTGAATTAGAAAAAGCAGAACGCGCCGTGCAATTATCGATTGATAAATACTGCTCTGTTTCTAAAACACTGGAACCAACCGCAAAAATTACCTATAAAGTTAGTGTGAACTAATATGAAAGATAAAAAATTTGAAACACAGGCTATAAGATCACAAATGGAGCGTAGCCAAAACAACGAGCACTCTACACCCCTATATTTAACTTCCAGTTTTGTTTTTGATACGGCCGAAGAAATGCGCGCAGCATTTAATGATGAGAGCGAAGATTTTATTTATTCACGTTACACCAATCCAAGCAATAACGAATTTGTAAATAAAGTATGTCTTTTGGAAGGCGCGGAAGCTGGAGTTGCATTGGCTTCAGGTATGGCCGCCATTTACACAACTTTTATGGCACTTCTAAAATCGGGAGATCATATTGTGTCCTGTTCTTCGGTGTTTGGAGCAACGCATGCTATTTTCACAAAATATTTTCCTAAACTCAATATTTCGCATTCGTATTTTAATATCAAAGATCCCAACAGCATCGAAAAATTGATAAAACCCGAAACGCGTTTTATTTATCTGGAAACACCAACAAATCCTGCAATTGAATTAATTGATCTTGAATTTGTAGCTTCAATTGCTAAAAAGCATAAAGTATTACTGATCGTTGATAATTGCTTTGCTACGCCTTATTTACAACAGCCGATAAAATTGGGGGCAGATCTTGTGATACATTCTGCAACCAAATACATGGATGGACAAGGCCGTGTATTAGGAGGAGTTGTTGTTGGAAAAAAAGAACTGGTGAACGATATTTATTTGTTTGGCCGAATAACCGGACCTTCAATGAGTCCTTTCAATGCATGGGTATTGAGCAAAAGTTTAGAGACATTGGCGGTAAGAATGGACAGACATTGCGAGAATGCTTTGTTTGTTGCCGAAGCTTTGGAAAAGAATCCTGCTTTGGAAAACGTTTCTTATCCTTTTTTAAATTCGCATCCACATCATTCAATTGCCAAAAAGCAAATGAAAGCCGGCGGCGGAATTATCACCATTACGATTAAGGGTGGATATGAAACGGCAAAAAAGTTTTTGGACAAATTGAAGATGATAAAGATCTCTCCAAACCTTGGTGATACAAGAACCATTGTTACTCATCCGGCCTCTTCAACGCATTCTAAATTGAGCGAAGAAGAACGTTTGTCGGTTGGAATCGTGCCCGGATTAATTCGTATATCAATTGGATTAGAACATAAAGACGATATTTTAAACGATATTTTGCAAGCGCTGAAATAATGAAAACCAAGATCTTGGAAATAAAAGAATTAGTTAAGGATCAGTCGCCCGAAAACGCACTGCGCCTTGTTGTTTCTGCATTTCGCGGAAAAGTTGTTTTTTCGAGCAGTTTAGGTTACGAAGATCAGGTGATCACACACCTGATATTTTCCAACGATCTGCCGATAGAGATATTTACTTTGGATACCGGAAGATTATTTAATGAAAGCTATTCTGTTTTGAACAGCACGTTAGATCGCTATAAAAAACCAATTAAAGTTTATTACCCACAAACTGAATCTGTGGAAAAACTGGTTTCTGAAAAAGGACCACTCAGTTTTTACGAATCTGTAGAAAGCAGAAAAGAATGTTGTTTCATTCGTAAAGTAGAACCCTTGAAAAGAGCCTTAAGCGGAAATGCAATTTGGATAACCGGAATACGCGCAGACCAATCAACCCTGAGAAGTAATGCGGAACAAGTTGAGTGGGATGAAGCAAATCAGATCATAAAATTTCATCCTATTTTAAATTGGACCTTTGAAGAAGTTAAAGAATATATTAAGAAGCATAACATACCTTACAACACATTGCACGATAAAGGATTTATAAGCATTGGTTGCGCTCCTTGTACACGAGCGGTTAAGCAAGGCGAAGATATTAGAGCAGGACGATGGTGGTGGGAAGAGAATACTAAAAAAGAATGCGGATTACATACATAATAGAAAAACATTAATTAAAAAGAAAATCCACCCCCTCTCCTTTGGAGAGGGTTGGGGTGAGGCAAATGAGCAAGTACTATTTAAATTATTTAGATCAATTAGAATCAGAAGCCATTCACATAATGCGTGAGGTGGCCGGACAGTTTGAACGCCCTGCACTTTTATTCAGCGGCGGAAAAGATTCTATTACACTCGTAAGATTGGCAGAAAAAGCTTTTCGTCCGGGTAAATTTCCTTTCCCTTTAGTTCATATTGACACAGGACACAATTTCCCTGAAGCATTAGCTTATCGCGATAATCTGGTGAAAGAACTGGATGAGAAATTAATTGTAAGATATGTTGGAGATACAATTCAACGGCAAAAATTAACTGAACCAAAAGGGAAATTCGCGAGCAGGAATGCTTTACAGACCTATACTTTGTTAGAGACCATAGAAGAATTTAAGTTCGATGCTTGTATCGGTGGAGCAAGAAGAGATGAAGAAAAAGCAAGAGCTAAAGAAAGAATATTTTCGGTAAGAGATGAATTCGGACAATGGGATCCAAAACGTCAGCGTCCTGAATTATGGAATACCTACAATGGAAAAATTCATAAGGGCGAGAACGTAAGAGCTTTTCCGATCAGTAACTGGACGGAATTAGATGTTTGGAATTATATTAAGAAAGAAAACATTTCTTTGCCAAGTATTTATTTTGCGCACGAACGCGAGTGCGTTGTAACGGCAGATAATCAGCTCGTAGCGGTTTCAGATTTCATTCAAATAGATAAAGCAGATACAGTTGTGAAAAAACAGGTGCGTTACAGAACCGTTGGCGACATGACCTGTACCGCAGCTGTTGAATCATCTGCATCGAATATTGATGATGTAATTAAGGAGATCATAGTTTCAAAAATTTCAGAACGTGGCGAAACCCGAATTGATGATCAGGTTTCTGAAGCTGCAATGGAAGATCGTAAAAAGGGGGGATATTTTTAATGGACATACTACGTTTTATAACAGCAGGAAGTGTTGACGATGGAAAAAGTACATTGATCGGAAGATTATTGTACGATAGCAAATCTATTCTAATAGATCAAATGGCTGCCATTGAAAAGCAAAGCAAGAATAAAGAGAATGGAGAAATTGATCTGGCCATTTTAACGGATGGCTTGCGTGCCGAACGTGAGCAAGGCATCACAATTGATGTGGCCTATAAATATTTCAGCACCGATAAACGAAAGTTCATTATTGCAGATGCGCCGGGGCATATTCAGTATACCCGAAACATGGTTACCGGTTCCAGCAACGCAGACCTTTCGGTAATATTGATCGATGCGCGTAAAGGTGTTATTGAGCAAACCCGTCGACATTCTATTATTACCTCTTTGTTAGGAATAAAACATGTGGTTGTTGCCATCAATAAAATGGACCTCGTTGAATTCAGCGAAGCACGTTATAATGAAATTGTAAAAGATTATAAAAGCATTCAAAAGCAACTGGGTTTAGCGGATGTTATTTTTATTCCAATAAGCGCATTGAGCGGTGACAACATAGTTGACAGATCCGGCAACATGAATTGGTATAAAGGAGAATCGCTTCTGCATATTTTAGAGAATGTAAAATTGAATAGCGACGTTAATTTATTTGATGTTCGTTTTCCTGTGCAATATGTTATTCGTCCGCAAACAGAAGAATTGCACGATTACCGTGGTTATGCGGGAAAATTATCGAGCGGCATTATTCGAAAAGGAGATAAGGTAATTGTGGAACCGGCAGGAATTCGTACTGCAATAAAGGCAATTGAAATTGGCGGTAAAGAAGTAGAAGAAGCTTTTGCGCCTCAAAGTATAGTTGTTCACTTGGATGATGATGTGGATGTAAGTAGGGGAGATATGATCGTGAAAGAGGATTCAAAACCAAAGATCACGCAAGACCTTGAGGTTATTTTGTGCTGGATGGATACAAAACCTATGGAAGTAGGATCAAAATATATGATTCAGCACAACACCAAACAAGTTCGTTGCGTTGTAAAGGAGATCGATTATAAATTAAATGTAAACACCCTTGAAAAGGAAACCGGAATTCAATCAGCTCAATTGAACGACGTGTGTAAAGTGCTGCTGAAAACCGCTTCACCATTAGCGATAGACAGTTACAAGGCTTTGCGCAATAATGGAGGTGCTATTTTAATTGATGAAACCAGCTACGTAACTGTAGGGGCCTGTATCATTAATTAAATTAATTTCCATATCTAATTTGTTTTATTATATTTATCTAATCAAATTCTTAAAATTTAATTAGAGTATATGAGAACAAAATTTGCGATCATTTCCATTATTGTTTGTTTAGCAGTTGCTGCTTTAAGTTATTTCTGGCACAAAGCAATATGGCTTTATGTAATTGTGGGCCCAATTATTTTATTGGGAGTTAAAGACCTTACACAAACTAAGCACTCTTTAAAATATAATTTCCCGGTAATTGGCCGTATGCGCTGGTGGGCTGAGTGGATGCGCCCGAAGATCTATCAATATTTCATTGAATCCGATACAGATGGTGCACCATACAACCGCTTAAGTCGCACTGTAATTTATCAGCGTTCAAAAAAAGCAAACGATACCACGCCATTTGGAACACAATTAAATGTTTACGAAACAGGTTACGAGTGGTTAAATCATTCCATAAGTCCTCTGCATCATGATCGTGTTAATCACGATCCAAGGGTTTTGGTTGGCGGTCCGGATTGTTTGAAGCCTTATTCGGCATCTATCTTCAATGTATCTGCAATGAGTTTTGGCTCACTTAGTAAAAATGCGATCATGGCGTTGAATGGTGGCGCAAAACTGGGGAACTTTGCGCATAACACCGGAGAGGGCGGATTGAGTCCTTACCACCTGCAGCCGAGTGGCGATGTGATATGGCAAATTGGAACGGGGTATTTTAGCTGCAGAAATTCTGACGGCACATTTAATTATAAAGCTTTTGAAGAGCGAGCCGTTCTTCCAAATGTAAAAATGATAGAAATAAAATTATCTCAAGGTGCAAAACCAGGACACGGCGGTATTTTGCCTGCATCAAAAGTTACGGATGAAATTGCAAAGATCCGATTGGTTGAAAAAGGAAAGGATGTTCTGTCGCCTCCTTACCACACGGCGTTTAGTACGCCATTGGAATTACTGCAATTTGTAAAACAATTAAGAGATCTAAGCGGAGGAAAACCGATAGGGTTTAAATTATGTATTGGACAAAAAAGTCAGTTCATTGCCATATGCAAGGCGATGGTAAAAACAGAGATCATGCCTGACTTCATTACGGTTGATGGTGGAGAGGGTGGCACGGGAGCAGCACCATTGGAATTCAGTAATTCTGTTGGGATGCCATTGAGAGATGCTTTGGCTTTTGTTTATGATGCATTACACGGATTTGGTCTAAAGAAGAACATAAAAATAATTGCTTCCGGAAAAGTGCACACCGGTTTCGATCTTGTAAAAAATATTTCTTTAGGCGCAGACATGTGCAACGGAGCTCGTGCCATGATGTTATCTTTAGGATGCATACAGGCTTTAGAATGTAACACGAATACTTGTCCAACCGGAGTAGCAACTCAAAACCCTAAACTATACAAGGGTTTGGATGTGGATGATAAAAAGGTTCGTGTAGCAAATTACCAGCACGAAACTATTAAAGCGGCTGTTGAATTAATGTCGGCCGCAGGAATAGATCATCCTGATAAATTGCACCGCACGCATATTTATAGACGAGTGAGTGCGAATCAAATTCAAACATACGCAGAAATGTATCCATATTTATTGAAAGGTTCTTTATTGGAAGCTCCATACCCACAAGGTTGGGAAATGCAGGTAATGCATAGTAGCGAAGAGACCTTTGATAATGCGGTGAAGTATGCTTAGATAGTTTTTCTTTATTTATTTTCGCTCAATGCTTTTTTGTAAGCTGTAAGTGTTCTTATTCTTGCCAGTTTATGATCAACAATTGGCATAGGATATTTGTCTGTTCCAAATTCAGGGATCCATTTTTTTATGTATTTGAATTCAGGATCGAATTTTTGCTGCTGTGAATCCGGATTGAATATCCTGAAATAGGGTGCCGCGTCGCAACCGCTTCCTGCAGCCCATTGCCAACCGCCATTATTTGCGCTTAGGTCAAAATCATTTAATTTTTCTGCAAAGTAAGCTTCGCCCCAACTCCAATCGATCAAAAGGTCTTTTACTAAAAAACTGGCAGTGATCATGCGAACACGATTATGCATAAAGCCGGTGGCATTTAATTCACGCATGCCGGCATCTACAATTGGAAAACCAGTTTCGCCTTTACACCATTTCTCAAATTCTATTTCATTATTCCGCCAGGGAATGCGGGCGTATTCTTTTTTAAAAGCTCCTTTTGCAGCATGCGGAAAATGCCATAAGATCGCCATGTAAAATTCGCGCCAGATCAATTCATTCAACCAGGTTTCGCTGTTTGCTAATGCGTGTTTTACCAGAGCCCGAATACTAACGGTACCAAATCGTAAACACATGCTTAGGCGACTGGTTCCTGCAACGGCAGGAAAATCGCGTTGAGCTTTATAATTTTTTAATAGTGCTGAAGAAACTTTTGGTTTGGCAATGGAAATATCTGTTTCGTTAAAACCGATATCTTTTAAAGATGGAATGAAGAAGGGTTTTGTTTTTATGAATGAAGAAAAATATTTTGATGAGTTATGGACTTTATAGTTTTGCTCCGTTAATCTTTCTTTCCATTTGCGACTGTAAGGCGTAAAAACGGTATAAGGCTTCCCATCATCTTTTGTTACTTCGCTTTTTTCAAAGATGCATTGATCTTTAAATGTTTTAAGCTCAATGCCATTTTTGCTAAGTAATTTTTGAATGGCCTCATCTCGCTCGATCGCGGAAGGTTCATAATCATGATTGGTATATACAGCGGAAATTTTATTTTCCTGCAAAAGCTTCTGAAAAGCTTCCGAAGCCGTACTATAAAAAACTTTAAGTGATGAATCAAAACTTTTTAATTCTTCATTAATATTTAAAATGCTTTTGTGAATAAAATCAACTCGTCTATCATTTTTATTTTCAAGCTGGGTTAAAATATTCTTATCAAAAATAAAAATTGGTAATACGTGGATTCCGGTTTTTAATGCGTGATATAATCCAACATTATCCTGCAAGCGCAAATCCCGCCTGAACCAAAAAATTATAATAGGTGTTTTCAACATTTTTGTTTTTCCTGAATGCAAATAAAAGCATAATCTCGGGGCTTGTAACAAGGGTATTTAAAAAGAGTTTAATCACCTTAAAATCAATAACTTAAAATCAATTTAGATTTATTATATTATACTAACAATGCCATTTTTAAATAACGTATTTACTTAATTTTGTGAAAAATACTTATGTACCAAGAACTTAGTGAGCAAGAGATTTTACGCCGTCAGAAATTAGACGAGCTTAAGAAGATGGGCGTTAACCCTTATCCTGCTGAGGAATATAAGGTCAATGTTTCAGCATTTGACATTAAAGAAAATTACGAGCGCGATAAATTAAATTATAAGGATATTTCTTTTGCCGGCCGTATCATGAGTGTGCGCGACATGGGCAAAGCTGCCTTCGCAGTATTACAGGATACAACAGGCCGAATTCAGATCTATGTGAAACGCGATGAGATCTGTCCGGGTGAAGACAAAACACTGTACGATACCATTTGGAAAAAATTGCTGGACATTGGTGATATCATAGGTGTAAAAGGATATGTGTTTACAACTAAAACCGGCGAAGTTTCTATTCACGTTTCCAGTTTCAGTATTTTAAGCAAATCCTTGAAACCTTTGCCAATTGTGAAAACCGATAGCGATGGCACATCCTTCGATGAGGTTACAGATCCGGAGTTCCGTTACCGTCAGCGTTATGTGGATCTGATCATCAATCCTAAGGTTAAAAAAACATTTGAACAGCGCACAAAAATAATGAATACCATGCGCGCATTTTTAAATGACGCCGGCGCTTTGGAAGTAGATACTCCTGTTTTACAATCAATACCTGGTGGAGCTATTGCCCGACCGTTCACCACGCATCACAATGCATTGGATATCCCTTTATATTTGCGAATAGCCAATGAATTATATCTGAAACGTCTTATTGTAGGTGGTTTCGACTGGGTGTATGAATTCAGTCGCAACTTCCGTAACGAAGGCATGGACAGAACACATAATCCGGAATTTACAATTCTTGAATTTTACGTGGCGTATCGCGATTATTACTGGATGATGAACACCACTGAAAAATTGCTTGAAAAAATTGCAATGGATCTTCATGAAACAACAGATGTTCAGGTGGGTGATAAAGTAATAAGTTTTGCAGCACCATTTAAACGCATCACCATTTTCGATGCAATTAAAGAATATACCGGCGTTGATGTAAGTAAAATGGATGAAGAGCAATTACGCGATGTTTGTAAGAATCTACATCTTGAAATTGATAACAGCATGGGTAAGGCAAAATTGATAGACACAATTTTCGGTGAGAAATGTGAAGGACAATTCATACAGCCTACTTTCATTACAGATTATCCTGTAGAGATGAGTCCGCTTACAAAAAAGCACCGCACCGAAGAAGGCCTGGTAGAACGTTTTGAATTGATGATAAACGGAAAAGAAATTGCGAACGCTTATTCTGAATTAAATGACCCTATCGATCAGCGCGAGCGTTTCGAAGATCAGGTAAAATTAATGGAGCGTGGCGATGATGAAGCCATGTTCATTGACTACGATTTTTTAAGAGCCCTCGAGTATGGAATGCCCCCTACAGCAGGCATTGGCATTGGCATTGACAGATTATGCATGTTAATGACAAATCAACCTTCTATTCAAGATGTATTGTTGTTTCCTCAAATGCGCCCTGAGCATAAGGAAGTAACTGAACAAACGAATTAATTTAAGAATGACCAGAGTAATAATTATATTTTTCAGTTTGTTTGTTTTGTGGTCCTGTAACGAACCCGAAAAAGAAAAACCTCTTGCTAAACCGCGGGTATTCCCAAATTATAATGTGGCTCTCGACGAGATCATCAGGACAAAGGATGGAGTAATCCGCGGCGTTAATCTTAACAGTAAAGCCGAAGTAATTAAAAGGGCTGAAACTACTGCGCCGCAAGAAGCTGAAGCAGATCATTTATATTTTGAATATTCCTTAGATAGCCTTACCAATTACTCTGTGAATTATACTTTACAGAAAGACAGTTTGGAAGAAATTAATGTGCAAATTATTTGCAAGGATCTTGACCTTAGCTCAAAAATATTTACCGATTTGAAAGATTATTACGAGAAAAAATTGCCGAACCCCACTGAAGACAAGGGCTATGTTGTTTATAATTGTTTTGAGGGTCAGAGAAAACCTTTTGTTGTTTCTTTATCAGATAATAGCACCCCGACAAAAGGAATTATCAGTTTGGTAATTTATAAAGACAAGTAAAAATTATTTTCCGGAAGTTTTAGCTTAAAACGCAGCGCTTAATAATAGCCTATGGATTTATTAATGATCTTAACTTTTCCGCTATTATCAATAACAAGGTTGCGGTCAAGCCATGCAAAATCAGCCCATTTGCAATTGCCATCGGCTGTGTAGTGCCACATACGGGTTGAGTTTCCGCGCTTGGCCATTGGCTCGCCCAGGATCTTAAGAACCTCAGTAG
>JANYIQ010000094.1 GCA_025362575.1 Bacteroidia bacterium
AGACCAATTTCAATTCTTCGATACATTTAAAAATAGTCATTTTTCATCACAAGATTATTCATCGCTCAATCTTTTGCTCTCGGCACATCAGGCGGGTCTTTTGGGGACCGACTTTTTAGATGCCTATGCCTATACTTTTGATTACCGTGAAAGTAAATTTTATCGTTCCTCGTTTAAGGATTTTTGTTCAGATCAAAAAATATCAGAGGCCGGGTTAATGCCAATGAGCACGCATGGATATTATACCACTCGCCTTGACACCCTGATTTCCGTTCAAGAGTTAAAATTGGTGTTTGATGATGCGAAAAATACTCAAAAGACTTTAAATTGTCAAATTTTATTTCCACAAATATTATACAACCTTCATCCAATCTAAACTATTTATTAGCCCTATCCTGTATGAATATTATTGAAGCCTTATAATTTATTTGTATAAAGTATTTTATTTCTAATAAAAGCAAATAATTTTTATGTACATTATTAATATATAATGTTTTTTTAGCTTAACGAATAAATGCCTTGACATTTAAATATTAAATCAATAAAATAATTTAAGGCGAATAAGAATGAAAAGTTTTGTTTTAACTATAGTTTAAGATGAATATCATTTATCAATAAGTAATAATTCCTTTAGCTATTTGACACAAAATATAATAATTAATTATAGCTTTAACGAATTTATAATTTTTTAATGTAATTCAAATTAATCACTAAACGAAAGGGAAACAAATGAAAAAAATCAAAGTTCTACTAATTTTAGTAATGTTTTTATTTGGCATAACTTCAGTTTATGCTCAGTTAAACGATGCAACGGAATCAGGCCCTTCTGTTAAAAGCGCGAATGTACAACAGGAGGTGCACTCAGTACCTCTCCCAATGGATCAGAGAGTGCCTCGTACAAACACACCTATTCAGGGTGATGAATACGGTTCATACAATTACAATGCAATGTTCAGTTCGGGAACAACAGGCGGGTATGTTGCTGCTCCAATGCCTTACAATGAAAACTTCGACGGTGCCATTGAGTGCTGGGTTTATCCTAATGCAACAACTAATTCCGCACCGTTTATTATTGCGAAAGGTGATGCTACAGCAATATCTTTCGGTTTACTATGGATAAATACAGGTAGTATTGGTTTTAGAATTGGAAATTCCTATACAGCTTGCACTGTTACAGGGAATGTCCCATTGAATCAATGGACTCATGTAGCAGCAAGCTGGACCGGCGGCCCTGCATTTGTTATAACATTTTTTGTAAATGGAGTTGCAGCCGGAACGACTGTAAATAACTCAGGTGTCTGGACTGCCAATAATGATTCTCTAACTATTGGAAGTTCAAGAGCTGGATTTGGTCAAAAAGATTTTCTTGGATACATTGATGAAGTCAGAATTTGGTCTGGACCCAGAACCGCACTCGAGATTGCAACAAACAGATTTGTTGGTCTTGGTGATGGTGCAAATGCTAATACAGGTAGCGCACTTACTTCGTCGTCAAGTTATTCAACTTTAACTAGTTCATACACATTTAATTCAGGTGGTGCTGCTTATGATGACATAAACGGCTATACGGGATTTTACAGAAATGGTGCAGGACCTGTTTATACTTCACTTCTTGCAAATCCACTTCCTTACAATTTCGCCTTGAAGTTAGCAGCAGGTACAAATGATTATGTAACAGTTCCTACGAATGCAATATTCAATCAAACAGTTGACGGAAGTATAGATGCATGGATAAAACTATCTGCTGTTGGACTTTTACAGACAATATGTTCCAAAGGAACAACATTTGCGGCACACAATTATGCATTTTATGTAACGAGCGGAAATAAAATAGGATTAAACATTGGTGCACATAATTATATGAGCACCGGTCCGGCTGTATTTGTGGCAGATAAATGGTATCATGTAGTAGCTACATGGACAGGAGGGCCGAATTTCACTGTCAAACTTTACGTAAACGGAGTACTTGACGATACTCAAACTTTTAATCTTGCAATGCCGACGAATACAGATCCATTTATAATAGGCAAGTATTATTCTGCAGCAGGATTATTCAATGGATATATAGATGAAGTCAGGGTCTGGAGTATAGCATTGACTCCTGCACAGATTACGAAGTATATGTTTAATTCCGTCAGGTCAGGTACATTACCAACGTCTTGCGTCGGTGCATGGAATTTCGACGGGAATTTAAATAATCTCACTGCAACGACAGGTGTTAACGGGTCTTTTAATACAGCTGTACCAAATAACGGCAGATTAAGCGGTTATACTAATGAGGCCACGATTACGGGTCCGCCGGTTAATAGTTTAGTTGCACACACAACTGTTGTGAACAGATTTGCGACACCTAACCCGTTCCCAGATGGTTTTAACATGAGACTAACAAATAAAGCAATTGT
>JANYIQ010000134.1 GCA_025362575.1 Bacteroidia bacterium
TATGTACTTGGAGCAGGACCTGTACTTGCTGTAATATTAAATGGTAAACATGGATTAGCACATGTAATTGTGTTTCCTAAGATCGAGTTAACGGTCATGGTTGGTACAATAATATTTGCAGCAACAACAACTGTTTGAACAGCAACACAACCATTGGTGATGTTAGTAACAACAACTGAGTAAGTTCCAGGAGTTCCGGTACACATTAAAATTGGTGAGTTACTTAATCCACCTAAGGCAGTTGCACTTGCATCAAACCACTGACCTTGTACGTTTGTGGTAGGTGAACAAATTGCAGTAAAGCAAGCAGGGGCACCGTTACAAGTAATTGTTCGTGTAGTTGGTGTAACCGTAATGCCCGGCACAGCTGTGCTGGCAATGATTGTAATGGTTTGTGTTACCAGGCAAGTGCCAGGGCCATCAGCAGATACAATATAAGTATTTGTTCCGGTAGGGGCAGATCCATTAATAGAAGCTCCTGTTTGTACTCCGGTTGAAACACTTGTCCATGTATAAGATAGTGGCGATACAGTGGATGTATTAACTGCATTTAATGGTAATGTAGGTGGGTTGCAACCCATAACAGTTCCTGATGGTGCACTGATTGAGAAGCTTGGAACCGGCACAGCGGCAAGTACGTTAAATGTTGCAGTATTTATACAACCAACGGCATCGGTAACTGTTACTGTGTTTATACCGGCACTTAAAGTGCTATAGGTTGCAGTATTCGCAGAACCTCCTGTAAAAATAGGTGATGAAGGCGAGAAACTAACACTATAATTTGGTGTGATCGTTAGGTTTGGAGTACCACTTCCCATTACTAAAGCAACTGCGTTTGCAGTACTTGTACAACTAACTTGTGTTTGACTGCTAACTGCAACGTTTGGAGCTGGAGAAATTACAACACTCACTGTTTTAATAGTTGGAGTGCATGAACCAGGAGGAGTCATTGTTAAAGTATAGTTACCTGAAATATTGGTTGTAATTGTTTGTGCCGAACTCGGAACGAAACCACTTGGACCAGTCCAAGCATAAGGACCTAAACCTGTTGGTGCAGTAATAGTCGCAGTTGAACCTGCTCCACAAGTTGGCAAAGTAATGTTTGGTGTACCGGCAGGGAAAGAGGTTCCGTTACCAATAATAGCCATAGGACCACACTGTGCATCAAAATAAACTTCGTTGTAGTGAGCACCACCTGTACAGTCAACACTAATAATATCGATGGTAATGTTGTTTCCGATATAAGCGGTTAGATCTATAGAGGCTAATTTCCATGGATTGTAGATTAAAGAACTTGATAAAGTAGCTGGAGTTGTACTACCTGCAACATAGTAATTAACACTGGATGCAACAGTAGAAGTACAAGCAGTACTTGGTGCAGAGTAAGAAAAACTAGGACAAGCAATAACAGTACCTGCAGTAGCATTTGTTAATTTGATCTGGAAAGCTCCGGCATCGCAACAAGGGTGACCTGTATAGAATACTGAAATAAATGCGAACTGAAATAAAGCATTTGCAGAAGTTACTGCGAATGTTTTAGATAATTTATTCATACTGCAATTAGGAGTATTATCATTTATTCTGATAAACTTACTTCCGTACATTGCACCTAATGGGGCATTTAATGGGATAGTGTTACCTGTATTCGTTGTTGGAGAACCAAAAACAGAATAGATCGGATAACCAGCACCAATTGTACCATCAACATATCCGTTCGAGAAAATGCTCATTGCAGTTGGAGCGCTTGGGCAGCAACCTGCTAAAGAACATGAACTTCCTGAAACGTAACCATTGTTACCGCCTGAGCAAGTCCAGCCTGCAACACCACCTGTAGTTGTGATCGGGCCAACTGTAGAAGCTTCGAAATCTTCGTTAACACAACCTGCAACGGTAACATTAGGATCTGTTCCTTTGAATACGTTGTAAGTTTGTACGCGAATATTGTATTTAGCATTAATGTAATTGCGTTTTGCGCGATACATGTAAACCTTAAATTCATCACCGAAAAACTCATCAGCAAAAGCTGATTTCTTTGCCAATTCTTCGTCAAATCCTTGAAGTGAGTCCACATCAAAAACGTGGTTGACGTTAAATGGCAAACGGTTTCCCGACGTTTGGGCTTTAATGCCTGTTACCATGAACAACAACAAGATCGCTGCTAATTTGGTAAGTGTAGTTACTTTTTTCATTTTATGCCTGGTTTTTAATTGTTGTAAAATTATATATTATTTGTTAAAATATAAAGTCCAATTGTATAACACAAATTACGTGCCAAAAAGTAAATAAATGTTAAAAGCAGGTGTGATTTTAACAAAAAAAGAGCCCTCAAATTCTATTGAGGGCTCTTTTATTATTTGATTATCAGAAGATTATACTATCTATGGTGATCTATCTTATCTGTATAAGCTTACAGTTCCTTTTTTATCATAAGGTACTCCGTCTTTTCCGGTAGCCTTAAGCATGTAGAAATAAGTGCCGCTTGGTACTTC
>JANYIQ010000139.1 GCA_025362575.1 Bacteroidia bacterium
TTACTCCCTTTGGTCGTGCTCTTCGCTTCGCTACGGGTCAGTGTATGGGTCGCCCCAAACCACCGTTCGGCTGAGCTCACGCCGAAGCCTTGCCACTTGCTAATGCTTCGGACACGACTCCGCGCATACCTGTCCTGAGCAAGCCGAAGGAAGGGACTTGCACCCTCTGGAAAAAAAATGCACACTTGCTATTTGCCCTTTTGAAAGCTGAAAGTTTATTTGTATTTTTAAACTTTTTCCAGAGCTTACAGCAAGTGTGCGCCCCTGCTCATGCAGGGCACACACAGAGTATATAAAAAATAGGCTGGATAGTGCTACATTTCAAGATTATAGCCCGCGTCAAGTTTGTCACGGCTTGATAGAGAAGCACTACGCATCAGCCTACTTTTCATATACTTAATGTTAGCTGCAACCCTACGACACGCCTCTACGAATTTACAATTACTAAAAAATGTGAAATCACAAATACCAAAATTAGAGTATAAAATTATTCAACCAGAGCCGGACCTTTCAGACTTTGTAGAACGGGTTTATATAATCCAAAATACTTCAACGGCTGACAAAGAAGTTGTGCTAATACCTGACGGCAGAATTGACCTTTTCTTTATTATTACTGAAACCGAACAGATTATTCCAACACTCATTGGTATAGAAACTCAACCATCAACTGCGACTTATCCACCAAATAGCACTTTTATTGGAGTTAGCTTAAAATTACTATCAGTTGAATATGTTTTGCATACTAAAATTGCAAATATTTTGAATTCTGCAATTAAACTTTCAATTAACTTTTGGGACATTTCCAGCAATGACCTAAACGAATTTGAATTATTCAGCAAAACTATTTCTTCCAGTATTCGCAAAAATATTTGTCCCAACATAGATGAGAGAAAACAAAAACTCTTCAACCTTGTATATGAAACCAATGGAGCATTAACGGTAAAAGAGTATGCACAAAAAGTATATTGGACTGAACGACAAATAAACCGATACTTTAATCAAACCTTTGGACTTTCATTAAAAGCATTTTGCAATATTTTGAGGTTTAAAGCATCGTTTCAACATTTAAAAAACGGTAAACTATTCCCTGAACGAAATTTTTCTGACCAAGCACACTTTATTCGTGAAGTAAAAAGAATGACAAAAGCGACCCCTAAGGAATTAGCCAAAAATGAAAATGACCGATTTATTCAATTTTCAACTTTGCCGACAAAGTAATTTTGCCTCATAATTTTAAACAAATAAAAATATGAGCAAATCATCAACAACAACAGGAGAAGAGTTTAATAAAGTTTATAGTTCAATAGGTCATTGGATTTGGACAGACAAACGCATTCCAAAGGAACTGAAAGAAATAGTGGAAACACACACACCAAAAACTTCATTAGAATTGGGTTGTGGAATTGGAATATTTTCAAGTTTTATGGCATCTCAAGGAATAATAGCAACAGGAGTTGATTTTTCTTCAAAAGCCATAGAAAAAGCGAAAAAACGATTGGCAAACAATATTGACAAACCAGTATTTGCGGTTGGCGATGTAACTAATCTGAAAAACATTAATGAACAATTTGATGTTTCATTTGATGTTGGTTGCTTTCATTGCTTAGATGAAGAAGGTCAGCAAAAATATATTTCCGAAATTCACAGGCTGTTAAAATCCAACGCAACACATTTGATTTGGGCGTTAGACAGTTCACCAAGTGGAATGAAATTAAGCCCAAAATATATGGTGCAGACATTTGGAGAACACTTTAAACTTGACAAATCAGAATTTAGCCGTAGAAGAATTGCACCTTCGCATTGGTATTGGCTAACTCGTAAAGACTAACAAAAAAAGGGCAGCAGCTAACATTGCATTGGCGTTATAGGGGCTGACCAACATAGGCTCAACATTTGTAATTCTATGTATCTTTGGTGCAAGTATTGGGCTGACGTGCCTTGATTGCCCCTACAACGCCAATGCTTCAACGTTAGCGGCAAGTGTGAAATTTTCCAATTCGTTACACTGTGACAATGACTAATAGATGATTAAATGCTACTCGCTTGAAAATATGGAGATTTTTTGATCATTAATTTTAAAAAAGGATTG
>JANYIQ010000207.1 GCA_025362575.1 Bacteroidia bacterium
AGACATTCGTAAAAAGGGTTTTACCAAAGTGCGAATAGATGGTGCAGCCGAATCATTTATTTCGAGGCGATCAATTACAATTTCAATATCATGAATTTTATAACGATCGATCTGCATTTTCGAAACAATGTCTTTTACTTCACCATCTATTCGCACTTTGGTAAAACCCTTTTTACGAATGTCTTCAAAGAGTTCGCGGTAATGTCCTTTGCGGCCTTTTACAACAGGTGCTAAAAGGTTAATTTTCTTGTTAGAATATTTCTCCAATATCAATTCAACGATCTGATCATCGCTGTAGCGTACCATTTTTTCATTGGTAACATAAGAGAAGGCATCACCGGTGCGGGCATACAGGAGTCGCAGGAAATCATAAATTTCTGTAATGGTTCCAACAGTAGAGCGAGGATTTTTGTTCACTGTTTTTTGTTCGATGGAAATAACCGGGCTTAATCCTGAGATCTTATCTACATCGGGGCGTTCAAGGCTTCCTAAAAATTGACGGGCGTAAGAAGAAAAACTTTCGATGTAGCGGCGCTGTCCTTCAGCGTAAATAGTATCAAAAGCAAGAGAAGATTTTCCGCTGCCACTTAATCCGGTAATAACAACTAATTTATTACGTGGAATGTTTAGGGATATATCTTTTAAATTGTGTTCACGGGCTCCGATGATCTCAATGAATTCTTCCTCTTCTCCTGTATTCGCTTTTCTTGCCTTTCCGGCAGGCAGGTTAACTTTAGTTTCCACGCTTTGCACCCTTTTCTATTTTTATAATTAGTTTTTTTCCTGCTTTAACCGAAGTAGTTTCGTTTATGTCGTTCCATAATTTCAGATCATTTTCAGACACGGTATAAAATTCGGCAATTTCTTTCAAAGTTTGTTTTTCGTTAACAATATGTGTGATAATTTGCAGACTTGATAATGAATCGGTTGGCGCCAAAACCCTTACCGAATCCATTTCGGGGCTTTCATCTCCGATAAGGTCGTTGTAATAGGAAGAGTAATCGTTCTTATCATTTTTAGGGATCTTAATGATAAATGTTTCCTTATCGGGATTAAGAAGATGATCCTGCAGCAGCCATGGATTAAATAATTTTATGATGGTGACGTTGGTATGAATTGTTTTTGCAAAATGATTCAAATTGGTGATACTGCTATCTACCTTAATTGATTTTACAGGGATCTTTGGAAAATATTTGAATGATTTTCGTTTGATGCCAAAATGCTCGGGATTAGATAAAAGCGTTTTGTAGGCGAGTATTCGATATATAAAACTTCCCGTTTCTCTGTTCAGTAACAGATCATAATAATTACCTGAACCCTGTTTGGCCAATGCATTTTGAATACCTGCAATTCCGAGATTGTAAGATGCTGCGGCGAGGGTCCAGTTATTAAATACTTTATAGGCATCTTTTAAAAGTTTACAGGCTGCGCGGGTTGATTTCTCCACATCCATTCGCTCATCAACATTATCATTTACCACTAAGCCATAATTACGAGCTGTACCGGGCACCAATTGCCAGAAACCTGCTGCGCCCATGGGTGATGTGGCATTTGAAAGATGACTCTCGATCACTGCAACGTATTTAAAATCGTCGGGTACGCCTTCTTTAATTAAAATAGGTTCAATGTAAGGAAACCATTTCTGCGCCTTATTGAATAAAAAACCGGCGCTGCTCTTCCAGTATTTATTATTAAAGAATTCATCTTCCATGTTTTCTTTAATTGCATAATCGTTCACCGGAATTTTTTCGCCGCAAAACTGTAGGTCGCGCGGAATGTTCAATCCAAAAACATTGAAATTATTATTGCTGTACGAAGGGTGTTGTTCAAGCGATCTATAACTGAATTGAACCAGTAAGAATTGAAAGCATAAAAAAGCAAGAAGCACTACAAGAACTTTGTAATACTGCGTTTTAAATAATTCAATTTGTCTTTTAATAAACGAAAGAATCAAGCTTTTTTAGTTAGGGTGATTATATACAAAGCTATAAATACCAAAGCTATATAGGAAATGCAAACCAAAAAAAGAACCAAAGAAAACGATAAAATGAGGTTGTAAGCTAAAATAGTACCGATGAACGATAAAATGGAGTACAGAATGGCAATGCGTTTCTCTGTTATGCCCCTAAAGAACAAATGATGGGTTGTGTGATCTTTACCACCGATAAACGGAGATCTGCCTGCCATAGTTCGGTTAACAACCACTGTTATTGTGTCAACAAGGGGCAACAAGAATACGAGGGCAACGATCACAAAATGAAACAAACGATTGTCAATCCCATCAGTTGATTCGCCGGTATTCCAGCAAAAGCTTATGCCGCCAATAGCAAGAAAAATACCGAGAAACTGACTTCCTGTATCGCCCATGAACATTTTTGAAGGATGAAAATTGTAGATCAGGAATCCTGTTAAAGAAGCCAAAACACCCATTGATAGTATAGAAAAAGGATTGAGTGTATCTTTAAGCGAAACATTAATGATAATGAAAAAGGAGCAAATACAAATGGCCACCAGCGAAACAATGCCATCCATATTATCGAGCATGTTTATGGAGTTCATGATCCCAACAATCCAAAACATGGTGGTGACCAGGTTTAAAAAATCGTTCTCGAAAATTTTGATGGAAGTACCTGTGAACATGAGCAAAAGGGCGCAGGTGATCTGTGTTAGAAATTTCAACAAAGGCTGAGTATTAAAGGCATCATCAGCAAGGCCCATTAAAAAAGCAAGAGCGCAGGCCGTTAAAATACCGATCAGCTTTAAGCGATAAGCATAATCGAGAGTTTGCGCCAGATTAAGAAATACGTAAGAAAGAAGAAATACAACAAAAAAAGAAATGCCGCCAAGAGATGGTTTTATGGTGGGATTCCAGCGAATTTGTTCGGCCTGTTTACCTCTGGCACCAAGGGTTTGAGCAAACCTAAGAAGTATGTAATTAATGAGTACAGAAAAAACAAAGCACAGAAAGAAAAAGAAAGTAAGAACTAATGGTATGTTTTCTAAGAGGTTTAACATTAAAACATACTCTTAAATTCCTTAAAATCTTTACCCATCAGATCTTTTTCAGATAAAAGCGGATTTTCGAAATTCCAATTTATGCCAATTGAATTATCGTCCCACTTGATGCAATCTTCAGAAACTTTACTGTAAAAATTAGTGCATTTATAAGAGAAAATGGTGTTATCACGCAGCGTTAAAAAACCGTGAGCAAATCCTTCCGGGATGTACATCATCTGTTTATTCTCTTCGTTCAATTCTGCGCCAAAATATTTTCCATAGGTTGGAGAGTTCTTTCTAATATCAACCGCAACATCATACACAGATCCCGTGATCACTCTTACCAGTTTACCTTGGGCAAATGGCGGGTTCTGAAAATGAAGTCCTCTTAAAACACCTTTATGCGATAGCGATTGATTATCCTGAACAAAATTCAGGTTTAGTCCATTTTTTTCGAAGAGCTCTTTGTTATAGCTTTCAAAGAAATAACCTCTTGTATCGCTAAATACTTTTGGTCTAATAAGCCAAAGATCTTTTATTCCGGTATCGATCAGTTCCATAATCAAAATTCTTAATCAATATTTTTTTTTCTTTTTTTCTTCTTTTTACCCGGATTATCGTCCCCGTAATATCCTGTCCCATAACCATAGCCATAACCATAGCCATAACCATAGTTATAGCCATAAAATCGGTTATTAATATCAACCCCATTAAGTACAACCGATAAATTCGGTACTTTATTTTCGTTCTTAAGTCTGTCCAATATCTGAATGAAATTACGTTTAGAGTAATCTGTTCTGAATACGTAAATAGGATAATCAGCCATTTTGATGGTTGTAACACCATCTGTTACAAGACCCACAGGAGGATTATCAATAACAACATAATCGAACTGTGTTTTTAAATATTCTACAGTTTGACGAAGTTTTGGAGTCATAATTAATTCGGAAGGATTTGGAGGAATTGGGCCTGCCGTAATGTATTTTAGATTAGGAAGCGAACTGTTGTTAAAGCAATCCTCAACATTATCGATATCCGTTAAAATGGTGCTCATTCCTTTTTTATTCTCAACACCAAAGCCCTTATGAATTTTAGGCTTGCGCATGTCAAGGTCAATAATAACAACTTTCTTTCCCGTAAAGGCCAATATACCTGCAATGTTAATGGCCACAAATGTTTTTCCTTCACCCGAAATAGATGAAGTAATGGCAATTACTTTGGGGCCCTCGGAACTATTAATGAATTGAAGGTTGGTTCGTATGGATCGGAATGCTTCTGTAATGAATGCCCGTGGGTTCTGGTCAACAATAAGCTGCGACAAAGGCATGTCCTGATCGAATTTAGGGACAATACCCAAGATGGGTACAGAATTGTTTGTGAGTTTAATGATCTCGTTGAGTGAAGATATTTTATTGTGCAGCACATAACGAATGAAAACGGTACCAAAACTTAAAAGAATGGCAGAGAAAATAGAAACGAGAAGTGCATTTTTACGGCTTGGTGAAACAATAGCACCAACACCTAAGGCTTTTTCGAAAATGATATTTTGAGATACGAATCCGGCCTTTGAAATGGAGAACTCAGTTTTCTTTTCAAGGAGGATGGAATAATATTTTTCGCTGATGGAATAAATGCGCATCAATCGGGCATGTTCCACTTCATCTTCAGGATTTTGATCAAATTTTGATTTGTAATCTACAGATTTCTCAAGAAGGCTTTTGTATTTTGTTTTGTATTTGAGTTTAACCGCATCTAAGCTTTCGATAAGCAATCTTCTCTGATTTTCGAGCTGATAATTAATTTGTTTTACGTTTTCAGAATTTGGCGTTTGCTCATAAAGCATATTTTCTTTCTGAAGTAATAATTTTTGAATGGCTTGAGTGATGTCTTTTATGTTGCTTTCGTATTCTGTACCTGAAATTAATGAGATCAACTGATAAAGATCGATGCTTTTGTTGCGGGCTATGTTTTCCTGAATTTCATTAATAATTTTCTCCTCCATCTCCACCCTCAGCATCTGGTCTTCCACGTTCGAATACCGCATCAGGTTGGAACTTAAAATAACTTCTTTATCATTAATGTTTTTTGATTTTTTAAAGGTTTGAAGATTGCTCTCGGCGCTTTTTAAATCATTATATACAGCATCGAGCTGACGATTGATAAAATCGAGCACCTTACCTGAGCTTTCGCTTTTACGTTCAACATCGTAAATTAAATATTCATTTGCAATGGCGTTAACAATATCTCTGGTTTTTTTAGGGTTGATGTCTTTGACATTTAATAAAATCGTTTTCGCAAGATCGTTAATCAATTTTACTTCCAGTTTTCTGGACAATTCATCGGTTACAGCATCGGCATTTTTAATAACGAAATAGGCGCGATTGTTTTCGTTAATGGATGATGCTGCAACGCCTTTGGTGTAGACAGGATTGAGATAAACATTAATGTCCATCTCATCGTTCTTTACCCAATTGTTTGTGGTAAATGCAATTGACTTAGCACCATACTTGATGATACCTTTAGAAACATCAGAAGAAAAAGTGATGTAAAATTTCTGATTGTACAGGTCGGGGTTTTTGAAATTGACCTTAACAAAATAGGGCGACTCGGTATAAAGTTCGTTGCTTTTAAAGGTTCCTTCATTAAAATAACTTGCTTCTATTTCCAGTTTTTCAACAACGCGTTTCAGAAATATCTTAGAACGGATCTGTTCAATAGCTTCAGCGATCTTATTATTGTTTGCGTCTGTTTGATTAAATTGCAGTATCTGACTGGCATCGTTCTTGTCATTGATCTGTAAAACAGATTTTGACTCGTAGATAGGCTGACTGTATCTCAGATACACGAATGCTGAAGAGAAAGAAATGATGAAGAACAGAATTACAACGTACTTGCTTCGGAGCAGTAAATAAAGAAATAAACCAAAGTCGATGCTACTGCTAAAACGTTCTACACGTTCCTTATAGCTACCAACTTCACTATCTACCTGAACGTTCAGCATATTTTATTTCTTAACAACTAATGTATATAAAATTAAAGCTGTACTTATGAGCGTAATTAATGGAGTTACCTCAGTCGCAATTGTTCGGGCAAGTTTGTAGCGGGGTTCAACATAAATAATGTCGTTGGAAGAAACACGTGTATTACCTGCCACCAATCCGTCGATTTTAGACAGATCCATTAAAAAAACCTGAGGCTTTCCACCAACATTGTTTCTGATCAGTTTCACTTTGTATGCTTTTCCATCGTCGGTAATACCCCCTGCGTTTGCAATAGCTTCCAGAACAGTTGTATTATTGTTGGATAATGTTAATACTCTGGCTAATCCGCCGTTACCCGGAAATACGATAACTCTTTTATTCACAACACGAACAGTAATAAAAGGTTTTACATAAAATTCACTGTATTTTTCTTCAAGAAGTTTTTCTGCCTCTCTAAGGGTTAGTCCTGCAATATTTACAAAACCTACCATTGGCATCTTTATGGTGCCATCTGTTTCAACAAGAACATCAATGTTGTTGGCGAAAATATTAGAGGTGCTGGCTAAGTCAATTAATTTAAATCCGTCGTTTGTAAACAAGCGGTACTGAATCGCATCGTTTGCTGCAATTCTATAATCCTGTTTAACAATGGAGTCAGAAAGTTTATCGTAAGTGTAATCTTTCGGGGTTTTCAGCATCAGGTTAGGTCTTAATACCTTACAAGAAGTGAACAGTAAGAACAGGACCGGAATTAAAATCAGAATTTTTCTCATATACTCTATACAAATATAAAATTTATTGCCTAATTATCATAATATAATTGACTTACCGCGGGTATTCAATTCTTACGTGATACATGTTCATTAAACGCTTTTTGAAGATCTTTTTTACCGTAGTTATGTCTTTAAAAGTAATATCCGCATTAATGAACTGATTTTCTTTGACCTTATAATCAATAATTCTGTCCACAAGATCGTTAATTGCCAAAGCATCGTATTTTCTGAGACTTCTTGAGGCTGCCTCTACACCATCAGCCATCATTAGCACTGCGGTTTCTTTACTGAACGGAATTGGCCCCGGATAACGGAAAGCATCTTCGTTAATGATCTCGCCCTGATGTTCTTTTTTAAAGCTGTTCAAGAACCAGCCAACTGTTGTGGTACCGTGATGAGTTCTGATAAAATCGATCACCTGCTCCGGAATTTTGTAGGCTTTGGCCTTTTCAATCCCTTTTACTACGTGAGAAATGATAATTTTAGCGCTTTCCTCGGGCAAGATCTCGGTATGGGGGTTCATTTCACCTATCTGATTTTCAGTAAAATACCTTGGATTTTCCATTTTTCCAATATCGTGATACATGGCTCCGGCTCTTATGAGTAAAGAATTACCGCCAATATGAAAAATAGCCTCTTCGGCCAGATTAGCCACTTGTAAAGAATGCTGAAACGTGCCCGGTACTTTTTGAGATAATTCACGAAGCAAAGGTGAATTGAGGTCGCATAATTCCATTAAAGTGAAATCTGAAATAAAACCAAATATTTTTTCGGCTAAAAAAATTAATGGATAGGCCAATAAAATAAGCATGGAGCTAATCAAAAAAGGAAGATAAAATACTTTTTGTAATAATATTTTGTCGCTTCCATTGATCAAATTATAGGAAACAAATCCTGCCAGATAAAAAAGTAAAACCACAATGGCAGAAAATAATAATTCTTTTCGTTTCTGCATTTCGGCCACACTAAAAATTGTTCCCATGCCCGCAATCAGTTGTATGAATACAAATTGAAATTTATCGTCCGCAAAAAAAGAACAGATCAAAATTGAAATTAAAAAAGTAAATAAACCTGTTCTGCTGTCAAAAAAAATACGGATGAGAACCGGAACCAATGCAAATGGTACCGACCAGAAAAATAAAGTACCATACGCAGAAACTTTACTTGAAATAATTGTGGTTAAAACCACTACTAAAAAAATAAAGGTAACATAAGCGTTTTGCCCGAATATATTTTTTCTGAAATAAGCCAGATACAACATGAGTATGGCCAGAACCGTTGCTGCCAGAAGCAATCGGCCAAGCATGTTTTGCCAGCTGAATTGATCTTGAGTTTGCTGCTGCACCAAATAAGAATTGAGGATCTCTTTTTTCTCAGGTGTTATGTCTTCGTACTGACGGATCAGGCAATCTCCTTTTTTAAAATTTGATTTGTACAAGGAGGTGTTCTGCAAATTTTCGCTTACATTTTTTTCCGTTAAATTTTTATCATAATAAATGGTTATTGCCAGATACTTTATGCAGTTCTCAATGATCTTATCTTTATCAGGGTTCCCTTCCAATTTTTTTTGGAAATAAGCTAAGGCCGATTCAACCGAATAATAATTATCGAAATTCTGCTGCTCGGCAAAACCGTTACTTACAATAAATACAGACTTATTTGTTTTATCGCCTTCTGTTTTTTCGATAAGCCCTTTTGCGTACACCGAATCTAAAAGGGCACGCGTTGTTTTTAGCGCCGATGCATTTAAACCGGTGGCATTTGGTTTTTGAAGTTCTTCAAGGTTCTTATTTTTCTCTTCATTTCGTGTTGTGAAATAAAGTGCTGCTTCTTGCCTGATGGCGCTATTTTCAGATCTAACTTTATCATCTTCTTTCTTCACAAAAACATCGGCTTCGGCGATGAGATCGGCATAAGGCCAGGTTTTTAGGCCTACTACTGAGCTTGTGGTGTATTTATTGAACGAAGGCAAGAACCAG
>JANYIQ010000217.1 GCA_025362575.1 Bacteroidia bacterium
TTCGGGTTTGTTCGATTCTTTTGTTGGCACCTGGAAACTCGAGGATGACACTCAGTACGAACGCTGGACAAAGAACGAAGATGGTTCTTATATGTCTACCGGTTACAGTGTGAACGCAAAGGATACGGTTATTTCTGAAAAGGTTAAGATCTATAAAAACGGTTCAGGCTGGAACTTTGAGACCCTTGTTTTAGGCCAAAATGAAGGGAAGTCGGTAATTTTCAGATCTACCATTTTAAACGATACACTTGTTCAGTTCGAAAACAAAGAACATGATTTTCCGAACCTGGTTAACTACAGATTGTTATTTCAAAATAGTTTGAGGGCTTTTATAGCCGGTAAAAACGACACCATTTATTTTAACTACTCAAGAGTTCGTTTGTAAGAAGAATTTCTCATTACAAAGCTAAAAAAAGCTAAAATCGGTTCGGTATCCTTTTAATTATTAAAACGTTATTGTTTAAATAAAAACCTGATCAGCGTAGGGCGCAGGCATTTTATTTTCAATTTTAATGAATTGGAAGATCAGCAAAATACTGCAATTAAAAAACCATTCAGTGCTTTTCGCTTTATTGGCAAAGCAATACTCTGGCTGATCATACTTTTTGTTCTTGCGGTTGTATCGGCGGTTTGTCTGGTTTTTATTTATGAAGACGATGTAAAAGCCGCCATTGTAAAGGAACTGAACAAAAATTTAAAGTCGGAAGTAAAAATAGATCCAAAGAACATTGATCTTACCATTATCAGATCCTTTCCTAAATGCGCACTCGAATTCAAAGAGGTTTTGATACTAGAAGCCTTAAATAAAAAGAACAGAGATACTTTGATCTACGCCGGAAAAATTTCGATGCTGTTCAATGTTAAGGATATTTTCAATAAAAATTACATCATCAAAAAAGTAGAGGTCAGCAAGGCAAAATGTTATCTGCACATTACAAAAAACGGAGAGCCCAATTATATTTTCTGGAAAAAAAGTGCAAGTACTGTTTCTGACAGCGTAAATTTTGCTTTGGAAGATATTTTACTGACCGACATCGATCTAAGTTACAAGAACAGTCAACAAAAATCGAAAACCGCTCTGCATATCGACAGATCAAGCTTTTCGGGAGCCTTTACCGGCGATCAAAACGATATGAAAGCCAAAGGTAAGGCCGATCTCAAATATCTTCAGGTCAATAGATCGACACTTCTAAAAAATAAAAAGCTGAATTACGATCTCGACTTCTCAATTAATTCAAATGTATATCAGATCAATAAAGCTGAGCTGGCCATTAATGAAATGTTCTTTAATGTTGAAGGTGAACTTAATTATGGAGATAGTTTAGTGTCGGCGAACTTAAATTACCTTGGGAAAAACCTTGATATTGCTTCGGTGCTTTCTTTATTGCCTGAGCAATATGCTTCCAAAATAAATGATTACAGCAGCGATGGCGATTTTTACGCTGAAGGAAAGTTAAATTATAGAGCAGGTAAGCCGCTGAGTTTTAATTCTGAGTTCGGAATTACCAATGCAAAAGTTACCTACAAACCTCAGGGCACAAAACTGGAAAAACTGAATCTTACCGGAAAGGCCGGGGTAAATAATTCAGAAAGTTATCTTAATATTCAGAACATTTCGGCCGAGCTGGGCAGCAATACCTTTAATGGGAATTGCCTTATTACCAATTTGAATGAGCCCTACATTAATCTTAACGCCAATATAAATACCCAACTCGATGAGCTTAATAAATTCTGGCCAATGGATACCTTGGAATATATCTCAGGAAGTGTTCAATTAACTGCAAGTATAAAAGGTGCACTAAGCGAAATAAAAGCATCCGCTTTTTCTCAGAACATAAAAGCAAACGGAAAAGCTGATCTGAAGAACATAAAAACAAAATTAAAGGGTACGCAAAATGAAATTGATGTCAGCGAAGGAAGCTTCACTCTTGATAACAGAAACGTTGCCGTGAATAATTTTAAGATGAAGGTTGGAAGTTCGGATATTGAGCTTACCGGCGAACTGCCTGAGTTTTTAAATTACATGTTCGACAGTAAAAAACCTTTGATCATCAATGCGAATTTAAAAAGTTCTAACCTTGCCCTTGAAGATATTTTGTATTCAAATTCCGGAACGGATGGATCTTCTCAAAAAATAAATATCTCCGAGAACCTGAATTTCAACATTAATGCTGTTCTCGAAAAATTTACTTTTGGAAAATTCGAAGCAAGCTCTGTAAAGGGCGCCATTGCTGTTAAAGATCAGAAAGTGGTGATCAAGGAATTGTTTCTGAATGCCATGGATGGAGAAGGCACAGTGAACGCTTTCGCCGATGCTTCTGGCGAAAAGATAATGATAAATGCCAATGCTAATTTTAAGAACATCAACATCAGTAAGCTGTTTTATCAGTGTAATAATTTCGGACAAACTACTTTAAACGATAAGCACTTAAAAGGTTTTGCAACGGCCGACATAGATTTTTCGGGAGCATGGAGCAAAGAATTAAAAGCTGATCTGAAAAGTATTGCTGTAACAAGTAATTTACTTATCGAAAGAGGGGAGCTCATGAATTTTAAACCTTTAGAAAGTCTTTCGAAATACGTAGAGGTGCAGGAGTTGCGTGACATAAAATTTGCGAGTTTGCAAAGCAGTATCGAAATTAAGAACGAGGTTATTTCGATACCAAAAACGGTCATAAAGAACTCAGCTATAAACATGGAAGTGTGGGGTAAGCATACCTTCAGCAACCAGATCGATTATCATATTAAATTACTGTTAAGCGAATTATTAGCCAGTAAAAAGCGCGCCAATAAACAATTAGATGAAGAGTTGGCCTTTGTGGAGAATGACCCTGAGAACAGACGTTGTGTGTTTGTCACCATGACCGGCACAGTTGATAACCCAGTCATTAAATACGATCGTAAAGGTTTGAAACAAAAAATTGGCGAAGACATTAAAGTGGAGAAACAGAATTTGAAATCTTTACTGAAAGAAGAATTCGGTCTCTTTAAAAAAGATTCAACCCTTAGCAAAACCAGGGAAGAAAAGGCCGAACAGAAGTTCAAGATAGAGTTCGGTGATAAAAAAGAAGCGAGACCTAAGAATAACCTTCAACCTAAAAAGAAGGCAGAGGACGATGATGATTTTTAGTGGAAATTTAACCGCTAAGAACGCAAAACAATCAGAAAGTTAGAATACCTCCGTGAACTTTAAACTTTCAAATCTTAAACTTTAAACAGTTTTAAGCAGCAACTTTAAAATTAGGTTTACCTAAATTATAAAGCAATTTACCGTGAGAGATTATGGCGCCTAAAAAAGTTGGCTCAGAATAATACGGCAAGTTAAACTCTTTAGCAGTCTCAATAATGATCGGTGCTATTTTTTTATAGTGAACATGACAAATGTTCGGGAACAAATGATGTTCGATCTGAAAATTCAATCCGCCAACGAACCAAGAAAATAAGAAGCTTTTTGGAGCAAAATTCGCGGTAGTTTTCAATTGGTGTATAGCCCAATCATCTTCCATGGTGTTAGTAGTTTCATTTGGTAATGGAAAGTCGGTCATTTCAACTACGTGTGCAGGTTGGAAAATAAGAGCTAAAATTAAACCGCAGGTAAAGTGCATAATGAAGAATCCTAATGCAACTTCCCACCATGCTACATTCATTACCATCATTGGAAGAGCAATGGCGCAGAAAAGATACACGACTTTAGCAAATACAAGTTTCATTAATTCGTTAGAGTAGGTAGCTTGTTTTACTTTTAAAAGATCCATTTTATTGTAACGTTTCAATTGCGCGAAATCTTTTGTAAATGCCCACATGATCGTCATTAATCCGTAAAAGAACCAGGCATATAAGAACTGGAACCTATGTATTTTTCTGAATTCTGCGTGAGGAGAGAATCGTAAAAATCCAAGAGGGGCAATGTCTTCATCATGCCCATCAATATTTGTGAAAGTATGGTGTAGGTTATTATGCTGCAATTGCCAGTTAATAGAGCTGCCTCCAATAAGTGTAATGCTTAACGACATGATCTTATTAATGAACTGATTTTTTGAGTAAGATCCGTGGTTGGCATCGTGCATAACCGATAAACCAATCCCGCTCATTCCAACCCCCATTAAAATAACAAGACCAAGATGAGCGTAACCATTTGTAAAGTAATTGCTAAGTAACAGGAAATAGGGGATAAGGTAGATCGAAAACATAAAAATGCTTTTAATAACCATTTGATAGTTTCCGAATTTTGAGATATTATTGGTTTTAAAATACTCATCAACTCGTTTTTTAGCAGTAAGGTAAAACTGCTTGTTGCTGTTATTGAAACGGATAATATTTGAATTCATTTGTAGTGCTTTTATTTTGAGTACAAATATAAGTCACAAAGGCTAAAAGTGACTAAGCTAATTGGACTTTTTTATGAGGCTATAAGACCTTAATAAAATTTTAGATATTTTAAATTATTGAAAATTAATTAGTTACAATAATCGTTTTAAATATGATGATACTTCTCACCTTTGCTGATTGTATAGGCCCGGTATAATTGTTCAACAAAGAACAAACGCACCATTTGGTGGGAGAAGGTCATTTTTGACAAAGAGAGCTTGTAATTGGCGCGGTTGTAAAGCCATTCATCAAAGCCGTAAGGACCGCCAATAATGAATACTAAATTCTTAACGTTTTGCATTATTTTTTGGGATAAGAACTTGCTGAACTCAACAGAATCAAGGTTTTTCCCGGCCTCGTCAAGTAAAACAACAAAGTCGTTATCCTTTATAGTTTTCTGAATTAATTTACACTCTTCGCTCTTTTGCTCCTTCTCAGGCCTCATTCTCACTGTTTTTGGCACGTTTATTGTAGTAATATCAAACGAAGTGTAGTTCTTTAAACGATTGAGGTAAATGGTAATACCCTCGTTTAAATACGGTTCGGTGGTTTTGTCGATTTGGAGTAAAGTAACCTTCATGTAGATTAAACGTAAAATAAATAATTAGTAAATTTAACAACGATAAATGAAGTTACTTGTATCTATAGCCTTTTTAATTTCAACATTCTTTAGCGCGTTCGACGTGACCGATGATGTTGTTACTGCTTTAAAGGCCGGTAAGTCATCAGAGTTGGTTAAATTTTTTGATGAAAAAGTTTCCATAAAATTGATCGATCAGGAAGATTTGTTAAGCAAATCGCAGGCAGAAGCCAACATAAAATATTTTTTCGAAAAACATCCTGTAAAAAATTACACCGTTTCTCAAACCAATGCTGTTACAAAAGATGTACAGTTTATAAGCGGAACCCTCGAAACAGCAAATGGAAAATATCGTGTATC
>JANYIQ010000288.1 GCA_025362575.1 Bacteroidia bacterium
ATTTAGTAAGGATGAAGCATTCATTTTACAAAGCTCAAGCTTTGCATATTTGGTTATTTGCTGTTTAAAGTAAACTTTTGAAGAGTAAAGTGTTAGAATGTGTTTCGAACACTAATGATTTAATATCCGCGCTAACTGGTGCTACTTTTTAAATTCCATTCTAAACTTCTTACTTAATGTGTTTTCAATTCTCAACTCGTTTTTGGTTAACTTCATTATTCTCCAGTAACCACTATTTTCAATATAATCAAAAAAGAATGGGACATTATTTGGCGTCTCGAGATATAGTTCCTTGTTTTTATTATGAAGTTCAATATCTACATCTAATGAATTTAAAACTATGGTGCAAGAACATCCAGAGCTTATGAAATTTTTATTAATGCCTTCCAAAAGCCCGTGATACTTATTTTTGTTACTTGAACCGCTTATACTTAAAGTAATACTATTTGGGTCATTGTAATTTGAATTATAGATTTGTAACTGTTGAATTGTTGAATCGGCACCGTTGACATAATATCTGTCAAATTTCCATATACCAGGCAAACACTTATGCGGATTAACTCTTTGGCCAAATCCGTTCTCAGAATACTTTTTACAGGTCGTAAAAAACAAAACTGCAGTTAGGCAACAAGAAAATATTTTTATTTTATAGTTCATGTTTCAAAATCGGTCGGGAGCAAAGCTATGCAAACAACACCAAATAGTTTATTGCCCTGCCTTTGAGCTATCTTCCATCAAATGCCCGTATATGCTTTCAAAAGTATAACCGCAGGCCGTAATTGTATTCAGGTCTTCGTGATGGCGGCTTTTAGTTAAATTTAAAAAACGTTTAAAATTCTTTTCGGTTTTAAGCTGATCAATAAAAATGGTGTACTCTTTGTATTTTGAAAAGAAATCGCCTGCTAAAAGATAATGCAATACTTCGTAAGCACTTTTAAAGCCAATGAATTCTTCGGCGGCATTAAATTCGATCTTAGCAAAATTAAATGTTTCGGGTTCGTAAAATAACCGGATGAATTTTTCGAGAAGCACATAAGCTCCGTCAATGGTTTGGTAAGCCTCTGCAAGGCTGCCATCCATATCTGCAGGGTTTTTAAATCCTTTGTCAATTGCCTTTGTTACCAGGTTGGCCGATTCAAAAGCTACATAAATACCACTCGAAAAAATAGGATCCAAAAATGCTCCCGAATCGCCAATCATAGCATAATTCTTTCCGTGTTTTTTTTCGTTATAATAAGAGTAATCGCCAATGGTTAAAACATCATGTTCCAACCTCGCCTCTTTAAGAATGGAATCTAACGCTTTTGCTTCTTTTACTTCCTGCAAATACAATTCCTTCATCCAGGTTTCAGGATGAGTTGCCGAGAATTTTTTCTTTTGTTCTTTTACATAATCATTATTTAAACTAACGCCAATGCTCAAATGATTTGGCCCAACCGGTATAACCCAAAGCCATCCTTTTTTTTCACCGCCAAGGTAAATTATCTTTATAAGGCCTTCGCTAAGCGGTTGATCATAGGTATTATTTAACCAATGGCAAAAAAAAGCGGTTCTATCCAAGCCTTTAAATACTTTTTTACTCTTAAATTTTCTTCCTAAAAAAGTTCCATGTCCGCTGGCATCCAATAAAAACTTTCCGGCAAATTGATGTTTGTTTTGCGAACTATCTTCGGTTTCTACATGAACCAAATTATCGGGCGAGTCTAAAACAACATTCTTTACATTGTGTTCTTCAAGTACTGTTGCACCTTTTTTTTCGGCGTTTCGTAGCAGCGCATCATCAAAAGGTGCTCTTAAGGTATGGTACGACATGTGCGCCTCATCATCAATAACATGTTTAAAACACCAAACGGATTGATTCTGCCCTTCATTATCTACAAAATTTACGCCCGGTTTTAAGGTGGCAAATTTCTTTATTTCATCAAGGGCATCGAGCTCTTTTAGTTTGTAATAACAAAACGGAATTAAGGATTCGCCCACATGATCTCTGGGAAATTTTTCCTTTTCCAAAACAAGAACCGTTCTATTTTTTTGTCGCAGATAAGTAGCTGCCGAAGAGCCGGCAGGCCCGCCTCCTATTATAATAACGTCGTAAACCATATTACTAATTTATAACTTTTTGCCGTCAAAACAAACGCCCAATGTCATTAAATTGCAAGGGAAACAAAGCCTCTAGAACTTAACCCCCAGGCCAAAAGAAAGGTGGTTGCTTGTAATATACAGCGAAGAGGGTGCAAAACTGTCTTTAATATAATAAGGCGAAAAACCCATGCGGTAAGAGAGTTCGGCATAAACACAGCTTCGGGTATTATTGGGGTTATTTTTTTGAACTCCCAGAGTCATGCTTACAAAAGGATTATTTCGGGCAGTGAATAATGGGTTTTTAAACAGCACGTCAACCGATTTTTTTTCAACGATCTCACCATTCTGTTTCACTTTCAACTTTCCTGTAATTAATTCTCTGAAATGATAGCCAAACATCCAATAACCTGACCATACCGAATTATTTTCACGACTAAATGATAATTTCAACTGAATTGGAAAATCGATCTCGTGAATGTACATGCTATAAGTATAATCGAAACTGCCGGTATACAACTGAATGCTGTCTTGCTTAAAATAATAAGAATTAAAATTCAAGCCGTGTACAAAATATTCGGCACCAATTAACAAAAACGCATTGTGTTTATTGTTTAAACGAATTTCCTCTTTTAATGAGAAAAGTCCTGACATTTTCTGTGTTGGGTTTTTCGCATGATGTTGATTGACCTTGTAAAAACTGATCACCGGCGACATGGTGAAGCGGGTTCTTACTACCGGCGATTTTGGCCTTTTTATTGAAGTGTGAAATGTTTTAGGGGGTTCAGAACCAAAAAGCGAAGCGGTGCAAAAGATCAGGATGCACAAACACATTTGTTTTGTTATGGTTCCTATTTCTTTCAAGATCAGTTTTTACGTAAAACCGTTGTAGCGTTTGCCTGAATGGTTGGCATGATAATAATATCGTTAATGTTCACGTGAGCAGGTCGTGAGGCCATCCAGTAAATGGTATCCGCAATGTCTTCCGCCGTTAAAGGCTGTATGCCCGCATAAACTTTTTTAGCACGATCTTCATCACCATCAAAACGCACCACACTGAATTCTGTTTCTACCATACCCGGATTAACTGCCGAAACTCTAATGCCGTGTGGCAACAAGTCTATGCGCATGCCCTTATTCAAAGCATCAACCGCATGTTTACTTGCGCAATACACATTGCCGTTTGCATAAGCTTCTTTACCTGCAATTGAACCCACATTAATAATATGCCCCCTCTTATTTTTGATCATCAAATTACTTATCTCACGCGTAATATATAAAAGGCCTTTGATGTTTGTATCTATCATCCGTTCCCAGTGATCAAGGTTGCCATCTTGTATTGGTGATAAGCCGGCGGCAAGGCCTGCATTATTAACCAGAACATCAATATGAGTGAACGCTTCTGGCAATGCCTTAATTGCCTTCTCAACTTCTTTTTGTTCGCGGATGTCAAAACAAAGTGAGAGCACTTTTACTTTATATGTTTTTTCGAGATGCTTTTGAAATTCATCAAGTCGTTCTTGCCGGCGACCTGTAATTACTACATCGTATCCGTTTCTTGCAAATAATTCTGCCGTGCTTTTACCAATGCCAGAAGTGGCGCCTGTAACCAATGCTATCATAAAAACTATTGTATATTTAATTTACTTTTTCGGTAACCATACATAAAATAAACTACCAAGCCTATTGCCAGCCACACACCAAACATTAACCAATTGGTCCAGCCCATACCTGTTAACAAATAGCAACACGACAATAAACCCAATACAGGGATCAAAGAATAGTTTTTAATAAAAGATAAAATAGCTATGATCACCCATACTAAATAAAACACCAGCATCGGAAAGTTGAAAGAGCCATCATCGTTTACGATCATGCTGGCATGCTTGGCGAAAATAATGATCAGGGATACAATTGTGATTGCGGGAACAATGTATTTTGCATTGACATAAGGCATTTTGAATTTACCTTTTTCTTTGGCATTCATGTTTCGCGGTAAAATTAAAACTCCACCACATACTAATACAAAGGCAAACAAGGTTCCAATACTTGTAAAATCCAACACAAATTTTGGGGTTACAAAAAAGATGGGAATACCAACTACTAAACCCGTAACTAAAGTTGAGAACGCCGGTGTTTTATATTTAGGATGGATCTCAGCAAATTTCTTCGGTAATAATCCATCTCTGCTCATGCTCATCCAAATGCGCGGTTGTCCCATTTGAAAAACCAGGATCACGCTTGTCATTGCCACCACAGCTGCGATAGATACAATGAACAACATCCATTTAATTCCTTTTAAAGCAAATACCTCTGCTAATGGATCAGATACATTTAAAGCCGTGTAAGACACCATGCCGGTTAATACTAAAGCAAGAATGATAAATACGATCGTACAAATAATTAAAGAATAGATCATGCCGCGAGGCAGATCACGTTGCGGATCTTTGCTTTCTTCTGCTAAAGTAGATACGGCATCAAAACCGATATAAGCAAAGAATACTCCGGATACGCCTGCCATTACACCACTAAATTGATTTGGCATGAATGGTGTCCAGTTATCAATATCTACGTAAGAAGCGCCCACAATAATTACTAATAAAATAATGGCAAGCTTGATCACTACCATCATGTTACTCGCATTACGGGATTCTTTTGTACCCACATACACTAACCAGGTTACCAGTATATTTATCATGATGGCCGGTAGGTCAATTATAAATCTTAGGCCCGCTATAATTGGCGCAGTATTCCAGGCGTTGCTTAACTTCCCTTCAGTACCATCTAAAAATGCCTGATGTGCATCCGAATAATTATTCGTTAGCCATGCAGGAATATGTAAGCCACAACTTTCAATAAGGTTTACAAAATAACCACTCCATGAAAAAGCCACATAAATATTTCCGATAGAATATTCCATTAATAATGCCCACCCAATGATCCATGCGGCTAATTCGCCAAACGACACATAAGCATAAGTGTAAGCACTACCTGATGCCGGAACGCGAGTAGCAAAATCAGCATAACACATGGCAGTAAAGCCACAGGCAACAGCGCAAATAATAAATAAAAAGATCACAGCTGGTCCACCCGAAAAGCATGCTGAACCAATACTACTGAAACTTCCTGCACCAATAATTGCAGCAATTCCAAAAAAAGTAAGGTCGCGCACGGTTAAAACTTTGTGCATGGCTTCATGCGCAGGAGCTTCTTCGCTGTTAATTTGGTGCACCGATTTTTTCCTAAAAACTTTCATTATAAAGCTCTAATTTAAAATTAATTTTTGGTGTTTTTAAGGAATTTATTGAGTTTTTCAATTGGCCTGAAATCCAGGCTCAGCAAGGTACTCATGAAGATGAACGGAATGATCAAGGCCCGGTAACGTTCAATGGCTCCAATATTTGGAGAGGTGACCCCGATCACAAGCAAAACACAAAATGCGATGCTCAAAAAATAAAGACACCACAGGCCATTTTTGCGGTCTTTAAAGGAATTGAAAGCAAGAATTAAAAGTGAGATCAATATCATTAGATTTTCGAAAGAGTCGATCATGTCAAGTGCATTTCTGGCATCATAGAAAAATGGCTTAAATAATGTTATGTATAACGAATATGGTAATATTTTTATGAAAGTAGAAGTGCTATTGTTTATGGCGGGTACTTCGAACGTTGAATTGGCTTTACTGAAATAATAATATAAAACATAACTCGTTGTGGTATCAACATTGTTTTGACAGTACAAAGTATCTTTTTCATGCATTGGATCGCAATATAAATAAGAAGCCCCCAAACTTATTTTAGCGGTAGGTCGTGCAATACTTGAATCAATGGTTACGGTTTTAAAATCATAAGGTAGTCTAAGGAATTTAGAACTGTCTAAAGCCAATAAAAATATTCCGCCGCGTGAAACGTCAATAAAATTCTTTTGCCGGTCGGAGATTACCTCCACGGGGCTTTTGCTAAAAAAGATCTTTAAGGCAAAGCTTGATACAAAAACCATGACCACAATGGAAGTAAGATAAACTATCGCATTATGTTTTATGCTTTTAAAAACAAATACAATTCCAAAAAACAAAACCGTAAATACCAATAAAGGAATAAGTAAATAGGTTTTGAACATGAAACTAAAAACAACACTTAAGAAAAGCATTAAAATATTTTTCGTTCCGTAACGCTTATCACTCAAAACCCGTTTTAAAGAGATCAAAAGCATGCCCATTAAAAATAAAGCCGGGCCTTCTTTGAATAGTCCGGAGGTCCAAAACCAAATGCCCGGAAAGGCCAACCAGACAAAAAAGAGAGCTATTTCTTTTTTTGGAAATAAAAAGGCAAAGGTTTTGTAGATCCAGTTAATACCTAAAAAAGCCATTAAACTACTGATGAGGGCATGAACAAAATAATTACCGAAAGAAATGAAGTGAATGAGCACATTCAATCTTACGATCAAACGATTATCGTTATAAATAAGTTCTTCGGGATTTTTATCCCATATTCCGGTAAGATGAAGGTACTTTTGAAACAATTCTGTATTAGCAGATTCATCAGCTACACCAAGCATCAATTTTACGAATTCAGAAAAATTCCATTTTGATACAGAGTAAATAACTTTTGAATCTTCAAAAAAATGATAAGTATCTGAATAATAAATTCCTCCATAAAATCGCTGATAAACTACATAAAATACGGTGATGCCGGAAACCTTGAACAAAAAAGCAAGTAAGTAAAATTTATTATTTAACACCTCATCTTTTAAAACGCCGAAGAAGCTCGTCTTGTAGATCACAAAACAAAAGAGCACTAAATATATTGCCGAAATGATCAAGCGTTATTATAATTTTCAAAAGGTTTTATTTCCATAAAACGTTCAGGTGTTGCCAATGCTTTGAAGCCAAATTTTTCATATAAGGAATGAGCATCCTTTGTAGCCAGCATGAACCGTCGTAAGCCCTTTAAAGCCTTATGATCCATGATAAATTTCATCAGTACTTTTGAAACACCTTTGCCTCTATACTCCTCTAACACGAATACATCTGCAAGGTATCCGAAACTTGCATTATCGGTGATCACTCTGGCAAATGCAATTTGTTTATTTGCCCTATAAGCGCCAAAACAAAAACTTCCTTCAATGCTTCTTTTTACCAATTCTTTTGAAATGCCTTTAGCCCAATAGCTTTCCTTGCTCAAATAATTATGAATAACATCTAATTGCAGCAGATCTTTATTGTCTGAATACAAAACATCTTTCACTATTTTCTCGATCTCCATTTTAATTATTATCTACAATAACAACGAATTTTGTTTTGGAGTCAAAAATAAAGCGTGTTATTTTCTTAATTCCTGCAGGTGAAAAGTCAAATAGAAGCGTCCAGGCTTTTAGCTTATCATCAAACACAAATAATTGAGCGCCCTCCGATTTGATCAATCCTAGTTCGGGATGCCAAATAAAATCTTCGCCTGTACTTTTGTGTACCGCGTATTCATCACTACGTTTTAAAAGGGTATTATAAATACGATATTGAATTTGGGAACTGTCTTTTATACCGTAAATAAATTTATTGCCATTTATTTTTTTGAAAGCGCGGGTTGGACTGTTACAAAGCCATTTATCTTCTTTACTCAGATCGTTATACATTCGCAATGAATGCGGAGCAGTTAATTTATAATACAATAACGTATCGTTACTCAGCCAGGTTGAATAACCAATGGAATCAATTCCGGTATTATAACACCTCTTTAAAGTTCCATCTAAGCTATAAAGCCAGAGGCGCTGTGTTGAATCTGCTTCAACTACCACGCAAGAAAAACCTTTTTGATCTGGTGTGTAAATGGGCGAATACTCGCTTTCTTTTGTTTTAGTAAGTTGAGTGGCTGTTTCTTTAGCGAGATCGTACTTATAAATATCTGCCTGATTATCTTCACGAATACTTACGTAAAGAATGCTTTTATTGTCGGGCGTAATAAAAGGTTGGTTGTCGTAACCCTTTCTGCCGGTAATATTCTTCCCTTCACCTAATTTCAATTGCTTTTTTTCAGTTTTAATTTTGAACAGCCATAGATCGGTCTCCGGTAATTGCGCGTTCATTACAAAGCCCGCTAATAAGAAAATAAAACCATTAAGACACCTCATAATTCATTTTATTAGCAGCCAATACAAACAGCTTGTAAATTAAATACCCAAAAAGAATTCCATCTAAAGCCCCAAAGAAAATATCGCTGGGATAATGTACTCCTAAATAAATACGACTATAACCAACAATTATAGGCCACAGAAAAATTAAGCGGCGCTGATTCTTTTTCCACCAGCCTAAGATCAAAAATAAAAATGTTGCCACTCCGAAAGTGTTAGCGGCATGCCCTGAAAAAAAACCAAATTGCCCGCCGTGGTAATCGTGCAGGGTGTGTACTTTGTTTTTTATTTCTGTATTATGACTGGGCCGATATCGCTGCACCGTATGTTTAACAAGACGAGAGGATTGATCACAGCAAAGAATGGTTAAGGCAATGCAGATAAGTGCTGAGACAAAATATTTTGCCTTTTTAATGTGGAAGATATTCCAGACTAAAAAAATAAAAAACGGTGCAAAGATCAAGCCGCCGGAAGCCATCCAAAAAAAATCATCGAATATGGGCGCATGCTTTTCATTTATAAAAAAGAACAGCGCTGTGTCTATATTTTTTAACGATTCTATCAAGAGTTTTTATCTTCTTCTTTTGTTATTCCGTTTATTCTTTCCTTCCACAGGTTTTGAAACCGGATTATCATCCACAAAACCAAAATCCAATTGCTTCTTAAGCAGATCTGCTCTTTTCACAATAATTAAAACCGAATCGCCAAGAGCGTAAATTTTTCCTTTGTGTCTTCCAACGTAACGGTAATTATCTTCATCATAAACATAAGCATCATCCGTTAAGTCACGACTCCTGATCAAACCTTCACATTTATTTTCAACGATCTCAACGAAAATTCCCCACTCAGTTACACCACTGATAACACCTTTGAATATCTGTCCGATCTTATCCGACATGTATTCAACTTGTTTATATTTTATGGAAGCGCGTTCAGCTTCAGCAGCGGTGCGTTCCATTTCTGAAGAATGTTTGCACAGTAATTCCAACTCTTCCTTATTGGAATAATTCACTTTATTTAATCTTGCCTCGAGCAAACGATGCACCATTACATCCGGGTATCTTCTGATCGGCGATGTGAAATGCGTATAGTACTCGAAACCCAAACCGTAATGGCCTGCGTTCTTTGTTGTATAAATTGCTTTTGGCATACTGCGAACTGTAAGCAATTCGATCATACCGGCTTCTTTTTTATTCTTTACATCTACCAATAATTTGTTGATGGATTGTGCGGTCTTTTGTTTGTTGCCGGTACTTAATTCATAACCGAAACGTGCTACAAAACTGCTTAGTTCCATAAGCTTATCATCATTAGGCGTATCGTGAACGCGATACACACACAGCTTCTCGCTTTTCTTATTCGTATTTTCACCATCTGCAGGTTTTCCTAAAAACTCTGCCACTTTTTTATTAGCGAGCAGCATAAAATCTTCGATCAGTTTATGCGCATCCTGCTGAGTTTTAAAGAACACACCGAGTGGATTTCCTTCCTCATCCAAATGAAATTTCACTTCTGCCTTGTCAAACACAATAGAGCCTTTTCGTAAACGATCAGCTCGTAATTTTTTGGCCAGTTTATCCAGAACCAAAATATCTTCTTTGTATTCGCCTTCTTCGGTTTCAATTATCTTCTGTACATCTTCGTATGCAAAACGTTTGTTACTAAAAATAACTGTTTTTCCAAACCAGGTATCATGTATCAGTGCATCATCATCCATTTGGAACACTGCACTGAAACAATATTTTTCTTCACCCGGTCTGAGTGAGCAGGCAAAATTACTTAACACTTCCGGAAGCATAGGAATACAACGGTCTACCAAATAAACCGAAGTTGCTCTTTGCACGGCTTCCTTATCTAAAACTGAATGGGGTTTTATGTAATGTGTAACGTCGGCAATATGCACGCCTACTTCCCACAAACCGTTATCGAGTTTTCGCAGCGAAAGTGCGTCATCAAAATCTTTTGCATCTGCCGGGTCAATGGTCATTGTTGTTACTTCCCTGAAATCTCTTCGCTTTGCAATTTCCTGTGCCGTGATTTCGGTAGGAACTTTTTTCGCCGCTGCTTCGATCTCATCCGGAAAATGTTCAGGCAAGCCATACTCAGCCATAATGGCATTCATCTCTGCTTTATGTTCGCCGGGGTTACCAAACACCTGAATAATTTCTCCCGTTGGGTTTTGATCGCCTGAACGCCATTCTTTAAATCGTACTAAAACTTTTTGTCCGTCGAGTGCTTTTTGAGCATCTTTCAAATTCACAAAAAAATCAACATGAATTTTTGTATTGCCCGGTATAACGAAAGCGAATTTTGGTAAAACTTTTACGGTTCCAACGAATTCCGTTCTGGCGCGTTGAATCACTTCTACCACTTCGCCCTCCTGTCTTCTGCCTCCACTGGCTCTCGATGTAATGTTAACTTTAACCAGATCACGATTTAATGCGTCTTTTGTTTTTTTAGCCGGAATAAAAATATCTGTATCTACTCCATCCACAATTACAAAGGCCGTGCCTTGCTGGGTGAAATCGATGATGCCGCTTACATATTGCTTATTTTCTTTTGCTCCGAATTTTCCGGCCTCAACTTCTTTTACAAAACCCTGATCCGTTAATCCGGTTAATACTTCAATTAATTCCAATCGTTCCTGATCAGAATTTAATTCCATGGCTGCGCCGATCTGTTTGTAGTTAAATGTTTTTTCTGAATTGTGTTGTAAGAAGGCGAGAACCTGTTCGAACAAATATTTTTTGGGTTGTTTCTTTCTTTTACTCATAAATTACACCTTAAATATAAGGGGAATTTACGAATAAACCCTATACTTAATGAGGGGTACCGCCTATTTCCTCGGCATCGAATTTAACAGTGACAAAAGTGTTTGTTTTAGATTTTACCGTAATTGGTTTCGCATTTACATCATGCCAATATTTCACAAAAAAACTAAAGGTATAGGTGCCCGGAAGACGCATCATCACATAAGTTCCGTCCTTTTCGATCTTTGGCTGTATAACTGTATCATTATTCAGTTTAATGGCCACCCTGCTGAGAGCCGGCTTTCCTTCGGGGGTTAAAAACTTGAAGGTGATCTTTGAGAATTTTGTTGGGTCGGGACTCACTTTTGTGATCTTACAATATCCTACATGTTGCTGCGAAAAGAGAGTTCCACTGATAATGACGAAAAGGAGAATTAATTTTTTCATTCGGATATAAGTTTTAAAAGGTCACGAGGCCAGCCATTGGCATACATTGAACTAAAGTATGAAATTAAAGCAACTTTTCAATGGCTTTTGGAAAATATTCGTATTCGAGGCCATGAATTTTTTGGGATAGCGATTCAGGTGTTTCTGAATCTGAAATAGTGCATTTTGCCTGCAAAATTATTTCGCCTTTATCGTACTCACTGTTCACATAATGAATGGTGATGCCGCTTTCTTTTTCCTTGCTTTCAATAACTGCCTTATGCACGTTTAGACCGTACATGCCTTTTCCGCCGTATTTTGGCAATAATGAAGGATGCAAATTCACGATCTTGTTTGGAAAAGCCGCTACAAATGCCTCCGGAATTTTTAAAAGAAATCCTGCCAAAATGATAAGATCGATCTTTTCACCTTTCAAAAATTCAATGATCTTATCTGTATAATTATTTAAAGCATCTTTACTTATGATCTGAACAGTTTTACGATACTTTTCAGCTTTTGCTACAACACCTGCATCATCGCGACTTGCAATAACAAGTTTGATCTTAATGCGGCTATCGTTTACGAAATAATTCATGAGGTTTTCGGCATTACTACCTTCGCCCGAAGCAAATATGGCTGCATTTATCATGTTGGTGCAAAAATACCTTAAAACAAGGATATTAATCTAAAATTAAAAGCATAATTTTGAATAATTAAAAACAATCAGTTCGTCATACTTTTTCTTACAATTACCTATGCACACACTATTCGTTAATTGGAATCCTAGTCCTGAAATGTTTACCATTCCTGGAATTGACTGGCCAGTTCGTTGGTATGGATTAATGTGGGCACTGGCGTTTATTGGCAGTCATTTTTTTATGAATCGCTTTTTTAAAGCAGAAGGTCGTACTGAAAAAGATCTGGATATATTAACGCTTTACATTATTCTGGGAACTGTAATTGGAGCTCGACTAGGGCATTGTTTGTTTTACGATCCGGGTTATTACTTATCCCATCCACTCGATATTTTAAAGATCTATGAAGGCGGCCTGGCCAGTCATGGCGGAGCATTGGGCATTGTTGCAGGCATGCTTTTATATTGCCGAAAAACCAAAGAGAACTGGTTGTGGATCTTTGACAGAATTTGTATCGTTGTTCCGTTTGCGGCTGCATTAATCCGTTTCGGGAACTTAATGAATTCAGAAATAATCGGAAAACCAACTGATGTGCCCTGGGCTTTTGTATTCAGCAGCGTTGATAACTTACCAAGACATCCCGCACAATTATACGAAGCGTTATTTTGCATTGTATTATTTTTTGTGATGTACAGTTTATGGAAGAACAAACGTGAAAGCTTAGGGGCCGGCTTTTTATTCGGACTACTTTCTCTGTGTTTGTTCACAGAACGTTTTTTGGATGAATTTGTAAAAGAAAATCAGGAAGCCTTTGAGCAGGGATTAACACTGAACATGGGGCAAATACTAAGCATTCCGTTTATTCTGATCGGGATCTTCATGATCATCAGAAGTAAAAAGCACAAGCCTGAACAAATTCAAAATACAGATCAGGTATGAGTTCGGATCTGAATAATTTATTGCACTTATCCATTCTTGCTTCGGTTGAAGCAGGCAAAGAGATCTTGAATGTTTATGATACCAATTTCAACGTTCAATATAAGGAAGATGATACGCCTTTAACTTTAGCCGATCAGAGAGCAAGCAATAAAATTATTGAACTGTTGGCCTCAACGAACATCCCCGTGTTGTCGGAAGAAGGAGAGCATTTTACTTTCGAGAAACGCAAGCCTCTGCAACGACTGTGGATAGTGGATCCGCTGGATGGCACTAAAGAATTTGTAAAACGTAACGGAGAATTTACGGTTAACATTGCTCTTGTTGAAAATAACAAAACCATACTTGGCGTTATTTATTCTCCTGTATTCAAGGATCTTTATTTTGCGGCAAAAGGAACCGGAAGTTTTAAAATTGACAGGCACACATTCATTCCTTTGCTTGAAAAACTATCTGAATTAAGTTTGGATGATCTGTTATCTCATGCTAAAAAATTACCATTGCTTTCAAAACGTGATTCATATACCGTTGTGGCAAGTCGTTCGCACCTCAGTAAAGAAGTTTACGCGCGAATTGAAGAATTGAAATTGAAACATAACAATGTAAACATCGTGAATACCGGCTCCAGTATTAAAATGTGCTGGGTAGCCGAAGGTATTGCCGATGAGTACCCGCGTTACGGACCAACCATGGAATGGGATACCGCAGCCGGGCAAGCCATTCTAGAAAATGCAGGATGCGAACTGATCGATCTTGAAACTCAACAACCCATGCTTTATAACCGCGAAAAGTTATTGAATAATTCGTTTTTAGCGAGAAATAAGAATTAAAATACTACGTACTTCTCTAAATAAATATCCTTGTAGTAATGATCTGAGTTTATTTTCACCACAATAAAACTATGATCAGGAATATTGCTGAACAGATCCTTTATCTTAAATTCAATTTTATCATCCTGGCTTAAAACCATATCTACCATGGTTTTCATGTAGGGCACGTCGAGGTTGATCACGGCCAATTTCAAAGTATCACCGGCATGAGCATCATAGGTAAGGGTTTTGTTGGCGTATTCTGATCGTGTGATGGTAAGAGAATCGTTATGATTCAAGATCAATTGTTTTGGCGTTACATTCCCACGAAAGGAAGACAAGGCGGTTACAATAATGAAAACAAGTAAGGCGAGGGCTAAGCTTTTATAATCTCGTTTCATGTTTTTAATTTTATTTAAAGTTTAAAAATACAGATCACTTGTTTTTAATCGCAGATAACGCATTACCGAGAACATGGCGCTTAAGCCTGAAATAAAAATCCCTAATAAAACAATGCCGCTGAATAGCAAGGCTAAAAGATTTTCATCCTGAAGCTGCAACAGATCAGGAATGTATTTTGTACTCAGTATCAAAAATCCTGCAAGAAGAACGCCGGCCAAAATGCCCGAAATAACGCCCTGACGAATGCCCTTAAAAATAAATGGTTTACTTATGAAAACCCTTGTAGCGCCCACCAGATACATGGTTCGTATTAAAAAACGTTGAGAGTATATGGATAAACGAATAGTATTACTGATCAATGCAATGGCCACGATCATTAGCAAACCACTGAAAATTAAAATGTATAAACTTACCACTTTTGCATTTTCGTTCACCTGCTTGATCATGTCTTTGTGATACACTACTTCTTTCACGTAAGGCTTTTGAAGTAAACTTTTTTCGATGCCAACTAACGTGTCGCCATTCGCATAATCTGCGTTCAATTTTACATCCAAAGATGACAACAAGGGATTGTAACCTAAGAAGGAAATAAAATCTTCTCCCAGATCTTCTTTCAATTTTTCGGCAGCTTGTTCTTTGGTGATATGAGTTACACTTTTCGCGAAAGCAGAAACAGAAATTTCCTGTTGCAAAATATCAATTTGTGCGGCAGTTGTAGTATCCTTTAAAATAACCTGAAAGCCAATGTTTTCTTTAATGTGATTAGAAAGTTTTTGTGCGTTTAAAACAACAAGGCCTAAAAGCCCGAGCATGAACAATACCAAAGCAAGACTTATTATTACGGTAAGCGAAGATGTTTTAACGCGACGTTTAGCTAGAGTTTCTGACACAGGTGTATTTTTACACTAATTTACCTGCGAAACAGGCCTGTTTACCAAGCTGTGCCTATAGAAATGAACAAGGAGCTGTTAAAAGCCCTGTTTAGAAAGGAAAAACAGGAAGATACAGCCTGAAAATACAGTAATAGAGGGGGTTGCAGTGGTACAGGCTGAACCGGTGCCTTTGCCTTAAAGCTTATATTTTTGTTCTTAAAAGATCTCTTTCGCTACTTTTCTTGTGCTTTCGGAAGCGCCCATGGTATAAAAATGGAGGCAAGGGGCATTGGCTTTAACCAGTTCTTTGCACTGTTCAATGCACCATTTAATGCCCACTTCTTTCACTTCTTTATCTTCTTTGCATTTTTCAAGAGCCTCGTAAAAATCGTGAGGGATATCGATCTTGAAGATTTTAGGCAAGGTTTTGATCTGAGCTTTTGTGCTTAGTATTTTTAATCCGGGGATGATCGGGACGTTGATCCCACTATCCTTACATAATTTTACAAATTCAAAATATTTTTGGTTATCGAAGAACATTTGTGTTACAATATATTCTGCACCTGCATCTACTTTTGCTTTCAGCCATTTCATATCGCTGTTCATGTTTGGTGCTTCAAAATGTTTTTCGGGATAGCCTGCAATTCCAATGCAAAAATTAGTTGGCGCAGCGTCTTTCATTTCTTCATCCAGATAATTTCCGTTGTTCATTTCAACAACTTGTTTCACCAGATCAAGTGCGTAATGATGCCCGCCCGGCTCAGGAACAAAATGCGGTTCTGTTTTTATGCTGTCGCCGCGCAAAGCAAGTACATTATCAATTCCTAAGAACTGAAGGTCGATCAAAGCATTTTCGGTTTCTTCGCGGGTAAATCCGCCACAGATGATATGCGGAACCGCTTCCACATCATATTTATTCATGATGGCTGCACAGATCCCTACAGTGCCGGGGCGCTTTCGAATACTCACTTTTTCGAGGTAGCCACCTTCGCGTTTTTTGTAAATATATTCTTCGCGATGATAAGTAACATCAACAAATGCCGGTTTAAATTCCATTAAAGGATCAATGCCATCATAAATGCTTTGAATGCTTTTTCCTTTTAAAGGAGGTAAAATTTCAATGGAGAAAAGTGTTTTTTTGCTCTGAGATAATTTGTCAATTAATTTCATATACTGATTGAAATTGCTTTTTTATATAATTGCGCCTACCGATTCAATACCTGTAATTTCCGGCACAGCTTTTTTAATGGTCTCTTCAATTCCTGATTTCATGGTCATGTGACTCATGCTACAGGTTTTGCAGGCACCTTTTAATTCTAACTTTAAAATATTTTCGGAAGTGATCTCGATTATTTCCACATTACCTCCGTCTGCTTCCAGATACGGTCTGATGGTATCAAGCGCTTCTTCTACTCTTTGGTGTAATGTATTCATTTAATTATTCAAGATTAATTATTACTAATTCATTTCAACGGGTGCCATTGAATTTTTAATGGCCACTTGCTGCGCTACAGCTTGTGCCATTTCCATCATTGCTTTTGATTGCGGGGTATTATCCTGAAGTACTGCAGGTCTTCCGGCATCCGAAGATTCGCGGATACTTTGTACTAAAGGGATTTGTGCGATCAAAGGAATGTTCATTTCTGCAGCTAAATGTTTTACACCATCTTTTCCAAAAATGTAATATTTATTTTCGGGCAATTCAGTAGGTGTGAACCAGGCCATGTTCTCAACCAATCCTAAAACAGGAACATTAATGGTCGGTAAATTAAATAAAGCAATTCCTTTTCTGGCATCGGCAATGGCAACATCCTGCGGTGTACACACCACAATGGCTCCTGTTAAAGGAATCTGACTACACAAAGAAATTTGAATATCACCTGTTCCCGGAGGCAGATCCACAATTAAATAATCTAATTCTCCCCAGGCGGTATCGTTAAATAATTGCATTAATGCTTTTGATGCCATTGGTCCGCGCATTGCTATTGCCTGATTCGGCCCGGCCATGAAACCAATGGAGTTTAATTTCACCCCGTAATTTTCTACTGGCTTCATTTTCGATTTACCTTCGAATTCGGCAGGACCAGGCATTTCTTTTTCGCAACCGAACATGATAGGAAGGGATGGACCGTAGATATCGGCATCTACAATTCCAACTTTAGCTCCCATTTTTGCTAAACCCACTGCAATGTTTGCAGCAATGGTTGATTTACCTACGCCGCCTTTTCCGGAAGCTACGGCAATAATATTTTTTACCTGAGAAAGTGTTGCGTTATCGTGAGATTTTTTAGAAGTAACAGTAGCGGTCATGTTCACATTAACTTCCGCTTCCTTATCTACAAAATGTAAAATGGCATTCACGCAGGCTTTATGGATCATGTCTTTCATGGGACAAGCAGGTGTTGTAAGCACAACAGTAAAAGAAACATCTTTACCGTTTACAACAACATCTTTTACCATGCCAAGAGTAACAATGTCTTTTTTCAGATCCGGATCATCAACATATTTAAGGGCGTCGATAACTTGTTCGGTAGTAATGCTCATATATGATGAAGCGTTAAGTAGTGAATTGAAACCGGAAATACTATTTAGCGGTTGGAGTTGGGGCGGCAGCTGCCGTTGTTGTTACAATTGGCGCAACACCTGCAGCAATTTCTTTCATTGGATCGGCAAGGCAGCTATCTAAAGCACGTGCTAAAGAATCTGAAGTGCGTTTTGCATTACGATCCATAGCCACACGATCTTCGGCAGCGGGTTCACCCGATTTTTTTACGGCAATAACCCCTAAACCAACTATTAAAAGTGCACTAACAACTATAATAAGTTTGTTGTCTTCATAGAATTTGCTCATAGTAGTGTTTTAATAAAATAAGACTTAAAAGTAATCAAAATTCAGGCTCAAAAAAATATTATTGAGTGAAATTACGGAAGAGGTTGCGTGAGGGATAGAGCCATTGTTTGAGCTCTTTTTTGCTCTGCCTCTTTTGAGCAAAAAAAGCGAGTGGCGAAAGCCCGACCCGGTCCCGATAGCTATCGGGAGAGGGGCACGCCCAAAAAGAAAAGCCCCTCACGGTAAACCGAGAAGGGCCTTTCAGCTAACTAACTAAACACAAATTCTTAGTGCTTTGCTTCTTCAGCAGGAGCAGCAGTTTCAGTAGCTACTGCAGCAGAGTCAACAGCAGGAGTTTCAACAACTGCATTGATGCCAGCTTCGATAGCTGCTTGAGTAGAATCACCAATACGTTTTGTTAATTCTTCAGCTTTAGCTTTGTCTTCTGCAGATGGTCCACAAGCAACAAATGATGTGGCAACTAAAGCTACTGCGATAATAGAAAATAATTTTTTCATGGTTTTGTTTTTAAGTGTTTGTAATTTGATTATTTATTCCCTTTTGGGGTATTAGTAACCCGCTGAATCCCAAATTATTTATCTTTATTTTGTATCTAATTGATAATCAAATCTATAAATTTCAATTTTTACGCCCAGCGCTCGGGCTTATTCATTAAAGCATAATTCTTCATTGCTTAAATGGGTTACCTTTGCCTTAGAACCGTATTAATTAACACGGGCTTTATATGTCAAACCCAAAAGCTGCACTTAAAACAGCATTTAGCGATGCCGATTTTATTGAAGGTTTAAAAACCGGCAATAACGCAGCTTTAAGGGCCTTGTATAAAAAGTACTATAATATCGTTCTTAAAATTGTTGTTAATAATAGCGGAAGTAGCGAAGCGGCTCAGGACATTTATCAGGAAACCATTATTGTGTTATTTGAAAATGCCCAGAAACCGGAGTTTGTCCTTAATTGCCAGTTGCAAACCTATGTGTATTCAATTGCAAAACGGTTATGGCTTAAACAATTAAGGGTAAATGGTCACTTTGCCGCTATAAAAGAAGGAGATGAAGAAGAACTGGCTGATGTAAGCGAAGAAGTAAGCGAACATCTGCAAAAAGAAATTGAGCTTGATAAAATGGCAAAGAGTTTGGAAGAACTCGGCGAACCATGCAAAACAATTATAAATGATTTTTACGTTCATAGGTTAAGTATGGAAGAGATATCTGAAAAATTTGGTTACACCAATTCAGATAATGCAAAGAACCAGAAATACAAATGCCTCCAACGTTTAAAAAAACAATTTTTTGAAAAGTAAAGAGAAAGAGAGAAAGAAATGAGAACTGTAGATCTATTTGATGATTATTTGCAAGAGCGAGTAAGCAAAGAACAAAAACAGGAATTTGAAGAACGTTTGATCTCGGATGCGGTTTTTGCCAATGCATTTGAAGAGCACCGCTTGGCGATCACACTTTTGAATAAAAACGAAGAACGCGAACAATTGCGCAAAGCATTAAAAGCCATTCACGAACAGGAATTCGGGAAAGAGGCTAAAATAATTCCGATCAAAAAGGAAGGCTCCATTCAAAAATACGCCAAAACTGCGGCCATGGCTGCCAGCGTTGGTTTGGTAGCTGTACTTTCTACATTAGCTTTATTGAGCACCGGCGGTTATTTGTTGAAACAACAAAGCAACGACATTACTGATCTTAAACGCGACATCGTTGAATTAAAATATTCTCAGGATGCAATTGTAAAAGGAATAACAAGTGCCGGTGAGAAAAAAATAAAATATGCGCCCGCTAACTTTGAAGGTACAGGTTTTGCTTTAAATAACAAAGGATACATCATCACCAGCTGGCACATGGTAAACGGTGCCGATTCTATTTTTATTGAGAACTCAAAAACAGAGCGTTCACTTACTAAAATTATTTTCTCTGACCCGAAAACAGATATCGCCATTTTAAAATTAGAGAATACTGACTTGGTTAAGAACTGGCAAGTTCCTTTTTCATTCAATAAAAAATCGGCTGACATCGGAGAAAAAGTTTTTACTTTAGGTTATCCGCGTAAAGAAGTGGTTTATGGCGAAGGTGTCTTAAGTTCTTTAAGCGGTTATCGTAACGATACCGTTATGTATCAGATCTCGATTCCTGTTAATCCCGGAAACAGCGGCGGACCATTAATGGACGAACAAGGAAATGTTATTGGTTTGATCCGTGGAAAAATTACAAGTGCAGAAGCAACCAGTTTTGCGGTTAAATCGAACGAGATCATAAAAACCATTGAAGGCATTGCAACAGACTCTACCAAAGACGAATTAAACGTGAATACCAAACGCAATATGTTAAAAGGTATCAAACGCAGCGAGCAGATCAAGCGCATTGACCCATATGTATTTAATATTATGGTGTATAAAGCCAATTAATCTTAAATAATTACAATATTCCGAAAAGCCATCCGTTAAACACAGATGGCTTTTTATTTACGTTTATATTTTGTAATTTTATAAGGATGAAGATCAAGTATTACTTTCTGCTTTTAGCTCTGTTTTCGGTTTTCGCGAACCTTAGGTCTCAGGATATGATCTATCTTAATAATGGAACTAAATTTCCAGGAATTGTTACCGAAATATCTACTTCCGAACTAAGATATAAAAGCACAAACAATCCAACAGGACCAACTTACGTAGTTACAAAAAGTGATGTGCTATTTGTAGAATATAAGAACGGCACTGTTGATGTGATCAATAAAAACCCTCAGCCGCTTTCGCCCCAGCCAATAGAAACTACTCCTGAAAAAAAAGAAATTAAAAAGGGCCCGAACGATCTTTATTATCTCAACAAGAATTCCATCATGATAAACGGAATGGCACTTACCAATTCTGACATCACTTTGCTATTTGACCGTGAGTTTGCAAAAAGTCATTTATCTGTAACCGCCCTTGCCGGGTACAACTTTAATATTACCACTACCTGGGAAAATTTATACATCAGTACGCTCTTATATAAACCAAAGAAAAATTATGATCTGGGATTAGGAATTAATTTTTATCCATCCACCCGCCGAAAAACACAATATTTTGTTGGCTTGATGATGAAGTATATGGCCTACAGTTATCAGAAAGAAGTGATCACAGAAGAAATTATCGGTGGCTTTGTTTACCAAAGCAGCAGTTATGTGCCCGCGCAGAGCTATCAGCTTGCCACCATGCTGGTAAATGGTTTGCAGGTGAGAATTTCGCCCACAATTAATTACAAATTACTTGTGGGGATCGGCAGTTACAAATTAACCGGGGATCTGAAAACTGAATATATAAAACAAAACGTGAAGGGAAATTCCGGCTCTTCATCGAATTCCTCATCCACTTCTAATTCCGCTCCAAATTCACTAGCAAAAATTTATTTTGGAATGTGTTTTGGATACCGTTTTTAATATGAGTATTAAAAAAATAATATTTTTAATTGCGTTGAGTTTCTCGATCAGTTCAGTATGTGGTCAGGATAAGATCATTTTAAAGAATGGAAAAAAATTCGATTGCAAGATCATAGCCATCAATCCGCACAGTGTTACTTATAAAGATAGTGCTAACGCCGAAAACATGGTCACCGTGCCAAAAGCGGAAGTATTAATGGCAGAATACAAAAGCGGTTCTGTTTATATTTTCGGATCCGATCAGCCGGCCGCAAAAACACCTACGGCGAGTACAGGCATTTATGCTGATCGGCAAAAAGCATGGCGCGATAAAGAAGCCGGTTTTAAAAACAACATCTTAGGCGTTCAGATCCCCGATCTTGTTTTTGGAAGACTTACTTTAACATACGAGCATTTATTTTTTGATAAACAAATGGGGCTGGTCATTCCTTTCAGTTTAACATATGACCCAAAAGTCCTGGTGTTCTCAAGCACTGACACCACTGCAAAGGGCACTCATGCCAGTCATAATATTGGTTTCATTACAGGTGCAGATCTTAATTACTATTTTGAAACGCGCGGACACACTAAGTTTTTTGTGGGGCCAAGATTCAGGTACGGCACAGATATTGCGATCGCTAATGTAACTGCCTATTCGGTTCAGTTTCAAAACGGATTCTTTTTTCCGAGCGCCAATGGTAAACGGGCAAACACTCTATCTTTAGGTTTTGGTTTTGTTAGAATTATTTCGATACCAGGAGGAAATTATCTGAATCCTAAACAATCCTATCCCTGGATGTCGTTCACTTACCGACTTGGATTTAGATTGTAACGTTTCTCATATCCCGCATTGCCTTGCAAACCGCCACTGTGAATGATGAGCACTGTTGAATTTTCCGGAATTTTATCTTTGTTGATAAGATCAAAAGCAGCAAAAAATAATTTAGCGGTGTACACATAGTCTAAGGGAATATTATGATCGTTTTCAAACTTACTTTTAAATTCCAATAGTTCAGAAGTGTGTTTTGCATATCCGCCAAAATGATAATTATTCAATAGGCCTTCTTTATCATCTCCGCCCTTTAAAGCATTTACCACCATCAATTTCTGATGTGGCTTAATTGCTTTCAGCAAACCTACATAAGTAGCTCCGGTACCCGAAGCACAAAGAACCAGATCCTGGTCCATCGACTCAGTTAAAATTTCGGAACAACCCATAATTCCCAATTCATTATTGCCACCTTCATGTATCAAATAAAAATCACCGAATTCCTTTTTCAATTCATTGATGAAATTTTGATCTTCCTTGCGTTTATAATTTTCACGGGATACAAAATGCAATTGCATCCCGTTTTGTTTTGCTTCTGCTAAAGTTGAGTTGCTTACCGAACTTTCTTCACCTCTGATTATACCAATGCTTTTAAAGCCAAGGAGTTTACAAGCGGCGGCCGTTGCAGCGATGTGGTTAGAGAAAGCGCCGCCGAAAGTTAAAATTGTTCTCAATCCTGATCTTTGTGCTTCCAGCAAATTGTTTTTTAATTTAAACCATTTGTTGCCACTCACTTCAGGGTGGATCAGATCCAAACGCAATACCTCAACACGAATATTTTTTTTAGAAAATAGATCGGAGTTTAAGGGTTGGATTATGGGGTTATAGGTTAGCAATTATTTCACGCAGAGTTTCGCAGATGAATTCGCAGAGTTTCGCAGATGTTTCAATTCGTACATTCGCATGAATTCGTAATTATTACGATCTCTCTTCCCAGATATTCACTAAATGAACGATGGTCTCAGTAGCTTTTTGCATATCCTGAACACTCACCCACTCTTGCTTGCTATGAAAAGCATGCTCACCGGCATAAATATTCGGACAAGGTAAACCCATGAACGAAAAACGAGAGCCATCGGTACCTCCGCGAATGCTTGATAGAACAGGTGTTACACCGGTGCGTTTAATGGCTTCAACAGCGTAATCTACAACATGCTGACATTTACTTAGCACATCTTTCATGTTACGATATTGCTCGATCACTTTAAAAGTATACGAACATTTATCGAAAGGTTTTATAGCGGTTTTCACGATCTCTTCCAGTTCTTTTTCAAGTGCCAGCAAAGTTGGAGTATCGAAAGCTCGGATGATGAATTTCATTTCAATGCCTTCCAATCCACCGTTAATAGCTACCGGATGCATGAATGGTTCTTTCTTTTCTGTTGTTTCAGGACTTTTATTTTTAGGTAGTTTATTGATGATCTCTGCTCCAATTTTTATAGCATGCTGCATTTTATCTTTTGCAAAACCGGGATGCGTTGGAAATCCTTTTATGTTGAGTACAACCATATCCGCACTGAAGGTTTCGTTTTCAATATGCCCCAATGTTTCTCCGTCCATGGTATAACCAAACTCGGCACCCAACTTTTTCATGTCGGCTTTATCGGCACCGCGACCGATCTCTTCATCGGGCGTAAACAATATTCTAATTTTGCCGTGTTTCACTTCAGGATGATTCATCAGGTAATTCGCGGCATCCATGATCTCTGCCACTCCGGCTTTGTTATCTGCACCAAGCAAAGTGGTTCCATCAGTGGTAATGATATCGTTGCCGATCTGATCTGCTAAACCTGGATGCTCCAAATATTTTATGACTTGTGTAGTGTCTTTTGGCAATACAATATCGCCACCTTTGTATTGCTTATGTATTACAGGACTCACATTTAATCCCGTACAATCCGGAGATGTATCCATGTGCGAACAAAAACAAATTACGGGAACATTTTTTGAAGTGTTAGATGGGATCGTGGCATAAATATAACCGTGCTCATCCATGGCCGCATCGCTAATACCCATTGCTTTTAGCTCTTCCACTAAAATTTTTCCAAGGTCCTTTTGCTTTTCGGTACTCGGGCAAGTTGGTGAATTAGGATCGGATTGTGTATCGATCTTTGCGTAACGGATAAAACGTTCTGTTACCGTGAAATTATAATTTGAGAAATTCATGATCTTAAATTTATTTGTTAATTGAAACTTACTAATGACGAAAATAAGGATAATGCTGTGTTTTTGCAAGTATGTTTAGATTGCGGCCACAGGTAACCAACCAGCCTTTTGCTAAACCTCAAACTCCTGATAAAGTTCCGGCACAATGGCATCCCAACCATAGACTTCCTTTATTTTTGCTTTGAAGTCTTTGGCACTTTGTGTTTCACCATGAATGATAAATATTTTTTCGGGGGCTTGTTTTAATTTGCTCATCCAGTTTATTAATTCTCCCTGATCAGCATGAGCAGACAAACCCTCTACAAGCGTAACGCTTGCTTTTACCGGCCATAACTTGCCACGTAATTTTATTTCGGTGGCTCCATCCAGCAAAGCTCTTCCTCGTGTACCTTCCCCTTGATAACCTACTAAAAGAATAGTGGCATTTGCATCGCCCAAATAATGTTCAAAGTAAGTTAACACTCTGCCACCGGTAGCCATGCCACTTGCGGCAATAATTATTTTTGCAGATTTGCTGGCCGCCAGCTGTTCTGTTTCTTCAGGTTTTTTTAGGATTTTAATCTCCCGGCACATCTCCACACATTCTTCATCACTTAATTTGTGCCAAATTGGGTTTTTTTGAAACACATCTAAAACATGATTTCCCATTGGACTATCCATGTAAACCGGAACAGGCGGAATTAAATTAGCTTTACGTAATTGCCATAAATAATACATGAGCAACTGCGTTCTTTCAACAGCAAAGCTGGGCACAATAATGGTTCCGTGTTTTGCTGCTGCTTTGTTTACGGCTTCCATCAATAATTGTTTAGCATTTGTTGGATGCGTTCTGTTTCCGTAGGTCGATTCTATGAATAAAATATCAGCGGCTTCGGGTTGTTCAGGTTTATTCATTAAAGCATCTTCTCGTCCCAGATCACCTGAAAAAACAAAAAGTTTATTCTGAATTTTTAGCTCAATAAAAACTGAACCAATAATATGTGCGTTATATCTTAAGCGAAAAAATATTTCAGGAAATAATTCTATCCATTGGTTAATTGCTTTAGGGTGAAATAAAGGAAAAACTGCTTCCGCATCTTTTGTATCGTACAAAGGTTTTGCCGGGGCGTGCTTGCTGTACTTGTATGCATTGGCACGTGCGGCATCTTCTTCCTGAATTTTTGCACTGTCCAATAAAATTAATTTTGCGATCTCAAGCGTGGGCTGACTCGCATAAATGGCCCCTTTAAAACCCTGCTTTACCAATAAGGGCAAATATCCTACGTGATCTAAATGTCCGTGGGTTAAAATAACACAATCAATGGCTGACGCATCTACCGGTAATTTTTCCCAGTTACGTAATCGCAATTCTTTTAATCCCTGAAATAACCCGCAGTCGATCAATATTTTTTTATCTGCTGTTTCAATTAAATGCTTCGAACCGCTAACAGATCTTGCAGCACCTAGAAATTTTACTTTTATTTTATTAGTCATTTGGTACACTTGTACTGAGTTTACATAATTGCTGAGCTTCCTTCATAACTGTACTAATACGCGCCAACTTAACCCCAACCGAATCCAATAATCTTTCGTTGTTCGAGATCTCATTACACAATACAATTTTTTTATCGAGCAGGCGCTGTTTTTCAACTTTTGTTAATGAAGTCAGGCAAGTGATCGGATATAAACCGAGTGTATCGATCTGATCTTTTAAACTTCCCTTTATGGGATAATCCCATCCAACAAGATTTAAACCTACACAAGTTCCATACTGAATGGCATCGCCCGAAAAGCGCGTGTTTGTTACCACCCAGCCCTGATGTGTTTTTGAGATGTGATCAGGAAGTTTTAGCCAGGCTGATTCCACATCCTTGAATCGAGCCTGAATATATAAGGGGATCTTTACGTCGCAAAAAATTCCGCGCTGATTATGGTATTTACATTCAATCATGAAAACGTGATTGTTCTTTTTGGCAATCACATCGACCTCATGATTAACGCAACTTCCCTGAACAAACTCTCCCACCTGTGTTTGATAGCCCTGACGATTCAATATTTCAGCTATGTATTTTTCAAACGGATAACCGGAAGGCCCTAACTCCATGATGGCCTGCTTCAAATGATAGCGCGCCGCCATGTGCCGTGAACCTTCCCGTAAAAGCTTAAAGGCCAACTGATATATCTTCTTGGTGGTGATCCCTTCATAGAGTTTCGAAGATATCTGCTCAATGATGGAATCAACCTGTTCTTTTGAAGCGCCTGCCCGCTGAAGGGAGGTTCTGATCTTATTTTCAGAGTATTTGCTTTTTTCGCCGGATGCCTTTGTTATAAAAATATCATTACCCATGTTCAAACTCCTTTTTATTACTTAGGCCATAACTTTATGGTTTATTCGTGAATTGCCATTACGGGTACTTTAGCCATAAATATAATCTTTTTTGTATTGGTTTCGGAGAAGAAATTATAAAACACCGAATGTTTTTTACTGATAATTGCAACCAAATCTGTTTTAAGTTCTTTAACTTGTTTCTTAATTCCATTCTCAAAACTTTTAGCCTTTACCGTTTTTACCGGCGTTTTTTTGCCGCTAAAAACAAGGTCCATCATTACCGGATGGATCAGCTCATCTTCAGTTCTTACATGAAGAAGATCTAATTTAGTTTTGGTTCCAAGAATGAATTTCTCGAATCCTTTTAATGAAGACTTATACAGCTTCTCGTTATTGTCCACCGCTAAAAGAACTTTGGAGATCTTATGTTTTTTATACTTTTCAGGAACAATGATCACAGGGCAATCCAGTTTTCCTGCAATGTTCACACCATGACTCCCGTAAATGTATTTCGAGAGTTTAGTCTTCGATTCCAGTCCCATGACAGCTGCTTCCACCTGATGCGCCTTTATAAAATACTTTAATTCTTCCTTATAAGAACCGCTTGTAACAAATTCACTTATCTTCAACTTAGGAAAAACTTTTTTAAGCTCTTTTATTTTCTTTTCCGTTTTGTTTTCACTATTCTTTCTTTCCGAAGAATAAGAGATGCCGTACAATCCCATATTAGAATGCACCACAGGAGCTTCAAATAAATTAAACAAGACCAGTTTACAATTCAGTTTTTGTGCCAGCAAAGCGGCATATTTACACGCATTCATTGATGATCTTGAAAAATCCGTTCCCGCTATTACTGTTTTCATGTTCGATTTATTTTGAATTTATTTTACGATCCCGATTAAACTACTTAGTTCTTCGCCTTGCCTATTTTGCTCTTCCAACGTCCAGCCTTCAGTAACTGTTGTCTCAAGCCACACTTTCCCAGATTTGCGAAACACTTGTGTTCCTAATCCGTAAACATCAGAGAAGGCTTGTTCAAGATCCGCTACACTCATGTAAGGGCTAATGCTTATGTTTCCACTTTCGTGAATGGTGCGGCATTCGCCAAGCGTTTTACTACTTTGTTTAATTACTTTTTTTGAAGCCGGTCCGCCCGTTTTGTTAGACTTAGCCAGAAATTGAATTTTAAGATAAGGAAATGCCTCATGAAATTCTTCCTGAATGGCGTGAATTTTGCGGTTGTCGTTAATTGTAATTTTCATATGGCGTATTTTTATTATTCATGTATTGCCAGTAAAGGCACTTTAGAATGAAAAGCAATTTGCTTAGTGTTTGGTTCATTGAAAATTATTTTCAAAAGAGAATGTTTGCGCGGAAAAGTTACCAGCATATCCATTTTTTTAGTCTTTACATAATTATTCAAGCCTTTCACCACATCCTCATTTTTCACAAAATAAAAATCGTGATTGATGTCTTCAAGTACATGTTCTAACTTAATACCCGCTACGGCTTTTTTCAAAGTCGGCGTGTTTTCCGATGGCGGCACAACATTAACAACGTGAATTTTTGATTTGAACAAAGCCGCAATCTCCTTTAACGGCTTAAGAATTTTTGCATCAGGCAGCGAGAGGAAATCTGAAGCCAGAACAATTTTTTTTGCCGGCTTGAATTTCACTTTCTTATCAATGGCAAGCACAGCACATTTAGATTTACGTATGAGGGAAGTAGTTACGCTTCCGATTATTTTTTCTGTTAAATAGCCTCCACCATGCATGCCCATAACAATCAGGTCGATCTTATTCTTTTTCACATAGGTGTTGATCTCATCAACCGCAAAGCCGTATTTGCAAACACTTTGAATGTTCAGTTTTTTTCCGTGCTTTTTTTGAATGGCTGTTTCCATGCGTTTCATGGCTGCTTTTGCGCCTTTTTCAATTTCATCGATCGGCGGAATAACCATTACATCGGTGGTAACGATGGGAACATAATAAGCATGAAACAATATCAGGTTTGCTTTGCTGCGTTTTGCAAGCTCAGCAGCATAATCAATTGCGTTCTTTGAAACTTTAGAAAAATCGGTTGCTACAAGAATTGTTTTCATAATATTGTTTTTAATTCAATAAAAAATAATCCAACGACAACAAATTTGTTGAATGCGGTATTATCAATAAAAATACGGTCAGTATCAATCTCGGGTAAACGTGGCGAGTATCCCACATTGGAGTGGTAATACCAAAAGCAACGGACACTACGATCAAATTAATTCCGAGTAAAATCAAGGTATAATATTCGAATAAGCCAAGAATCAGAAAAACACCGCCTATTAATTCCACGTAAGAGGTGAACCAAGAACCGATAACTGTCATGAACCTTGGAATACCTTTATTGGCGAAAGAGTTTTGAAAAGTATCGATCACATTTTTTATCTTAACGTTAAATACGGCATCATATCCCTGAAAGAAAAATAACAATCCAAGAAATACTCTTGCGATGAATACGCCTATGGCTTCGTGATGCAGAATAATTGTTTCCATTTTTTTGTTTTAGTAATGAAACGTATATACCTCGCTTCATTTGTTCATTTTAAATTTATCTGATTTTTCAGTCAATTCAAAATAAGCTTATACAAATGTATTTGGCAGCTATTTACTTAGAGCTGAGGTAAATCAGCCAAAAACGTGACTTATGTCATAAAGTTACCAGGCCAGTAAATCGGCTGTGGGAACAAAGTTCAGGAAGAGAAAAAGAAAGGAATTACGGAATTTTAGGGACACTTTGCATTATTCAAAAATACTGCAACCCGAACTAAGATCGCTGTCATTAGGCCGCCTGCAACTGAGTCAGTCTAGCGTTCTTTAGCTTATCCAGCGCGTAATCCAAAGTAATGGTAAGATTTTTTGGGGCTTTTTCGTCGCTCGGAATATCAAACATGAGGTCAACCATAATGGCTTCGCAAATGCCGCGCAAACCACGGGCGCCTAATTTAAATTCAATGGCTTTATCTACGATAAGATCCAGTACTTCATTCTCAAATTCAAGCTTAACGCCTTCCATCTTGAACAAATGTTTGTACTGTTTCATTAAAGCATTTTTTGGTTCGGTTAAAATTAAACGAAGGGTTGCTCTGTCTAATGGTTTTAAATACGTAAGCACCGGTAAACGGCCGATCAATTCCGGAATCAATCCGAAAGCTTTCAGATCCTGAGGAGAAACGTACTGCAATAAATTGGCTTTATCAATTTCTTCAACAGAAACCGATGCTGAGTAACCAACCGCTTGAGTATTTAAACGTGAAGCAATTTTCTTCTCAATGCCATCAAAAGCACCTCCGCAAACAAATAAAATATTCTTGGTATTTACTGAGATCATTTTTGCATCCGGATGTTTTCTTCCGCCTTGAGGTGGAACGTTAACTGCTGAACCTTCGAGTAATTTCAATAAAGCCTGCTGAACACCTTCGCCACTCACATCACGGGTAATGGAAGGGTTGTCACTTTTACGTGCGATCTTATCGATCTCATCTATAAATACAATGCCGCGTTCTGCAGCAACCACATCGTAATCAGCAGCCTGTAACAAACGGGTTAAAATGCTTTCCACGTCTTCTCCAACATAACCAGCTTCTGTTAAAACTGTAGCATCGGCAATGCAAAAAGGCACATTCAATAATTTAGCTATGGAACGAGCCAATAAAGTTTTTCCGGTTCCGGTTTCTCCAACTAAAATTACATTCGATTTTTCAATTTCAATTTCTTCTTTATCTAAACCGGCATGCGCCACGCGTTTAAAATGATTATAAACCGCAACGCTCAACACTTTTTTAGCATCGTCCTGCCCGATCACATATTCATCCAAATATTTTTTAATGGCATTTGGCTTTAATAAATTTAAGGCCTGTTGAACTTTTTGTTTATTCTCGGCATTACCTTCTTCGCTTATCATTTTATAAGCCTGAGAAATGCAGGTATCGCAAATGTGACCGCTGATCCCGGCAATAAGAATTTTTACATCTTTTTTATCGCGATTACAAAATGAGCAGGTTATTGGTCCGGGTTTAGCCATACAGCAAAGGTATTAAAAATAGGTTAAGGTTTTATATTAATTCTTTGTGAAATAAGGGGTCAAATATCACTTCTTATAAAAGCTCTCCGGCTCTATAGGCTTAAGTTCCAGGCCATTTTCGATCGTTTTCATCTTGTAGTATAAATGCATTAAACCATGGTCGGAAATGTGGATCAGGTCTTTTTTTACCTGATACGTAAATGAAGAATCGCATGCATTTTCGTTAGTGAATTCGTTGGTTTCGTTCTCATAAAAACACCGTTTAACTTTTCCGTCGGCGTAAAAAATGGTTCTTTCCTTTACAGGAACTTTATCCTTTATCTTTTTAAAGACCATTATTTTGCTTTCGGTTTTTTTGCTCAATGAATTGTCTTGATACCATTTTGCAGATTGAAGTTCCTTTGCATAGTCTTTTTGTGCCTCAATCTTGAAACAAAAAATCATTACAATTACGAGTATGAAATAAAAACGCATTCTATTTTTTATAAAAGGTTTCAGGATCTGTAACCAAAAATTCAAGATTACCAGTTCTTACAATTTCAAAACGAAAATAATAATGATAGGTTCCATCTTGGGTAATATGGATCATGTCTTTTTTAATTTGATATTTTGTCGATGTAGAATCGCAGTTCAAACCTGGTTCTATAAAATATTGTTCGCCATTTGGTTTAAAAGCGGGCCGTTTTTCGCTAATCATTTCGCAGAAGGAAACTTTTCCGCTTGGCATAAATCTCACTTCCGCCTTACCATCGGTTGGCAATGCTTTTTTTAGAAACACTACCCTATCCGAATAAAACCTTGAGCTACCGTACCACTTTTTTGGCAAAATATCATTTTGTGTGAAAACCTTAACGGGATCGTCTTGTGCCTGCAATGCAAAAGAGAACAGAAAAAAGAAAATAGTTATATAAAATGTTTTCATGTGGATACCGAAATTATTTTCCGTAAAAATCTTCTGCCTTAGCCTGAACAAACTCAAAACCTTTGTCGGGCGTTGCTTTTGGTTTAAAATAATAATGATTCATTCCGCCTGTAATATGAATGATACCGTTACTGATCTGATACTTTCCTGTGGAGTCACATTCTATTAATGTAAGCTTTCGTTCTTTTCCTTCTTTATCAAAAAGCGATCCGCGAATGGAATCACAGCGCTTCATTTTTCCGTTCTGCAAAAAATTTGCTTCCCATGTTTCGGGTTTGTTAATGGGATTCGGCGAAAAGAACATTGATTTACCAAGAAAACCTCCGCTTACATACCATTTATTAGCCAGTAATTGTTTTTGCAGATCTTTCTGAGAGAAAAAATGATTCGACAGGAATAAAAAAGACAAAATATAAAAAAACTTCAATTGCACTTAATTATCTGTAAAACTGTTGAGGGTCTAAGATGGCAAGTTCAAGTTTCTCCATTTTTTCTTTAGGATCAAGCGGAAGGCGAATGATATTATAAAAATACGACGTTCCTTCTTTATTGATACGCAATTTATTTCCTCTGATCACATAAGAAGCAGAAGAATCGCATTGATAACGCTGGTATTTTGTAAGGCTGTCTACTTCAGCTCCGGCAGCAATATCCTGCTCAAGAGAATCGCAACGCATGAACTTGCCTTTATCACTTCCTAAAAACATAGCTTCCCAATGGGCTGCTTTGCCAACCGGTTTTGAAGTAAAGATCACCGATTCTTTTTTATTGAAGTCGGTTGTGGCATACCATTTGTGAGTTAATAGTTTTGCTCCGAGGTCTTCTGCAGGTGCGCGTTGCGAAAATGTATTATAAGCAGTCGCAGCTACCAGAAATAGAACACAAGTTATTTTTTTCATAAAGGTTATCGATTATTTAAAGTCAGCTACTGTTGTTGGTGTTAATTCGTACCCTGAATTATTCGGTAAAGCTTTCATTTTGTAATAATAGCTTGCCGGCGGGTAATTAATATTGATCACATCGTTCTTTACTTTATAAGTATATAACGAATCGCAATAGTATGTGTTAGGTTTAATTTCAATTCCTGAAGGGTCGATCACGGAAGTTTTTGTTGTTAGGCAATGGTGCATGCTTCCTGTTGAAGAAAATTTTGCTTCCCAATCCGGACCATCTGCAGCAACAGATGTTAAAGTTAAAGCCGTACCATTTACAGCACCTTTAACGAACCATTTACCGCTTTGAATACTTTTTGCTGCATTTTTCTGTGAAAAAGAAGCAAAACCTAATCCTAATGCCAGTGCTAATGTGAAATAAACTTTTTTCATGTTTGATATTTTTAATTTCAAGTAATAAATGTACAAAAATTAATTTAAATATGCAAGGCTCTCTTGGAAGTGGCGTCAAGACAGGCTTCCTTAAGGCTCTCGGTAAAGGTTGGATGGGCATGACAGATCCGTGCTATATCCTCAGAACTTGCCCTGTATTCCATGGCCACAACGGCTTCGGCTATCATATCAGCAGCTCTTGGACCGATCATATGAACGCCTAAGATCTCATCTGTAACCTCATCGCTGATCACTTTCACAAAGCCATCCGTATCCATGCTGGCGCGGGCACGGCCACTTGCCTTAAATGGAAAAGATCCTACTTTATATTTAACGCCGCGTTCTTTTAATTGTTCTTCAGTTTCTCCAACCGCTGCTACTTCGGGCCAGGTATAAACAACACCCGGAACCAAATTATAATTGATGTGCGGTTTTTGTCCTGCCATTAATTCAGCAACATAAACGCCTTCTTCTTCTGCTTTATGAGCCAGCATGGCACCCTTCACCACATCACCGATCGCATAGATATTATCAACGTTCGTTTTCAAATGATGGTCTACTTCCACTCTGCCTCTGTTATCCATCTTAACTCCGGCTTTATCCAGACCTAAATTATCGGTATACGGTTTGCGGCCAACGGCAACAAGAACATAATCTCCTTTTAATTCAATAGTTGCGCCTTTATCACTATCTGCGGTAACGGTCGCCTCCTTACCCTTTGAAGAAACACCTGTAACTTTATGTTTCATGTAAAATTCAAAACCTAAGGTTTTCTTTAACACGCGTTGTAACTCTTTTCCAAGCGCAGCATCCATTCCGGGGATCAGGCGATCCATGAATTCTACCACACTTACTTTTGCACCAAGGCGCGCGTAAACACTTCCTAATTCAAGACCAATAACTCCAACGATTACTACGA
>JANYIQ010000295.1 GCA_025362575.1 Bacteroidia bacterium
CATGGTCTCAAACATGTCTTTAATGAACTGATCGAGGCCTTCATAATTTTTATCAATATCAACGCCCATTTTTCTTAAAACCGGGTCGCCATATACAACAATTGGTAGTATCATTTTAAATTTTGAATGTTAAATGTTGAATTTTGAATGTAGTTGAAATGGTTCATTTAAAATTTATAATTCACAATTCAACACTACCTTGTATAATTCGGTGCTTCGCGTGTAATAACAACATCGTGCGGGTGACTTTCCTTAAAACCTGCCGCTGTTATTCTGATGAATTTTGCTTGCTGCAATGCTTTGATGTCTTTTGCTCCGCAATATCCCATACCGGCTCTTAATCCACCTAATATCTGGTAGATCACTTCCGATAAATGACCTTTATATGGCACGCGTCCGCTGATACCTTCAGGAACCAGTTTCTTAATATCATCTTCTGCATCCTGAAAATAACGGTCTTTTGAACCTTTTTCCATGGCCTCCAAAGAGCCCATTCCGCGGTAAGCTTTAAATTGGCGACCTTCAAAAATGATGGTTTCTCCCGGACTTTCTTCAACACCTGCAAACATTCCACCCATCATAACGGTTCCTGCACCTGCGGCAATGGCTTTTACCACGTCACCTGTAAAGCGGATCCCGCCATCTGCGATCAAAGGAATGTTCTTTCCTTTTAAAGCATTAGCCACATCTAAAATAGCTGATAACTGAGGAACACCAACACCTGCAATGATACGGGTTGTGCAAATAGAACCCGGTCCAATACCCACCTTAACAGCATCTGCGCCTGCTTTGTACAGGTCAAGAGCCGCATTTCCTGTGGCAATGTTTCCAATAATAACTTGCAAGTCTTTGTATTTGCGTTTTACTTCTTTCAGTTTTTCAATAACACCTTTTGAATGACCGTGAGCAGTATCAATAATGATAGCATCTACACTTGCTTTTACGAGTGCATCAACGCGCTCAATGGTATCGTGAGTTACGCCAACTGCGGCAGCACAGCGTAAACGGCCTAATTCGTCTTTCGCGGCATTAGGACGCACTTTAATTTTAATAATGTCTTTATAGGTAATTAATCCAACCAATTTATTGTTCTTATCAACGATCGGTAATTTTTCAATTTTATGATGTTGTAAAATTTCTTCTGCTTTTTTTAAGGAAATTCCTTGTGGTCCGGTTACAATTTTGGAAGCAGGTGTCATAACTTGTGTTACGGCACGCTTTAAGTTCTTCTCAAAACGAAGATCGCGGTTGGTAATGATGCCAACAAGTTTATGGTTTTTATCAATAATAGGAATACCACCTATCTTGCTTTCCGACATTAAGTCGATGGCATCTCCAATAGTAGCTGTTTCAATTAAGGTAAGCGGATCAGCGATCATGCCGCTTTCGCTACGCTTTACTTTTCTTACATGGGAGGCTTGGTCTTCAATGCTCATGTTCTTATGCAAAACACCGATACCGCCTTCTTGAGCAATGGCAATGGCCAGCTGGTATTCGGTAACAGTATCCATGGCAGCCGAAACGATGGGCGTATTCAGCTTAATTTCCCTGCTAAAGTAACTTGATGTATTTACCTCACGCGGAAGAACTTCCGAATAGTCAGGAACTAATAATACATCATCGTAAGTTAGCCCTTCAGGGACAAACTTTTGCGTTAAAAAAGACGAAGCCATATGAGTTGAATTTTAGATTTAAAATTCGGACAAATATAGTTAAAATTATGGAGAAGTCAAGTTCGGGCCAAACCGTGGAATTAATTAAATGTTATCTTTGCGGTAAATTAATTTTATGTACAAAAATTTGGTTTTTGGAGGGGTTTTGATGTTGTTTTTATCGGCTTGTGGAGGCGGTAAGACCAATAGTGCTGAGATCTCAACAAATGACGTAACAAACAGTACAAGTGCCGACGGTTCTGATAAAAGCGGCTTACCGAGCATTAAGTTTGAAGAAGAAATTCACGATTTTGGGCGCATTACCCAGGGTGAAAAGGTATCGTACGCCTTTAAATTCACTAACACCGGGCAAAGCAACCTGATCATCTCTTCGGCTGCAGGAAGTTGCGGTTGCACAGTGCCTGAATGGCCTAAAGAACCTGTATTGCCAGGTAAAGAAGGTAAGATAAACGTTGTTTTTAGCAGCGAAGGCAAAAGCGGTTTACAGGAAAAAACCATTACAATTGTTACTAATTGTGAGCCAAGTACTCAGGAAATACGGATAAAAACCGATATCATTGTTCCCACAGAAACAGTAAAAGAAGACAGATAGAGGCTAAAGGGCCCTTCGGCATCCCGACGCGTCGGGACAGGATGACAAAGAGACAAAAGGGATTAAAGGGACGCAAGACACAAGATAAAAGACGCACAAGAGATCAAAGAGACAAAAAATGCAAGACAAAAAAAATAACAAAAAAACAAATGATGGCGAAAGCTCAGCAAAAACTATCAATCCTCTGGTTTTGAAATTACAAAAATTGAGAAGGATCAAAGACACGAGCAAAAAAATACAGGAAGAAAGAATCAAAAGCGAGAACATAACAAACAACAATTAACAAATAATCATCCAACAATTAGCAAACAACAATTATGTTACAACAGTTTATTTTAATGGGCCCCGCTCAACCAGGACAAAATCCGATAATGCAAATTTTACCTTTGGTATTAATTATTGTGGTTTTCTATTTTTTCATGATCCGCCCGCAAATGAAAAAAGCAAAAGATCAAAAAAAATACATTGAAGCTTTAAAAAAAGGAGATAAGATCTTGACCATTGGTGGTATTTACGGTAAGATCGTTGAAATGCGTGACGATGCTACCATTATCATGGAAGTGGAAGACGGTACTAAAATGAAAATTTCTAAAAATGCAGTATCGCAAGATGCAACTGCAGGTTTAAACCAACCTAGTTAAAACAGAATTTGGCAAATAAAGAGGCATATGGCATTAAACAAAAATTAATGCGCGGTAAATTATCGGCCTTCTTTATTTGCCTTATTATTTCTGCGTTTTTGTGGCTTACACACTCGCTTAACAGCCATTATCGCTATTCGTTAACGGTTCCGGTAAAATTCATTAATTTACCAAACAACAAAACTTTACTGGGCAATTTGCCCGAGAATTTACGTTTTGATGTAAAAGCAAGCGGCTTAAAATTGCTTTTTGTTCTTATCAATAAACCTTACAACGATCTTACCATTGATTTTAATTCTTTGAAAGGCGACAGTAAGTTTCATGCTTATTCGATCAGTTCGGGTAATGTTAATCTTAGTTCCAGCATAAAATTTGATGTGGAAGTTAAGAAGATAAGTCCTGATACGTTATTTTTTACCAACAAAAAAGGCATTAGCAAGAACGTAGCGGTAAAACCTTTACTATTTGTTATTGCAGATAAAGGATTCATTATTTCTAAACCTTTGATAAACCCGGCTTATATCACGATCACGGGCGATAGTGCAAGCATTCAGAACATCGACAGTATTTCAACAGCCCCTTTGTATTTAAATCAGATCACCAAAAATTATAACGGGAAATTGACATTGGTGAAACCAAATGAATCGGTGTATTTGAATTTGAGTGAAGTGAGTATAAGTATACAAGCCGATAAATTAATTGAAAAACAAATTGAGTTGCCACTTGAGATGATCAATGCTCCTGAAGGCACTAACATCAAGTTATTTCCCGGGAAGGTTAAAGTAAAATATTCTTCAGCATTGAATGATTTTGGAGACATCAATGAAAAAAGCTTTAAAGCCATTGTTAATTTTAGCAGAAGAAAAGAAGGCTATAATAAATTACCCGTGGAGTTGACCATCGTTGCAACTCAAGCGCATATTTTGTCGATAACACCCACAGAGGCCGAATTTTTAATCTTTAAGAAGTAATGATCGTAGGTTTAACAGGCGGCATAGGCAGCGGAAAATCAACAGTAGCACAGATCTTTGAGGTACTTGGCTGTGCAGTTTATAATTCAGATGAGCGTGCCAAGGAAATGTACTATTTACCGGAAGTGAAACAAAAAGTAATCGAGATCTTAGGAAAGGAAGCGTATTACTACGAAGGAAAAATAAACAAGGATTTCATAAGTCTTAAAATTTTTAACGACCGTTCTTTTCTTGAAAAAATAAACGCCGTCATTCATCCGGCTGTAGCCAATGATTTTAAAGATTTTTTGAGCAAGCATCCCAATAAACTGATCATTAAAGAATCGGCCTTGCTTTTTGAAGCCGACCTTGCCGATAAAATGGATAAAATAGTTTTGGTGACCTCACCTTTAAAATTGAAAATAGAACGTTTGAAAAAACGCGATAATTCAAGCGAAGAACAAATTACCAAGCGCATTAATAGTCAATTACCGGACGAAGAAAAAATTGTCAAGAGCGATCTTGTTATTATAAATGATGAGCAAACACCTTTGATACCGGAGGTTCTGGAAGTGTATAAAAAACTGAGCAATGCTTAGAAAAGATTATATAATGCGCCAGTTCGAAGAATTCGGGAAATTTCTGGCATTGTTAATGGGGCATAAAAACAATAGTAATTGGTCGGAGTTGGAAAAGCAGATCAATGAAAATGCTCTCAAATTTACCGGAACAGAAATTGGAGCGGTTGAAAAATTGAAAGACCAAGTGTTTATCCATGAATTAACAGAGGTAAAACAATTGAATGAAGGGCAACTGAAAATGCTGGGCGATCTGCTTTATGAAAAAGGCATTGCTTACACGCAATTGTTCAAAGAAGACGAAGCTAAGAATGCATTTACAAAAGCTTTATCCATTTATAACCACATTCGTTCAAACGCACTTGAAACCGATTTTTCATTGGACATGCATTTTAAAATTAAAGCAATACAGCAGTTGTTGAATGGTTAGTTCCTCGGAATTTTTCAACACAGAGTTACAAAGAGAAGTTGTTTTGATGAGTTTTTTACCACTGATCACGACGCGTCGTGACAGAGAACACAGAGTTGCACAGAGAAGTTATTTTGATGAGTTTTCACACCTTGAATATGGAGAAAATGCCTTTATTAAAATAGTATCTATATTTGAAAACACTCCGTGAACTTCAGTGCCCTCTGTCACGACGCGTCGTGATCCGTGGTTAACCTTTTTTAAACATCAGCGTACATCTGCGCGAACTCTCCTATAAAACACTCCGTGAACCATAGTGCCCTATGTGTCTCCGTGGTTAACCTTTTTTAGACATCTGCGTAAAATCTGCGAATACATCAGCGTACATCTGCGCGAACTCTCCTATAAAAACATTTTCACTTCCTTAATATCAAAAGCCTTTACTTCTTTAGTTTCCAGTTCCAGTAAAAGCAATCCGGCTTCGCTTACACCAATTAATTTAGCAGTGAATTGTTTTGACTTATCCTCGAAAAGGCAAGTATCATTTAATTTAAAAAGAACATTCAAATAGGCTTTATCAATTTCATTGAAACGACCACTTCTTAATTGTAAATACCACTTTTCGAGATGCAAAAAAACAAGCTCCATTACTTCTTCAAGATCAAAGTTGCTTTGTGTAAGTTTGAAAACGGAAGTGGCAAAATTGTTCAGTCCACCGAACTCGTGTTGATTTACATTTAATCCAATTCCAATGATACTGCTTGCAATGGAACTTTCCTTGAATGCATTCTCGATCAAGACTCCGGCAATTTTTTTCTGATCTACAACTATGTCATTTGGCCATTTAATTTTAATGTCAAATTGACCATGCACCAATACTTCAGCCAATACGTCATACAGCGATAAGGCAGTGATTTTGCTTAAATAAAACGATTTATTTACACTTAAAAAAGAAGGTTTTAAAATCACAGAAAGCGTTATATTCTTTGCTGGCTCTGCATTCCAGCTATTACCTCTTTGTCCTTTACCCTCTGTTTGATGATGAGTGAAAACTGCTGTACCCTCAATGGCATTAACGTTCTTTAACAGGATACTGGCATAAGAATTGGTGCTGTCTACCTCAGGAAGAAATATCTTATTTTGCCCTATAAATAGTGTTGCCATTAAGCCAAAAAGGTTAATTTTGTTGTTCCCTCAGGAATAATAAACCGAATGGGGTTCACCCCGTTGGATTTTTAATCCTACGGGGTAAACTTAAGAACTATTTAAACAAAATAATAAAATTACAAGAAATTAATAGGCCCTATGGCAAAGAAAATTATAAAACCTACCTCAGCGGCAGGCAAGAAAGCAGCAGCAAAGACAGTGGTAAAAGCAACTGCAAAAAAAGTACCTGCAAAGAAAACAGGAGAGAAGAAGGCATCTGCTAAAAAAGAGGTGACCAAAAAAGTTGCAAAAAAAATCGCTAAAGCGGTTTCTCCAAGAGGGAAAAAAGCGGTGGTTAAAAAGACCGCGAAAAAAACGGCAACTAAAAAACCAATTTCTGATAAGGAACTTGAAACTCGTCAGGCGAATTTAATTGCTAATACTGAAAAGAAAAAGTCACCTGCCAAAAGCAAACGTCCAAAAAAAGATAGCAGCAGCGAACAAACTTCATCATTGTTAGATGCAATTGTTGAAGGTATGGAAGAGAAGAAAGCAAGAAACATTGTGGTGATCGATCTTACCTCCATAGAAAATCGTGTAAGTGATTATTTTGTGGTGTGTGAAGCAGATAGCAGAACCCAGGTTGAAGCTATTGCAGGCTCGGTTGAAGATATAGTTCACAAACAAACCGGCGAACAATCTTACCACTCCGAAGGATACGGCAATGCCGAATGGATCATTATTGATTACATAAACATTGTAGCACACGTTTTCCAAACAGAAGTTAGACACTACTACAACATTGAAGGCTTATGGGCCGATGCTGAGATAAAAGAAATTAACTAAGCAGAAATTAAAGAAGACTTTATTCAAAAGACAGAACAATGAGCGAAGAACTTGATAATACTAACCTGCCTGCCGATAAGGCAGGAAATACAAACAACAAGGCAAATACGCCCGGTCCTGAAGATGAGCGCAAGAAACAGTTTGAGAAAATGAAAGAAAAATTTTCAAAGCAAACAAGTGGTGGCGGCATTGGTTCAGGCAAGAACAGCGGTAATAATTTTTACTGGATCTATGGTTTAGTGATCGTTGGATTGCTTTTTGTTACTTTTTTCGGAACTAATTATTCATCACGCGTTATTGAAGTTAAACAATCGAAATTTGAGCAAGACATGCTTGCTAAAGGTGATGTTACTGAGATCAACATTGTGAACGACAAATACGCTAAGATCAGCATCAACGCCGATAGCCTTTCAATTTGTAACCGTTACAAAGATGAGAATACCGGTGTTGCTTTATTTCCTGATAAAAAATACAAAGGCCCGCATTTTGTTCTAACCATTTCGAAAGAAGATTTTTTAAGAAGGGTTGAAAAAGTACAAGACGAAGCAGGCATTCCAAAAAATAAACAAATTTATCCGCGTTACTCAGAAGAAACCAGCTGGACCAACGAATTAACTTGGATAGCACCAATTTTGATCATGGTGGTACTTTGGATCTTTATGATGCGCAGAATGAGCGGTGGCTCTGGCGGCGGTCCCGGACAAATTTTCAATATCGGAAAATCGAAAGCCGTGTTGTTTGATAAAGACACTAATGTTAACGTAACATTTAATGATGTTGCAGGATTGGACGGAGCGAAGATCGAGATCATGGAGATCGTTGATTTTTTGAAGAATCCAAAAAAATATACCGACTTGGGTGCTAAGATCCCGAAAGGCGCATTGTTAGTGGGCCCTCCGGGTACCGGTAAAACTTTATTAGCAAAAGCCGTTGCCGGTGAAGCAAAAGTTCCGTTCTTCTCTTTATCAGGATCTGATTTTGTGGAGATGTTCGTTGGAGTAGGAGCAAGCCGTGTGCGTGATCTATTTCGTAATGCGAAAGAAAAAGCACCTTGTATCATTTTTATTGATGAGATCGATGCCATTGGCCGTGCACGTGGTAAGAGTGCCTCTGCAGGCTCAAACGATGAGCGTGAGAATACATTGAATCAATTATTAACCGAAATGGATGGTTTTGGAACCAATAGCGGTGTAATTATTTTAGCAGCTACAAACCGCGCCGATATTTTAGACAGAGCTTTGATGCGTGCCGGAAGGTTCGACAGACAGATCTATGTTGACATGCCTGATATTAATGAGCGTAAAGAAATTTTTAAAGTGCATTTAAAAGCCATTAAAATTGATTCTTCTGTTGATGTTGACTTTTTAGCAAGACAAACTCCCGGCTTTAGTGGGGCAGACATTGCAAACATTTGTAACGAGTCGGCTTTGATAGCTGCACGTGCCAATAAAAAACAAGTTACCAAACAGGATTTTTTAGATGCAGTAGATAGAATTATTGCAGGTTTAGAAAAGAAAAATAAGATCATTACTCCCGGTGAAAAACGTGTTATTGCTTTCCACGAAGCAGGCCATGCAACAGTTAGCTGGATGTTAGAGCACGCGGCACCATTGATAAAAGTTACCATTGTGCCTCGCGGCCGTTCATTAGGTGCTGCCTGGTACTTGCCCGAAGAAAGACAAATTACAACCACTGAGCAGATCATTGATGAGATGTGCGCTGCTTTAGGCGGAAGAGTTGCCGAAGAAGTTATGTTTGGTAAAATTAGTACCGGTGCATTAAGCGACCTTGAAAAAATTACAAAACAAGCCTATGCCTGTATTGTGTATTACGGATTGAACGATAAGATTGGTAACGTAAGTTTTTACGATAGCAGCGGACAATCAGAATATTCTTTCGGTAAACCCTATAGCGAGGCTACCTCGAAAACAATTGACGAAGAGGTTAAGAAAATGATCGATAATGCTTATGCGCGCACGAAGCAAATTCTTACCCTTAATAAACCTAAGTTAATTCAATTGGCAGAAAAACTTTTAGAGAAAGAAGTGATCTTTAAAGAAGACTTAGAAGAAATTTTTGGAAAGCGACCTTTTGATAAGAATGAAGATTCTGAAAAAGAGATCTCTTCACCCGAAGACATCACAAGGCCAACACCACCAACAGATTTTTAAAATTTGAAATTTAAAAGGGAGTCGAGAGGCTCCCTTTTTTGTTTAGGTAGTTTTAGTTGACTATTTAATTAATTTGGATTACCTTTAATTATGCGAAAATTACTTCTCGT
>JANYIQ010000299.1 GCA_025362575.1 Bacteroidia bacterium
CCGTTAGGTTCAAGTTTGTGGACACCTGTGTGTGCGTCACCCGGTTTTTTAGGACGAAGAATAATTGCCTGGACAATTTTTAATTTGCAAAATGTTCTTTCCCGTTGGTCGGCGAGCTGTGCTCCCGACCAGTGCTTCGTGTAAAGCATCTCCCAACCAAGAGTTGGAAAATAAAAAAGTCCAGCTTTTGGCAGGACTTTTAATTTAGATCCGTTCAGGAATTAATCAACCAATACAATTTGTTTTTGTAAGATGGCTCCTTTGCTTGTTATTCTTACAAAATAAACTCCTTTTGCAAGACTTGATACATTTATTGAATTAGCATTTGTAGTTTGTGTCATTACTTTTCCGGTAACATCAACAATTTGCAATTGCGCAGCTACTTCATTATTTGGTAAAACAACATTTACAAGATCTTTTGCAGGGTTTGGAAAAACAACACTATTAGAAGCCGACACTTGTTGTTCTTTAATTCCGGCAACAATAGCCTTATTCACAAAAATATCAAGCTGTGTGCTAGTTACAGTACCTGTTGTAGAAACCTGATACTGCGCCGACAGAACCGGAAATTTACTGGAGCTGTGGTAATACGAATATTCTGTTTGTATCTGCGTTTGTGTACTTGAATTTTGTGTAAGGGTAAACGTAATTGTGTTTTTAACCTGTAAACAATTGGTAAGTGTTAAACCGCCAGGCATAACTACTGTGCCTGTACCGGAACCCTGTACATTAATTGAACCGTTTATTGAAGAGGTAACCGTTCCTGTGGTGTTCGATCCTCCAAAAGGGTCGGTAACACTATAACCCATGTTTACAGGCCAGGTTGCTGCAATACCTGTATTGGTAAAATTAATTACAACACCGGGAAACTGAATGCCCTGATATTCGAAATTAGTGGTTGTTGATTTGTAATGTGTGTAGCTTCCACCGGTACCTTGTTGCTCAGAAATTGTAGCACCCGGAAAACTGGATGCACTTGGCGTTGATGCAGGCGCCATGTAAGTACTTGCTTCCGAATACGAATTAAGTGCCAGCGAAGTAAAATTCCACATTTGATTTGCACCTGTGTTTTTAGGGATCGCTGTTGTAGTATCGTATTTTTGTTTGTTATTAACGTCGCCAATAATAGGTTCATTAAAGGCTTTGGTTAAACTTAATTGCGCCAATGTAATTTGACTGCCAACAAGTAAAATAGATAAGGCTAAGTAGATTTTTTTCATTTGATATGGATTAAAAGTTTAATTAAAGGTATAAAAAAATGAACTTCTCCAAATAAAAAAGTCCTGCCAAACGCAGGACTTTTAATTTAGATCCGTTCAGGAATTAATCAACCAATACAACTTGTTTTTGTAAAACGAATTCTTTACTGCTTAAGCGAACAAAATAAACTCCTTTTGCAATATTCGCAACGTTAACTGAGTTTGAATTTTCGGTGCTTACCAAAACTCTACCGTTAATGTCAACTAATACCATCTTATCTGCAATAAGGTTATTAGGCAATATTACATTTACTGCATCTTTTGCAGGATTTGGAAAAACGATAACATTAGAAGCTGATAAGCCCAACTCGTTAACACCCGCTGCCAATGAAGTTGTGTTCACCATTATGTTTATGCTTTTAGAAGTGTTTGTACCTGTAGTTGCCGTTTGGTATTCTGCTGTTAAGATCGGGAACTTACTTGAACTGCTCCAATATTCATAGTTCATCATGGTTACATTTGTCACCGTTGTACCGGTTGTAAGTGACATAATAATGGCTCGTGTAACCTGTAAGCAATTGGTGTGCACATTACCACCGGGTAAAGTTACCGTACCTGCTCCGCTTGCCGAATAATATAATGTTCCACTCCAGTTAGTTGTTACTGTTCCATTTGTTTCAGTTGCAACAAATGGATCCGATCCAAGTCCACCCAATGTTAAAGGCCAAACCGTCCATATCGCTGTGTTTGAAAAAACAGCAATGTCGGTTGCGGTTGCATCGGCTTGTCCAACATACTCCAGCTGGTTAACTGAAGATTTCCATAACTCCCAGCTATTTGAATTTCGCTTTGATGCAATTGTAGCTGAAGGAAAGGCTGCAGCGCTTGGAGAAGAAGCTACAGTAGTATAGGTAATTGTTTCTGAATACGTTTTTGGAGTTAGACTTGTAAAATTCCAAGATTGGCCGGCACCACCATTTTTTGGGATCACTGTTGTAGAATCAAATTGCTTTGTAACGTTAACGTCTCCCACAACAGGCTCGTTAATAGCTTTGGTTAATGTTAACTGAGCCATTGATATCTGGCTTCCCATTAATAAGATTGATAAAGAAAGGTAGATTTTTTTCATAGTATTAGATTTTAATTTATCAAATCTACATTTGAAAACCCCATTTCAAAAGAAGCGTAGTCAGTTCACGGTATGATTCTTATCAGTTTAAGCATAAAAAAAGCCCTCAGGATGCATCGCAAGGGCTTTACAGATATGAAGTATTAATTACTTCTTAATTCGCTCAACGTAATCACCGGTGCGTGTATCAATTTTAACCCAGTCGCCCACGTTAAAAAATAAAGGCACCATAATTTGTCCGCCGGTATCAATAGTAGCAGGCTTTAAAGTGTTAGTGGCAGTATCGCCTTTTACACCGGGTTCTGCGTAAGTAATTTCAGCTTCAACAAAAGTTGGTGCTTCTGCTAAAATAACATCATCACCTTCAAAACTTATTTTTACTTCCATACCTTCTTTCAAAAATTTTCCGGCTTGCCCGAATAATTCCATTGGAATATGTGTTTGCTCATAATTTGCTGTATCCATTACCACCGCAAAAGGTCCTTCGGGATAAATATATTGCATCATTTTATAATCTACACGAACAACATCAACTAACTCCCCACTTCTGAAACGGTTCTCCATTTGCTTTCCGTTCTTTAAGTTTTTCATTTTTGCCTGATAAAAGGCACGTAAGTTCCCCGGAGTTCTGTGCGTGTAATCTGTAATTTGCATTAACTCTCCGTTGAATCTGATGATCGAACCTACTCCAATATCTCCTGTGTCTGCCATATTAATTAATTATAAATGTTGAATGTTTAATTTTAAATTGTTTGCTAATATAAGAAATTATCCTTCCCACTCGTGCACCACGCCCATGGCCGAAAATTTATTGATACGCTGATTCACGCGCTCGATAGGATCCATTTTTTTAAGTGTTGCCAGATGTTTTAAGATTTCCTGTTTAACGGTTTCGAAAATTTCGAGATGGTTGCGATGTGCGCCTCCTAAAGGTTCAGGAATAATACCATCGATCAAACCATTTTTATTCATATCGTATGAAGTTAATTTAAGAGCCTCAGCTGCGGTTTCCTTGAAATTCCAGCTACGCCATAAAATAGATGAACACGACTCAGGAGAAATAACCGAATACCAGGTATTCTCTAACATCAATACTTTATCGCCAATGCCAATGCCTAAAGCACCGCCGCTGGCGCCTTCGCCAATGATGATGCAAATTACGGGCACTTTTAACTGAGCCATCTCTAATAAATTTCTTGCAATGGCTTCACCTTGTCCGCGCTCTTCTGCTTCTAAACCGGGATAAGCGCCCGGCGTATCAATAAATGTAACAATTGGAACATTGAATTTCTCGGCCATTTTCATTAAGCGCAAAGCTTTACGATAACCTTCAGGGTTAGCCATACCAAAGCGACGGATCTGACGCATTTTTGTATTGATGCCTTTTTGCTGACCAATGAACATTACGGGTTGTCCGTCAATTTCACCAAGCCCGCCAACCATCGCCTTATCATCACCAACGGTGCGGTCGCCATGAAGTTCCATAAAGGTTTTATTACTTACATGATCGATATAGGCTAATGTATATGGGCGCTCAGGGTGGCGACTCACCTGAACACGCTGCCAGGGAGTAAGGTTTTTATAAAGCTCTTCTGTTTTTTCTTTGATCTTACTCTCAAGTTCTGCCAGTGATTTCGATAGGTCGACTTTGCTTTTTGAGGCAACTTCGTTTAATTTTTCGAGTTCTTTTGCAAGCTCCTCGACGGGTTTTTCAAAATCTAAATAGGTCATTTTTTGTGTTTTGTTAGCGCACAAAGATAAAAAAATAAAGCATATGCTAAACTATTAGTAATCAACAAATTAATATTGATTTTGAAGCTGAAAATCAGGAGATTATGGCAGGAAAACAGTTGTTGAGCTTGTTGAACCACATTTGACAAAATCAGGGGGATTGGTTAAAAATTTACCACGGAGACGAAGAGTCATGACGCGTCGTGACTGAGGCACATTAAGTTTCTGATTTCTCAGTGGTGAATTAATTGCAATCTGTGCAAACCACCTTAGGATCGGTGATATTAATATCGAGGATTTTTGAAATGGTATCGCAATCCTGGATCACCATATTAAATTTATATTTAAAACCTTCTTTAGGCTGAACAAAGTATTGTCCGCATGGTTTTGCATGCACATTAGTGATATCGTAATTCACTTCAAAATTGCGTAATTCAATCTTTAATAGGAATGCATTGTAATGAAGGCATTTTAATTTACACTCTGCTTTTTCACTTAATTCGAAATGCTGAAAAACCAGCTCCTGCATTTTTTGTTCGTTAACCGAAACACAAGATCGGTTTCCGAAAATAACGAACACCATGAGAATTCCAATTCCAAAACCAATACCATAAAATTTTAATCGTTGAGCGAAGGTCATGATCTACAGTTTAAAGTTTTAAAGTTGAAAGTTTAAGGTTTAAAGTTGGCGAAATTTTGCTCAACTAATTTTAAGTGTGCGAAATGATGTTTTCCGTGCCAGGTATATAAAGCCTGTAACTCAGCTACCGAATAAATATATTTACTTTCGGGATGAAAAATTGTTTTTTGCCAATCGTTTTCTTTTAAAGATGAGAACAGATCGCTTAATCGTGCGTGAACGCCTTCAATAATTAATAACGATGGTCTGATGTCGCCCTTAGCAGCATCGTGCAGTTCAGCCCATTTCTCTTCGGCGTAAGGTTTTACTTTTGCATTCTCATCTACCAAAGCCGTTTTAAAACGGATCATGCAATTGGCATGACTGTCGGCCAGGTGATGAATTACCTGCCTTCCGTTCCATCCACCATCACGATAATTTACGGCTAAAATTTTATCGTCCCAGTTATTTACAAGTTCATTTAATTTTTGAGGAAAAGCGGCAAAAGTTTCGCAATTAAGATTGATGTCGTTCAACGTATATTTTTGTCCTTTATTGAAACGACCAATAGGATACTTTAAGTTTTCGATGTTTTGAGTTATCATTTATAAAGAAAATGTATTAGAATTTATTTCGGTCGGGATAATACTTCGGCAAGCTCAGTAGCCGACCAGCCTGACCATCTGTATCAATGCAATTTACACTCGGTAGTAATGGAAGTTCCTACCAAAGAAGTTTGGCCATTATTGGTTTTAATATTGGTGTAAGTTGAATTAATGTTCTTGCCTTCGTGCTCACAGGCAGCGGTAGCCTTACGTTTTGTCATTTGCTTGGTGTAAGCTATACCACTGGTTGATTCGTAAGTGGTACTAGGATAATTTGCTGAACCAGGATAAGAGAAAGTTGTTACGCAATCGCATACGTATGTTTTTTTGCAAGAAGAAAGAACAGAAGCAACTACAATTAAAAAAAATATTTTTTTCATATCAATGTCTTTAAAATTATTTCAATTCACAAGCTGTTGTAATGGATGAACCCGATGATAAAGGATAATTTCCGTTATCAGTTGCGCCTTTATTCACATTACTTTCAATGGCTTCGCGTTCGTGATCGCAAGCTGCCTGAGCCTGATCTTTTTTCATGCGGCGGCCGTAGGTTGAACTGGTGCCGTTAAATGAACTGGTGGTGGTGCCGCCTGCAACAATAACTGAAGTTGTTGTACAGGAGCACTCATAATATTTTCCGCACGAGGTGGTGCTTAAAAATAATATGCCGCTTGCTAAAAAAATAAGTGTTCTCATTTGTATGAATTTAAATCGCTGCCATTAATAGATTAATATCCTTGAACGGTAAATTAAATGCTTCGCCCAAATACTGATTGGTTAAAATTCCGCTGTAAACATAAACGCCATTTCTTAAACCGGCATCTTTGCGCACCAAACTTTCAAATCCTCCTTCTTCTCCCATATTAATAATGATCTGAGAGAAAATATTACTGAAGGCATAAGAAGCTGTTCTTGCAACGCGCGAAGGGATGTTGGGTACGCAATAATGGATCACGCCATGCTTTCTGAAAATTGGTTTGGTATGGTTCGTTACTTTCGAAGTTTCAAATACACCACCCTGATCAATACTTACATCAATAATTACCGAACCGGTTTTCATTTCAGCAACCATGGCATCGGTTACAATGCAAGGTGTACGGCCTTTAGTAGCGCGCATGGCACCAATGGCCACGTCTGCCGACTTTAAATGTTTCTCTAATACTTTTGGCACAATTACCGAAGTGAAAACACGAGTACCCAATTGATTCTGCAAACGGCGTAAACGCGATGTTGAATTATCAAATACTTTTACGGTCGCTCCTAATCCTAAAGCCGCACGCGCTGCAAATTCTCCAACTGTTCCTGCACCAATGATCACCACTTCCGTTGGCGAAATTCCGCTTATACCTCCTAAAATAGAACCTACTCCGTTGTTTACGTTGCTTAATAACTCTGCTGCAATTAATATACTTGCACCACCTGCTATCTCGCCCATGGCACGTATCACCGGCAGTATGCCTGCATCATCAGCAATAAGATCAAAAGCAACACAATTTAATTTCTTGGCAATTAATTTTTTTAAAAAATCTTCGGGTTGAACTGTTAATTGTAACGACGAGAACAATGTCTGTTTGTGCTGCATCAGTTCTATTTCCTCTAGGGTAGGAGGCGCAATTTTTATAATGGTGTCTGCTTTATAAACTTCTTCGGCGGTCATTACCACTTCTGCTCCTGCTTCACTGTAATCGTTATCTTCAAAGTTAGCGGCTTTTCCGGCGCCTGCTTCAATTACAATGCGGTGACCGTTATTCACCAGTAAGGCTACAGCATCCGGTACCAAAGGCACACGGTTTTCCTGAAAAGCAATTTCTTTAGGTATCCCAATATATAGTTTTCCTTTTTTGCGAGCTACTTCCAGCATTTCTTCCTGCGGTGCAAAAGCTCCTTTGGTCAGCGAAAACAATACATCTTTTGTCATTACCATAATTTTTTTGTGTTAAGCCCTTAGGATATTTTATCCAACGGGCTGAATTATTTTTAAGCACTAATGGTTTCAACTGTTGAACTCACTTTTTTTACTAAGCCTTGTAATACTTTACCAGGACCAATCTCTGTGAACGATGTTGCGCCATCTTCGATCATTTTAATGACGGTTTGTGTCCATTTTACAGGAGCAGTTAACTGAGCCACTAAATTTTTCTGAATGTCGGCAGGGTTTGAAACTGCGCTTGCAGTAACGTTTTGGTAAACCGGACAAATAGGCTGTGAGAATTTGGTGGCACTGATAGCAGCTTCCAGTTCAATTCTTGCAGGCTCCATCAAAGGCGAATGAAATGCTCCGCCAACAGGCAATACCAAAGCACGTTTAGCGCCTGCAGCTTTCATTTTTTCGCAGGCAATGTTAATGCCTTCTTTACTTCCTGAAATAACTAATTGCCCCGGACAGTTATAATTTGCGGCAACCACCACATTTCCGGCATCGCTAATTTCTTTGCAAATATCTTCAACAATTTTATCGTCTAAATTTAATATGGCGGCCATTGTAGAAGGATTGATCTCGCAGGCTTTTTGCATGGCCATGGCACGTTTGTATACCAAGGTCAATGCATCTTCAAAGGTTAAGGTCTTGTTGGCAACCAAGGCTGAAAATTCTCCTAAAGAATGTCCTGCCACCATATCGGGCTTGAAATCACCCAATGTGGAAGCTAAAACCACCGAATGCAAAAATATAGCGGGCTGAGTTACTTTGGTCTGGCGCAATTCTTCATCGCTGCCGTTAAACATAATATCGGTTAAGCGAAAACCTAAAATGGTATTTGCTTTTTCGAAAAGGTCTTTGGCTAAGGCTGAACTCTCGTAAAGTTCTTTTCCCATTCCTGAAAATTGGGAGCCTTGTCCAGGAAAAATATAAGCTCGTTTCATTTGTTAAGGTCTAAAATGGCTAAGGGATAAATATAAGCTATTTTAGCAATTAGAAAAACGGGTTTTTTGAATAGAATTTAACTAAATTATTGGGAAGCTGGGCTTATTGAACAATAGCGTAACTAATTAGGTTCCAGGTTTCATAAATGCCCGGATTGATCTCTACTTCTTTTTTAACGATTCCTATGTTGGGGCACCAATACAGATTGACACTTAAATTATACCCGGCATGCATTACCGTACTTGCTGCAACATTAGAACATTTCATTTTAATTACTTTGTTAAATGTGTTTGAACCGATAGTTAAGGTTAGATTAGTTGCTACCTGATATAATTTTGGATAGGTTGTATCCCATTGGTCGTCATATTTACAAGAGTAAAAAGGATAATTCTGGCAATACTGGTTCATTGAAGTTATATAGTTACCGAATAAAGTAATATTAGTTGAAACATTATAATAATTGGAATGAAATTCCATAGCGTGACCGTAATACGTTACGCATGTATCGGGCTGAATACCATGAATAACGCAAGGTTGATAGTTACAATTCGCTACAAAAGTATTGGCAACAGTCACAAGATCAGTGTAAGTTGTAGTGGCTTTTTGGTACACCCATTGTGTACCTGTTTTAAATTTGTAATACTTTAAACTATCCGAGTAATAAACACTCTTTTGAAAGGTTGTTTTTTGTTGAGGTGGTTGCGAAACATCATTTTTCTTCTTTTGACAAGATAGAAGAAAAATGAAACAACTTAAGTATAATAATGCTTTTTGCATGTTTTGCTTTTAATACTTAAACGAATACAAATACTAAAAGGTTGGGTTAACCTTACGATTTCGATGCACCAAACTACTTATCCCTCTTCTTCAGCCACTCCGTTACCGCCGGTGCGAGCTCTTTCTGAGATTTGCTTCCTACAAAAACACCGATGTGTCCGCCTTTAAAGCTGTATAGTTCTTTATCTTTGCTGCCAACATAATCGTTAAGCGGTATAGTTGCCGCAGGTGGCACCAAATGATCTTCGGTGGCATAAATATTCATTAAAGGACAAGTTAGGTTTTTTAAATTCACGCGCTTCCCTCCTACTTCGAGTTCGCCTTTAATTAATTTATTTTGCTGATAAAGTTCTTTCATGAATTCACGAAAACATTCTCCTGCCTGGTTCGGACTTTCTGCGATCCATTTTTCCATGCGTAAAAAATTCAGAAGTTTATCTTTATCATTCAAACTGTTCACCATGTTTTGCTGTTTCTGAACTTTCATCATGGGCTTCATAAGATCAAAACCTGAATTTAAAAATTCACCGGGAATCAAGCCATTAAAGCCTTCCACGAGTTTATCAAAATCCATGTTCTTGCTCCAGCGGAACAATAAACCATCGTTGGTACTAAAATCTATCGGCGTAACATGCGTTACTAAATTCTTTACTTTGTTAGGATATAATGAAGCATAAATAACACTCAAGGTTCCACCCTGACAAATACTTAAAATATTTACTTTATCAATACGGTGTTTTTTACGAATAAAATCAACACAATTATTAATGTAACCATTCACATAATCATCAATATCTAAATAACGATCTGCTTTTGTAGGATTGCCCCAATCGATGAGATATACGTCTAGTCCGGCATTCATTAAATTTTTAATGTAGCTGCGGTCTGGCTGCAGATCCAGCATTTTATAAGTATTTACTAAAGCGTAAACAATTAGAATTGGTGTTTTACAGGTCGCTTCTTTTTCGCGGTCGTAATGATATAAACGTAATTTATCTTCTTTATAAACTTCGGTTTTTGGAGAAGATGCAATTTCAACTTCTTTAATTTCCTGAAGGGTTTCGTAACTCTTCATCATCTTCTGGCTCATGTCGGCCATTTCCTTTAGCATGTTGGTTTCCATAGGTCGTGAATTGATGCTTAAATATAGTGAATTTTGGAATTGCTTTTAAAAAAACAGAGCTTTTCACTAGAAAAATTAGTGTTGCGAAAGGTTGCGTGAGGGTCCCGATAACTATCGGGAACAGCGCCTGCCTGCCGGTAGGCAGGTAAAGCCCACGGCCCTGAGGCACGAAGGGCGAGGACTTGCAGCCCTTCGGCTTAGCTCAGGATAAACTACAAGCGCGACCCAAGTCCTGAAGCGTGCGACGAAGGAGCTCTGCTTCAGGAGAGGGCCACGCTCAAAACCTATTGAAGCATCTTCATTTCGTAGCTGTCGTTTGTAAGCAAAAACTGATGTTTTACATTACTGATAAAGACCTTTTCTTTGTTCTCGTTGTTCCAGAAAAAGATGCTGATGCTGTCGTTTGCGCTTACTTCGCCGGGCAGATCACAACCAAATTCTTTGTATTCCCATTGGTTAAAACGTATTTTATCTTTGTTCATGTAAAATGGTAAATAGGCAATTTTTGCATTGGTGCCATTATAAAACTGATACACGAGTTGTAAGGAAGAAATATCGCCTTCAAAATAGATGTGAAATGAGCTTTTAATTTTTTTGTAACCTTCTTTCTTAAAGAAATCGTGCAATTTATATTTGTATGCCTTGCTAAAAGGGCTTTGCGCATTTAACAGCATTGTTTTTTTACCATCGAATTGCTTTTCTGCATAAGTTGCTTCATCGTTATCGGCATACGTTTTCTCTTCGATAATTGTTTTTGGAGGAACAGGAAAAGCATTGATGGGATGTATTGTAAAAAAATGTTCCCAGAAATATTCTTTGTAAGTATAATTTGGATCAAGAATTAAATTGCGCAACTGATATGCTTTTAATTGAAAATAAGTCACCGAAATAAATATCAGGATCAACATCGTTCGGAAAAGGTTTTTGTTTTGCTTTATTCCGAATAAGAACAAAGCGAGCAAAATGGCCAGAACTCCAGTAAAATCAACTATAGTACGGGTTAATATGGCCCAGTACCACCAGTAACTATATAAAACAATTACTATAATTAAAAGTAAAACGAGGAGCAAAAATTGTTTTTTACGTCCAATAAAAAACACACCGAGCAGCGAAATAAAAACTAACGGAACATAAACAAACATACCACTTTGATAACAGAATAATACTTCGAAAATATGCGGGGCTTTATTAAAATAAAAACGTTCGCCGCTATATGTGTACGGAAAAAACGAACCGGTTTGCGTGTACAAAATGCCGAACTGATAAATGATCAATGCAATAAGCGTGAGCACGATCATGCCGTGTTGCAAAGTAAATGGTTTAAGAGGGAATTTAAATGAGTATTGTTTCGGAATAAATGCAGGAACCGCCAACAAAAACAAAACGTTGAAAGGCCTTAACAGCACTACAATTGCAGAGCAAAGGGCAAATAACAAAAAGTTTTTAAACCTCTCCTCTTTCCCATTAAAAAAACAATAACAGTAATACAAAGAAATAATAATGAAGCTGAACGAATAAATGTGTGAGAACGACCCAATGAAAATGGTGTACGAAAAAACATTGGTCCCGAAAAATATGGCGATTGGAACAACAAGCGCAATTAATTCATCTTTGAATAATTTAAATAATAATCTTCTTAAGAACCATAATCCTATAGAAGCGTAAAACACGGCTGCAAGACCCATGCTTACTTGGTAAATGGCAGAAAATCCATCGGCCGGCAAGCCAAATAACTTAGCCAGCAAATGCGCAATTAAAAAGAAAGGCAGCAATAAGAAAGAAAGCGCCGGAAAATATTTATTTATGAATTTATCTTTGTACTTAGCCGTAAAATTTTCGGCGGGTGTTGCAAATGCATTGTAGGCATAGTATTTCGGATACACCTCATTGAACCATTTAAAGTCTAAATTACTGTCGTTATAAATGAATTTTGCAGGCAAATACGAATAATATCCTAAACCATCGGCAGTAATAATTCTATACCATTGTGAATTGAGCGGTCGGAAAATAAAAAAAACACAAAAGATAGAGAACAGAAATACAATGAAGAATTTATTTAGCTGTGCTTTCACTTTTTCAAAGATAGAAAAGGTTTGGAGAAATGCTGCTTATAAATCCTGAAAGGATTTAATATGAATAGAATAATTACCGGAAATTGTTACAACCACGAAGTGGTTGAATATTATATTCAAGCCTTTCAGGCTTGCATTATACATTTATACGTTCTTCTATTCATATTTAAGTCCTTCGGACTTACGAAATATATAACATCGAAATTGTTTCAATTGGATAAATCCCAATTGTTTTCGGGATTAGTACTTCTATTGGTTGGAGAGACCCCGAGTTAAGCTCGGGATTAGTTCAGTCATGGCTTTCTGCTTTGCCTTGAGGTATGCAGAAAGCCGGTCTCAAAAAAAAGAAAGGCTGCCCCCAAACACAAAGGAACAGCCTTATTCAGCTATGAATGCTGCAAACGAGGGTTTAAACTCGCGATTATTTTTTCTTTCCTTTAGAAGCTTTTTCTTCTTCGTGCAATTCAGGAGTACCGTTTATTGCAACTTTAGTTTGCAGATCTTTAACGGTCTTCTTTAGATCATGAATGGTTTTATATAACTCTTCAACTTCTGAACGGAAAACTACGGGGTAATTTTCGAACATGTGCTCAAATTGTTTTTCAAATTCTTTCTTCACATCCATACTTAAGCCAATAGCTTCAGCTTTAATTTTAGAGAATTCTTCAGTTGCAAATAACTCAGCTAAAAATGCTTCGTTAGTTTTAACCCAGTCGTTATAAACGTCTTGTGGATTTGGCATTTCGCCAGCTTTTGCATTCTTATATTTTTCAGAATATTGTTTTGCAATTGCTTCTAAACTTTTTTGAGTATTTGCCTGTAAGATCACCTGTAATTCGTTCTGTTTAATAACGTATTCAGCTGTTTTATCCATTAAAGCGATAGCTGCTTCAACGCTTTCTTTCTCTTTACCCGGACTAACTAATTTCAATAAAGGCTCGAAAGTTTTCCCGAAAACGTTATCTACTTTAGAGTAAAGTTCCTTAATGCTTTCGAAGTTACCGCTGAATAATTGAGGGAACTGAGTATTCATGTTCTTTAATTGTTCAAAATATTCTTTACTTAAGTTGTTTTGGTTACCAAAGAAATTTTGAACTTGTTTTGTAGCGTTATCATATACTTCTTTAATTGTAGAAGTATTGTTTAAGCCTGCGAACATTTGCTCAGTTAAGCTTTTGTATTTCTCAACATTATAAATGTTTTTCCAAGTTTCAGGGCTGAAATCGTTATTCTTGATAGCGTTCAACATTGGTTGAAAAACATCTTGTGCTTTTACATACATGGTGTTGCTTTCAAACAAATTCTTGAACATATCCTTATTAAAAGGAGAGCTGAAGTTCTTTGTATAAACATCATATGAATTATTCAAAGTGTTTGTCCAGTTGTTATAAATGTTAGTCCAAGCACTGTTAGCGGTATTAAAACCGTTCATATAATCAGAAGCCGGTTTACCAAAATGTGAGTAGCTGTTAAAAATGCTCTGATTGAAATCAGTCATTTGTTTAACCTGAGCCAATTGCTGGTTATACCAATTTTTGAAAAAATCTTCAGGTTTTGTGTCGTTACCAAAAATATTTGTAGTGTTAGATTGCATACCACCTAAAAAATTCATTTGTTTCTCATACCAATCACGGTAGATAGTTTGTCCTTCTTGATTGATGTTACCGGCAGTAATAGCAGCCTGAACTTTTTTAGTAGTGTCCATCCAGTTATTAACTACAGTTGTTTGTGCCTCAATCAAATTATCAAGGATAGGGTTGTTTGTTTTCATTTATTCGTTTTTTTTAAACCCGTTGGATGCATTCCGTCGGGCAGGTTTTATTTTTATATTCTTGTAGGAATGCATCCTACGGGTTAAATTATTGTTTTATAAGTACTTATGTTTCTTCTACTTGATATTCAGGAAGTTATACCCTTATTTTCAAATATTCTGCAAATATCGTCTATTTTACCTATACATGTCAAGTTTTTTGTATGAAAAAATTGTTAAATAATCGCTAAATTGATATAGTTCATCTATAAAAACTAATATTTCATGTTTTTATAATTTTACTTTACTTTTGAATTACTAAATTTAGATCTATGATAGAAGTTGCTCAGGTTTACACACATGATTTTCAATTCTCTCAAGACGAGGTAAATCGTTTTGCTGAAGTTACAGGCGATAAAAATCCGGTTCATACCAATGCCGAATATGCCGCTAAAACCATGTTCAAACGCCCTATCATGCACGGTATGCTTAGTGCATCGCTATTTAGCAAAGTTTTTGGAACTCTTTTTCCGGGTGAAGGAACCATCTATTTGAAGCAATCTCTTTCTTTTTTGAAGCCTATGTATGTGGATACAGCCTACGAAGCCATGTTCACCGTTAAGGAAGTTCTGAAAGATAAGAACAGAGCTATTATTGAAACATTGATAAAAGATAAAACCACCGGGATCGTTTGCACCAGCGGCGAAGCAACGGTAATGAATGTTAACGCTATTAAATAGTTTAGAGCCAGGAGTTGAGGGTTGAGAGAATCTACATTACGATTCAGCAACTCTAAACTCTCAACACTAAACTCTCAACTCAAAACTTATAACTATGAGTAACTCAACCAAACGTACAGTACTTGTTACCGGGGCCACAGGAGGCCTGGGAACAGCCATGTGTAAAAAACTTTACAAAGAAGGTTTTAAAGTAGTTGGTAATTATCATACAAAAGAAAAAGCCGATAAATGGATAGAACAAATGAAAAGCGAAGGTTTCGACATTAAATTGTTCTATGGAGACGTGAGCGATTTTGACAGCGCCGGCGAAATGATCAAGAAAATTGAAGCAGAAGTTGGAACCATAGATACATTGGTAAACAATGCCGGTATCACGCGCGACGGACGTTTGATCAACATGAAAAAAGACGATTGGTATGCCGTTATCAATACCAATTTGAACAGCGTTTTTAATTGCACAAAACATGTCATTCAAGGCATGATCGATCGTAATTTCGGACGAATCATAAATATATCTTCGGTAAACGGTCAGCGCGGGCAGTTCGGACAAACCAATTACAGTGCTGCAAAAGCCGGAATGCATGGCTTTACAAAATCATTATCCATAGAGGTTGCAAAATACGGCGTTACTGTTAACACCATTTCTCCCGGTTATATCGGTACAGATATGGTTATGGCTGTTCCTGAAAAAGTATTGAATCAGATCGTGGCTCAAATACCAATTGGTCGTTTGGGCGGTACACATGAAGTAGCTCATTTAGTGTCTTTTTTAGCAAGTGAGGAAACTAGCTTTATTACCGGTGCTAATTATAGCATCAATGGTGGTCAGCATGTGTATTAAAAATTAGTTGCTAGTATTAAACTAGATAAAGGGAGAAAGGCGAATGCTTTTCTCCCTTTATCTTTTAATCAAAAAATCACTAGTAATCCCTTAATTTTCCCGAAAATAATTCATAAATTCGTATCGCAAAATTTAAATCACTAGTTCACTAAATAACCAATTCTAAAA
>JANYIQ010000306.1 GCA_025362575.1 Bacteroidia bacterium
CAGATCGATCGTGAGATCGATACCTTCACTGTGAAACTCGATCGTAAATACAAAGGTTTGATGGATCAAAGCCGAAGTTACTTTTTTTACAGAACAATTACTTATGTAGGAAAGCCACATAAAGATTACGTGAATACCCGCGAATTTTATGGTAAACTGGATGTGGCCGCCTTCAATAAAAGTGTAGATAATTCTTTGAACATTGCCCGCAGCTCAAGCGCATTCATTGATTCGGTAATTGACAGTACAAAAATGGAAAAATTAAGTCAGGCGCAATACCAAATTGGATTTCACGAAAAAATAAATGTAAGCTTTGCCTGTCTGGTTTTATTTTTTGTTGGAGCACCCCTTGGCGCGATCATCAGAAAAGGCGGAATGGGAATGCCGGTGGTGATGGCTGTGATGTTTTTTCTGGCCTTTTTTATTTTCACTGAGACCTTTAAAACCCTTGCTGTTGAAGGCGTAATGGAAGCATGGTTAGGTATGTGGATGCCTTTATTTATTTTTTTACCAATTGGTTTTTTCTTGACCTACAAAGCAGCGAAAGATTCGGCACTGTTTGATATGGATGCGTATTTAGCACCATTTAAAAAATTATTCGGTAAGAAAAATAAATGATGCGAGTACTTCAAATAAGTAATAAAGCACCTTATCCGCCAAACGACGGAAGTTCCATTGCCATTTACAACATGGGCATGGGTTTTATTGCCAATGGAGTTGATCTGCATGTGCTCACCGTAAATACCAAAAAGCATTTTAAGCCCGATAACGAAATACCTGAAGAGTATAGAATAAAATCGCACTATCGTTCGGTGTATCACGACGCAGATGTAAAGATGCTTGGCGCTGTTTTTAATTTATTTTCGAAGGATTCTTATTTTGTCAGTCGTTTTTGTTTTAAGGAATTTGAAATTGCGCTTACAGAAAAATTGAAGAACAACACTTTTGATATTATTCAGATCGATGGTTTGTTCATGGCACCTTACATTGCGCTGATCAAAAAATACTCGAAAGCAAAAATTGCATTAAGAGCTCACAATGTAGAATATTTAATTTGGGAAAGACACTTAAAGAACGAAACTTCTTTTTTAAAGAAAATATATCTGGGCACGCAAACCAGTCGCCTCAAGCAATTTGAGCTCGAGGTTTTAAAAGAAGTGGATGTTATTGTTACCATTACCGATGTTGATAAAGCCGTTTTTGAAAGTTTAAAATGCAATAAACCTATTTTTACCTGCATCACAGGTTTAGATATAGAGGCGTATAAAATAAAAGCAAGTGAAGTTGTAAAACCTAAGACCATTTTTTATTTCGCTTCCATGGATTGGATGCCAAATCAGGAGGCCGTGAACTGGTTCCTGCAAAATTGCTGGCCGGAGGTTTTAAAAGCGGTGCCCGATTCAAAATTTGTGATCGCCGGCCGTAACATGCCCGAGAGCATGCTGAAACTGAATTTGCCGAACGTTTTGGTTATTGAAAAAGTGGCCGACAGTAAATTGTTTTACAATGAGCATCAGATCATGTTGGTGCCTTTACTATCGGGCAGCGGATTACGTATTAAAATAATTGAAGGAATGGCCTATTCAAAAGCTATTGTAAGCACCAGTATTGGTGCCGAAGGAATTGCTATTGAACATGGAAAGAACATTCGCATTGCAGATGCTGCTGCCGATTTTTCGAAGAACGTAATTGAATTGCTGAATAATTCTGCTGTCCGCGAAAAACTGGAAAACGAAGCCTTCGCTTTTGCCGAAAAGGAATTTGATAATCAAAAAGTGGTTTCCAAGCTGGTTAACTTTTACAATACCATTTTAAATGCATAGTGTATTGCTGTTCATATTCATTTGCTCGGCCTATGCCATTGTGCACAGTTATTTGCTATATCCTTTGGGATTGTTATTATTTACTTCTAAAATCAAAACCAAAACAGAGGAATTCAGTTTAACAGAAGATCTGCCAGCTGTTGCCATTTTAATGGCCGCTTACAATGAGGAGAAAGTTATTGGCGAAAAAATAGGGTCGGTTTTTGAGACCAATTACCCTTTGAATAAGATCATCTTTTACATAGGTTCAGATGCATCTACCGATGCAACCGATTCCATCATTAAAGACTGGCAAAAAAAATTCCCGCAGATCAATCTTGTTAATTTTGCAGGCCGTACAGGAAAATCAGGTATTATAAATCAGCTTGCTGCAAATGCCACAGCTGAAATTTTTATTTTAACCGATGCCAATGTGCTTTTTAAAAATGATACCATTTTTAATTTGGTACGTCATTTTAAAAATAAAAGAACGGCACAGGTTTGTGCTAACATCATAAAATTTTCAGAAAGTGATAAAGGAATAGCTTCTCAGGAAAAATCGTACATCGCTATCGAAAACAAAGTAAAATACGCTGAAAGCATTCGTTGGAACATGGTGATGGGAGCCGAAGGAGCTTGTTATGCCATTCGTCGCGAAAACTTCGCCCCGGTGCCTCCTAAGTTTTATATGGATGATTTTTACATCACGCTTAATGTAATAGAACAGGGTAAGGAAATTGTTTTTGATAACGAAGCGGTTTGTCTGGAAGACGTTTCATCACAGGCTAAGGAAGAATTCAAACGCAAAGTTCGTATCTCCATTGGTAACTATCAGAATTTATTCCGCTACAAAAAATTGTTGTTCCCCATCTGGAAAGGAACTGCATTTGCGTTCTGGTCGCACAAGGTATTCAGATGGATGACCCCATTTTTACTGATCACCTGTTTTTGCATTTCTTTTATTCTGCAATTCCATTATTTCGAATTCACGCTTTTATTCACACTGCAATTGCTGGGTTTTTTAACGCCTTTTATAGATTGGCTATTGGATATTAATTTTAAACCACTTCGTTTCATCAGCCACTTCTATTTAATGAATGCCGCGCTGTTAAAAGGTTTTGTTACCTACGTTAAAGGTGTTGAGAGTAATGTATGGCAGCCCACTAAACGCGAAATTAATTGAGAAAGCATTTTTACATATTCGTGTTACTGATGTTTGTTTCAGTAATTTCTTTTTCTCAAAAGAAAACGGACAAATCTAAAATTGATAAACCAAAGACCGATAAACTTAAAGAAGAGATCAAGGACAAACCTAAATCCATTGAAATTAAACATGCCGGTTTGTTACGTTACGATGAAGAAATTAAGGCCAAACGATTAATTGGAAATGTGATTTGTGAGCATGATGGTGCTGTGATCAACTGCGATAGCGCTTATTTTTACGATAGCAATAACCTCGAAGCCTTTGGCCACATCTCCATCATTAAAGGCGATAGTATCTTTGTGTATGGAGATAAATTATTTTACGAAGGCGCTACCAAATTAGCAACCCTCGAAAACAATGTGCGCTGCATTGAAAAAGACATGACCCTTACCACCAACCTCATGACCTACGATGTAAAAGAAGGTATTGCCAATTATTATAGCGGAGGAACAATCGTTAATAAAGAAAACACATTGGTTAGTAAAAACGGACATTATTATTCGGCAAGCAAAGAAGTAACGTTTAAGCAAGACGTTGAACTTAAAAATCCTAAATACACAATGCGTGGTGATACCCTGCGCTATAACACGATTACAAAGACGGCGTTTTTTTTAGGACCAACCATTATCCTGAGCAAAGACGATTATATTTATTGCGAAAATGGTTTGTACGATACACAGAACGAAAAATCGCAATTCAGTAAGAACGCCATGCTGGTTACCAAAGAACAAAAACTAACCGGCGATAGTTTGTATTACGATCGTAAACTAGGTTTCGGTAAAGCCTTTAAAAATGTTCGTCTGATCGATACGACCAATAAGAGCATTATTTTTGGAGATTACATTGAGTACACCGAAAAGGGTTCGAAGGCACTCGCCACCAAAAAAGCAATTTACTGCCGCATCTTCGATAAAGATTCTTTGTTCTTAAGTGCCGATACTTTGTTTCATACCGATATCGATTCTGTGAATAACATGATAAAGGCTTTTCATCATGTAAAGTTCTTTAAAAGCGATCTGCAGGGACTTTGTGATTCCTTGGAATACAATACTCAGGATTCGTTAATGCACATGTTTTACGGGCCAATTGTGTGGACCAAAAAAAGTCAGGCCACTGCAAAGCACGTTAATGTTACGTTAGGTAAACATGGTATTTATGGATTTACCTTGCAAACCAATGCTTTTTTAATTAATCAGGCCGATTCGCTGGAACTTGATAAATTCAATCAGATCACGGGTAAAGTAATTCAAGGTTATTTTAAAGCCGATACACTTAGTAAGATCACGGTGCGAGGCAATTCCCAGATCTATTATTATGCAAAACGAACCCGTGATTCCATTTCAGGTGGCGGAGAAAAAATAGTAGGCTTAAATAAATCCATGTGCACGGATATAAATGTATGGCTTAAACACGGCGATATGGATAAGGTAACATTTTTAGGGAAGCCTGAAAGTACCTTAACGCCAATTAAAGATGTGAATTTAATGGAAGCAAGGTTCAAGGGTTTTAATTGGCAGGAAGAGAAACGCCCGAAAACGCGATGGGATCTGTTCACAAAAACAGATCTTACTGAGAAGAAGGAAGTGAAGAAAAAGAAGTTGGATTGAGAGCTAGAAGGTAGTTCACGCAGATTCACGCTGATTTATTCGCAGATGAACGCAGATTGAAGGACGGACGAAATTTTTTAAAAATGCTACATTTTATAGCAAGGTTTCCTCAAAACCAGTATTATTTTTGATCAAAAAAAAGGGGGATTGTGATGTGGAACGTTCAAAAAAATAATGAAAATGAAATCTCTTTCGCTAAAGGGGTGCGGCATTTAAAGTTAACCGAACTTTAGGACCGGGTTTGCTTGAATCTGTTTATGAAGCTGCATTAATTCACGAATTAAAAAAGCAAGGTTTTGATGTGAAAAACCAAATTGGTATTCCAATGGTATATGATGATTTAAAAATGGATGTTGGATTCAGGCTAGATATCATAGTAAACAATTCGGTAATAATTGAAATAAAGTCTGTAGAAGCAATAGTTGAAGTGCATTACAAAACACTTCTTACTTATTTAAGATTAACGGATAAAAGGTTGGGGTTATTGATTAATTTCAATTCAGTTTCTTTAAAAAATTCTATAGTTCGTATCGTAAACAACCTTTAAACTTTCTGCGCAAATCTGCGGTTTAATCCGCGCAAATCTGCGTGAACTTCCTAAAAAAGTCTTGACATTACAACTGAACTAAATTACCCGACTCAACTTGCTTAATGGCCCTTTCGATCATGATATCTTCAATAGGATCGTAGGTTACTTTCATATCGTTACCAAACAAACGGGCTAAACCTTGCCAGATCACTACCTGAAAACTACCGCGCATTTGTTTAACGATTTCGTAAGTGGTTTTACCGGTTTCGCGATCAATTAATTTCATTAATAAACGACCTTGGTTAATAGAAAGATCTTTTAATTCATCTTCAAATTCGTTCTTCAGGTCTTTTTCGCAAACTTTTAAATAAGCCTTTTTAAGATCCTCGGGCATTTTTTCTAAAACAACATCGTACTCTTTTAATTTGGCGGCTGCTAAAATAGCGTAGGGGTAAACCACTTTAATATCGCGTTTAATGCGGGTCCATTGTTCGCGCTGTTTTACATTCTTAAAAACGTATTCGGTATATATATAAACCGGGTAAAGGTCAACCACCGGAATGGTATCACCGTTAAATAGCTCAGCACGAACTTTAATAGAGGGTGTTGTTGGTTGATTTTGAGGCACAATGTCAGTATCGATAGCTTGAGAAAAGGCGTTCTTCGGCAAGCTCAGGATGACAAAACAAAGAAGAAGCACAAGAAACCAGGAAGCAGACGTTTTACGATCTGAGTTCTTTTTGAGGAGCGGTATATATGATGAACATTTCATATACCTGTTTATTTAATTATACGTTAAAGGTAACCCTAAAGTTACGTTAAAAACCCTGCTTAATTAAGGCGATTCTCACGCCATTTACTTTTTTTAACACCGGCACTTTCCAAGGTGTTATTTTGTTTCTTTTGTGTGGCAAACAAATACGATGAGATAATGGCCAAAGCCTCGTCGTTCTCAGGGCTGCCATTGCTCAGCACCTCCGGTTTAAAGTACTTGCCAATAAAGCCGGTATCAAATTTGCCCGATACAAAAGCATCGTGTTTTAACACAAACGAACAAAAATCTAAAGTTGTTTCCACACCAATTATCTTATAATCGCTTATAGCACGAAGCATTTTTGCAATGGCATCATTTCTGTCTTTACCATGCACCACCAATTTGGCGATCATTGGGTCGTAGTAAATAGGAATATCCATACCTTCTTCAAAACCATCATCAACACGAATGCCGGGGCCACTTGGAGTTTTATACACTTCCAATTTACCAATGTCCGGTAAAAAATTATTAGCAGGGTCTTCGGCACATACTCTCACTTCAATGGCATGACCGTTTATTTTGATGTCATCTTGTGTAAATGATAATTTTTCGCCGCGTGCTACTTTTATCTGTTCTTTCACAAGATCAAGTCCTGTAATGAATTCCGATACAGGATGCTCTACCTGTAAACGTGTATTCATTTCTAAAAAGTAAAAGTTCAGTTTGTCATCCAATAAAAATTCAACAGTGCCTGCTCCGCTGTAATTGCAGGCTTTTGCAACCGCAACCGCACACTCGCCCATTTGCTTGCGCAATTCAGGTGTTAAAACACTCGAAGGGGCTTCTTCAATTACCTTTTGATGGCGGCGTTGAATACTGCATTCGCGTTCAAATAAATAAACACAATTGCCATGGTTGTCAGCTATCAACTGAATTTCGATATGGCGCGGACCACTTGCATATTTCTCAATAAAAACAGCACCATTACCAAAAGCAGAAATGGCTTCGCTAACCGCCATTTTCATTTGCTCTTCCACTTCACTTTCTTTTTCTACAAGGCGCATTCCTTTTCCGCCACCACCGGCACTCGCTTTTATCAATAAAGGAAAACCAGTTTCTTTTGCAACTTTAATGGCTTCTTTAATGTCGCTAATTGCACCATCTGATCCGGGAATCATAGGTACTTTATGTTTTTTTGCTGTGGCTTTTGCGCTGAGTTTATCACCCATCATGTCCATTGCTTCAGGACTTGGGCCAATAAATGTAATTCCTGCTTCGCGCACTTTACGGGCAAAACCGGCATTCTCACTTAAAAAGCCGTAACCGGGATGTATGCCGTCAACTTTTAATTCTTTACAAACGGCAATTATTTTATCGCCCAATAAATACGATTGGTTGCTTGGCGGTGGACCAATGCAAACAGCTTCATCGGCATAACGTACAAAGGGTGCATTGCGGTCGGCTTCCGAAAAAACAGCAACAGTTTTTATTCCCATTTCTTTGGCGCTGCGCATTACACGTAAAGCAATTTCTCCGCGGTTGGCTATTAAAATTTTATTCATAGTAGAACTTAAAATATAGATTCAAATATAAGGAATTTCAACAAAGAGAACTAAGGTTTTTGGGCGTGCCCCTCGTGCCTCGGGTCGCGCTTTCGCCACTCGCTTTTTTCCTCCGCTCCGCTTCGTAAAAAGAGCTCAAACAAAGGCTCCATCGCTCACGCGACTTCCTCAATATAAAATTATCTGCAAAATGATCTTCTCCGTGAAACTCCATGTCCTCCGTCACGACGCGTCGTGATCCGTGGTAAAAAAATGACCCGATTTGCTATATGTAACCAAATACCGATATTTACGTTATAAATGCAGATGCCTAAAACCATTTTTTTCCTTTTATTTTTTTGTGCGGCTTTCACTGCATTTTCTCAAAGCGCCGATTCGTCGCATTACTCATTCAAACAGGCAGAAGGTGAATTGCGTAAGATAGAACAAGCAGTATTTAACTCAAAAATTGAGAGCGAACGCTTTGAGGCCAATAAGGCTTTTTTGAAATTGTGGGATGAGGTTTTAGCTAAGCCTCAATCGATGCAATGGGCATTTGACAGCATAAAAGGCGTTTCCAGATTAATGTCGAAGGATAAAAAATTCAGGATCATCATCTGGAATATGTACAGAAATGATGGTACTTATGCCTATTTTGGATTTATACAGGTAAATAGTGTGAAGGTGGAAAAGAAAGGCTTATTCAAAAAGATCAAGACCACCAGTTATGAAGTATTTCCTTTAAGCGACAGATCGGCAACTGTAAAATCGCCCGAAACCTATATTGGAGATAATACAAAGTGGTTTGGTATGCTTTACAATGCAGTAATTGATTGCGATGGCTATTATACCCTTATTGGTTGGGACGGTAATGATAAGTTAACAGCACGCAAATTCATTGATGTGTTATATTTTAAGTCGGATGGTACACCAATTTTCGGTAAAGATGTTTTTAAGATTCCCAAGAAGAGTCCTAAGCGCATTATGTTCGAATTCTCTTCTGAAGTGAACATGTCGATCAAATATTATGAAAAAGACAACCGCATCGTGGTAAGCCATTTGTCACCTAAGGATGGTTCGAGCTTTTTAGAGGGGCAATGGCAGTATTATGGTCCTGATGGCAGTTACGACGCATACGACCAGCATAAAGACCGATGGGTTGTAACAGAAGACATTGATGCAAGAAACCCGAAAAGTAAATAGCGCATCGCCGACGCGTTCTTCGCAACCCTGCAGCAGACGCTCGACATCACGCCGGCCTCGCTCAAGTCGACATCGCTGCGCAGCCGGTGAAGGTCGGCTAAACCCGAACCTATGGGAAGCCGACGATCTCGTACAACAGGAGATCGGAGTCGCCTGCGAGCAGACGGAGGTACGGCGCAAACGCCCTGAGCCGCCCGTCGAGATCGCGGCGCATGTCGCCTTCGTACGGGGCCAGATGGATCACCGCGTAGCGCACGTGGTCGCGTTTCAGGTTCTCGAGGGCGCTCACGCTCGGGAAGTCCGCGAGCGCCTCGGCACG
>JANYIQ010000004.1 GCA_025362575.1 Bacteroidia bacterium
CTACAAATGAATTCAAATGAAGAGTATCGCCAAAAAGCCCGCCAATAAAGGGTTATAAGCATATCTAAAAAAATGTTAATTACGTTAATGGCATATAATGGAAATATGTTTAATTTTAACCTAAAATATTTAATATGGAAAACACACCTAACGAACAACAGATCAATCAACAGTTCAATCAGCAATTTGGTAATAGCCCAATGGGCCAGATCCCGGTGCCGAATTCAGCGGCCGTTCTTGTACTTGGAATCATATCCATTGCTTTATGCTGGTGTTATGGTGTTGTAGCGTTAACCTGTGGAATAATTGCCTTAGTACTTTCCGGTAAAGCCATTGCTTTGTACAAAGCCAATCCAAATGCTTATACCCTTTCTTCTTACAACAACTTAAAGGCAGGGAGAGTTTGTGCCATCATTGGTCTGTGTTTATCGGCACTAATGGTTGTATACATGATCGTTGTATTTGCTTTCTTAGGAGCTGCATTTAGTGCAATGCCTTGGGAAAGTTTCAGATAGACTTCTTCAATAAACTGACAAAAAAGCCCCGAGGTTTACACTTGGGGCTTTTTTATTGATGTAATTTTAAAACCAATGATAACGATCCCCTGCGCCGGCTTTCCTGAATAATTTACCTACGCGCATAACCGAAACTTTTAATCTTAGTCCTGCTCCATAACAAACATCCATAATGTTTACACCACCGCCCCGCTCTACACCAACTCTCATTCGGTAATCCATAAAGAATACGATCGGACCAAAAGCATGTTCAAAGCCCGACCCAAGATTAAGTCCAACCCACGAACTTCTGACAGTAGTATTCGGAGTATAGAATTCTTTAAGATTTAAAAAATCATTGAACCCGGTGAAATATCCTGTGAAGGTATTATAACTTACACCGGCAAATGGATACAAATAAGATTTTCCATTTGGAAAGCGCGCAAGTACTTCCAGATTCGATTCCAGTGAAGTTCCTCTTATATTGTACCAGGTTGGTCCAATGTCTAAAGGCTTATAATAGGTATACTGAAAACTGAGCCGGCATAGTTTAGATCCACCGTAGTTAAAATGAAAAGCGTAGCCTTTGGCATCATTTTTTTCTTTTATGTTTCTGCTGAGGTATAGCACACTTCCCATGAGTCCGCCACCGATCTGTAAATTGGTTTCGTTATGATCAGTCTGTTTTGTGGTACTTTTTGAAGAACTTTCTTTAACTGGTTTTTCTTTGCTTTTGGGAGCTATTGGCGTTGGACGGCCTTGAGACAAGAGCACCTGAGCGCCCAGCAAAAGAACAGAACTGAATATGATAGTGGTCATTCTCATTACACTAAAGGTAAACTAAATTTGGTAATTATTCACAATTTGTAAGAGATCTGTATTCATGTAAAAAATGTTAATCCCGGCCCCTTAAAAGCATAATAAAAAAAGTATTTGTACATTTATCAATTATAATGAAGCACTTTCTGATCATAGCCCTGAGTTTATGTTGTTTTTATAAGAACACTAGTGCTCAAACCGTAACTGCATCGGCAAAAAAGACCGGCGACAATTTAATTCAACTTTCAGGTGTAATTGTTGATGGAGATAGCCTTGTTGGGGTACCCTTTGTTTCTATTTTCGCGAAAGGAAGAGCAAAAGCCATAAGTGATATTTATGGGTTCTTTACTTTAGTGGTTGAACCCGGTGATGATGTTCAGTTCTTATCAGTGAGTCACAAAAAAGCGAATTATAAATTAGAAGATACCTTATCACTAAGACATTATTTCATTATTCAAAAGCTTATTAAGGATACGGTTCAATTACCTTCCGTTACCGTTTACCCATGGCCAAGCCGCGAAGAATTCAAACAGGCTTTCTTACACCTTAATCTTTCGGAAACCGATTACGAAAGAGCTGCCAAGAACTTAGACCGCACTACTCAGTCGTACGACGAACGTAATATGCAAATGGATGCTCAGGCCAATTACAGCTATGCCATGAATCAGTATATCCGTAAGGTGAATAATGGCGGGCAAGCGCCTGTGAATAATCTTTTGAACCCAATTGCCTGGGCTAAATTCATTGATGCTCTATCTAAAGGAAAATTCAAGAGACAACCTTCGAAGAAAAAATAATTCAGCTCTTCTATTTCTGATTTCTTTATTGTTAAAGTAAGTGGAACAGAACATTCTCATCGTTTGTCATACATGTTCGCACAGTGAGTTATTTCTTGTCCCGACGTGTCGGGATGCCGAGTAGTGTCCCGACGGGTCGGGATGTCGAGTAGTGAGCCTGTCGAACTACCAATCGTCTTTATTTGCACCCGATGTGCTGCGTTTGTCCATGCCTTCAAGTAATTCAGAAACCACCGCCTCTGAACCTCTTTTACCTTCGCCTTTTATTTTTTTCCATTCGTTAGCAGGTAAGGTCATGCTTCCGCACTCAGGAACAACAAGATTAATGTCGCCTCCGGTAACTTTACCATTGGCAGAAACATGTTTAATTTTACCAACTGTATAACGGTAGCGGTTTTCCTTACATTCAATACTTACATGCATAGTGATGGTACCTGAATAATCAGCAACCGGATTTAATTCCTTGGTCTTAATTTTAAATACAGCAATGAACTCAGCTTTTGAACCCGTAGTAATTCCGTTGGTCTTTATAAAGCGTGGAGAATCTTCCTTAACCCAGTTAATTGCTCTTTTCATTAATTCGGAAGCTGAGGTAGAATCTTTATTGACAACTGCTGTGATCTTAAATTCGTCTTTTTTTACAGTCTCCTTTGGCTCTTTTGGGGCATCCTGAGAAAAGGAATTTAAATTCAATAAAACAAAGCTGAAAAGTAAAGGTTTGAAAAAATTCATGTTGTATTAATTATTTTTAAATTTTAAACATGACAAAGCATGTTGTTTTGTTGTTTCTTTTAGTTTTAAACATGAATGTATCACGAGTCGAAATTAATAAATTTTAGGATATGTAACAGGATTAACTTCATGCATCAAATTATATATCACATCAAACACATCATCGGCGTTTGGTTTCGAAAAATAATCACCATCGCTGCCGTAAGCAGGCCTGTGTTCTTTAGAAGCAATTGTTACCGGAGCCGAATCTAAAAACTGATAAGCCCCCTGCTCTTCCATGATCTTTTGTAAAATGTAAGCGCTGCCGCCGCCCGGTACATCTTCATCCAACACCACTAAACGGTTCGTTTTTTTAACCGACTCAACTATTGCATGATGAATATCAAAAGGCAATAATGTTTGAACATCTATCAACTCAACAGAAATGCTGTGTTCGTTTAAAAATTTCATGGCTTCCTGCGCAATACGAACAGATGAACCATAAGTTACCAAAGTAACATCAGTTCCTTCGCCGATCGTTTCAGGAATTCCCAAAGACACTTTGTATTCGCCAATGTTAGATGGCAATTGTTCTTTTAAGCGATAACCGTTCAAAGGCTCAATTACCAATGCAGGTTCGTCAGATTGCAAAAGCGTATTGTAAAATCCTGCAGCCTGGGTCATGTTACGTGGCGTACACACATAAATACCTCTGCATGCATTCACGATCATTCCCATTGGAGAACCACTGTGCCAAACGCCTTCTAAGCGATGCCCGCGAGTACGAATGATAACCGGTGCTTTTTGAACACCGCGAGTACGCCATTGCACAGTTGCAAGATCATCACTCATCACCTGCAATGCGTATAACAAATAATCCAAATACTGAATCTCTGCAATTGGGCGCAAACCGCGCATCGACATGCCAATGGCTTGTCCCATAATTGTAGCTTCGCGAATACCGGTATCAAACACACGATGTTCTCCGTATTTCAATTGTAAACCTTCTAATCCCTGATTCACGCCGCCAATTTTTCCGGAGTCTTCTCCAAAGATCAATACCTGTGGATATTTATTCAAGATCGCATCAAAATTTTCACGCAGCAATTCACGCCCATCCACCATCTTGCTTTCACCTGCATATTCCGCATTTTTTGGTGCGATCTGCAATGCATTTTTATTGGATTGTGAATGTAAGTATGAACTGTAGCGATTGTGATTTTCAATTCTTGAAAGATCTAACCAGGCAATTAATTTCTGTCGCGCTGAAATGTTCTCTGCTTTAACTAATCGCAGCACTTTTTTTACAGCCATCTGCAGATCCTTGCGGATCGGTTCTTTTATGCTTGCCAATTCACTTTTTACTGGAACTACAAAAGCACCTTTATCACTTTGAGCTATTACTTCATCAAGCAAACTTAATACTTCGTTAACTTCGTTCTTTATTGGTTTTAAATATTCTGCCCAGGCGTTTGTTTTCCCGTCACGCACCGCGTTTTTAGAATCTTCTTCGATCTTATCTAAAGTTGCAGCATCAGATAAAGCATTTTCCAGGATCCACTCACGCATTTTTTTAACGCAATCGAAATCAATTTCCCATTGCAAACGTTCTTTTGATTTATAACGCTCGTGCGAACCGGATGTGCTGTGTCCTTGTGGTTGTGTTACTTCTTCAACATGAACTATGACCGGAACGTGTTCTTCTCTGCAAACTTTTGCAGCCTTCTCATAGGTTTCGCAAAGGTGTGCATAATCCCATCCTCTGGTTTTAAAGATCTCGTAACCTTTTCCGTTCTTATCTCTTTGAAATCCTTTTAAGATCTCTGATATGCTTTCTTTGGTAGTTTGATATTTTTTAGGAACTGAGATCCCATGTCCGTCATCCCAAACCGATACCAGCATTGGTATCTGAAGTACACCGGCTGCATTTATTGTTTCCCAGAACACGCCTTCTGAAGTACTGGCATCGCCAATTGTACCAAAAGCAATTTCATTCCCTTTATTTGAAAAATTTAAAAATTCACCCTGTTGTAATTCTTTGTTCACTCTGTAAAAATGAGAAGCGTAAGCTAATCCCAATAAACGCGGCATTTGTCCCCCTGTTGGAGAAATATCTGATGAAGAATTCTTTTGCTGCATCAGGTTCCTGAACGAACCATCTTCATTTAAGCTCTTTGTAGCAAAGTGCCCTCCCATTTGTCGGCCCGAACTCATTGGCTCGTGCTCAATATCGGTATGTGCATATAAACCTGCAAACCATTGCTGTAAAGTAAGAGCCTGAATAGCCATCATAAACGTTTGATCCCTATAATATCCTGAACGGAAATCACCGTTTTGAAAAACTTTCGACATGGCAATTTGTGCCACTTCTTTTCCATCGCCAAAAATGCCAAATTTGGCTTTTCCGGTTAGTACTTCTTTTCTTCCTAATAAACTGGCTTGTCTGCTTTCATTAACTATTCGAAAATCATTGAGAACAATTTTCTTGAATTCTTCAAACGACAGATCTTTTGCAGTACCTATATTTCCTTGTTTTTCCATTGTTTATGTACCATACAAATATAAAATTTGAGGCTGATAAAAAAAAATTAATAATGGTGGTTGAATTAAATTATTTAACATTGTGAATAATTTTATTTTTTAGATCTTGATGAAAATTTTAGTCACAGGTGCAGATGGATTATTGGGAAGCAACACAGTACGCGCACTGCTTGATAAAAAGCACGAGATCCGCATATTTGTTCAGCCAGGTCGCCAGCAAAAAACACTTGAAGGCCTTGCTCTTGAACGTTTTGAGGGCGATCTGTTAGATCAGTCGGAAGTAATAAAAGCAGCACAGGGTTGCGATGCCATCATTCACATTGCCGCTAACACAAGCGTCTGGCCATCGCGTTCAGAAATTGTTAATAAAGTAAATATCGACGGTACCATCAATATAATTGCGGCTGCTAAAAACGCAAATGTTAAACGTTTGATCTGTGTAGGAACCGCGAGTTCTTTTACATGGGGAACCAAAGAAAAACCCGGTGACGAAACAAGCCCATATGCTTCCGGTATTTATGGTGTAGATTACATGGATTCTAAATACAAAGCCACTCAGATAATTCTCGAAGAGGTAAAAAAAGGTTTGCCTGCCATTGTGGTTTGTCCAACGTTTATGTTTGGTCCGTACGACTCAATGCCAAGCTCCGGTGCCATGATAGTAGCGGTTTACCAGAAAAAGGTGCCCGGCTATTCTCCGGGCGGCAAAAACTACATTTACGTGAAAGATGTGGCAGCCGGTATTGTAAACGCTTTAACCATGGGCCGTATAGGCGAGTGTTATATTTTTGGTAACGAAAACTTAAGTTATAAGGATGCTTTTGAGAAGATCTCAAAAACCATTGGTGTTAAATTTTCAGGCAGGTCGATTCCGGGATTTGTCATAAAACTCTATGGGTTTTTCTGCGAGCTTTTCGCAAAAATAACCGGCACAAAACCAACACTAAGCTATCCTTTAGCGCGTTTATCCTGCGATAACCATTATTTCTCATCAGTCAAAGCTGTTAAGGAGCTTAATTTGCCTCAAACCCCAATAGAAATAGGTATTAAAGAGGCTTTTGACTGGTTAAAAGAAAATGGTTATTTGGATAAATAATAAGGGTTATTAAGTACCTAAAACACTGTTTTTCATTAAATTGATTAATTTTTTTGAAATAAGTAAAAGTTATATTATCTTTGCCTTCCGTTTTTAAAGAATAAAATTAGAAGAAATGAAAAAAGAAACACACCCAGGAAACTACAGACTTTGCGTATTTAAAGATATGAGCAACGGTTATTCATTTTTAACCCGCTCTTGTGCTGAAACAAAAGACACAGAGAAATGGGAAGATGGTAACGAATACCCTTTAGTAAAATTAGATATCTCTATGACCTCTCACCCGTTTTACACAGGTAAGAGTATGTTAGTGGATACAGCCGGTCGCGTTGATAAATTCCGCACCCGTTACAGCAAAAAGAAATAACCCTTCGACTCCGCTAAGGATGACAATAAAAATTTAAGAAGAAACCCCGACAGAAATGCCGGGGTTTTTTGTTTACGGGAAGTAGCGTGAGGGATTGAGCCATTGTTTGAGCTCTTTTTTGCGCCGCGTAGCAGAGCAAAAAAAGCGAGTGGCGAAAGCCCGACCCGAGGGACGAGGGACACGCCCAAATTCTAAAAAACTTTCTATGATTATTCATCTTAAATAATGAACTTAGAGCATTAATACAACATTTAACATTCTCTAACGAATAGCACAAAATAAAAAGACAATTTAAAAGTTATTAGCAAAACATATTTTACATCATTATGGGTAATTACATTTTTATAGCTCTTGTTTTAATTTCATTTTTTGGTTTATCTAAACTTTTTGCAAAGGCAGGACAAGATCCCTGGAAAGCATTTATTCCATTCTATAATTTTTACATCGTATCTAAATTACTGAATAAACCATGGTGGTGGTGTTTAATCATGATCGTACCTGGCGTTAACATCATGATGTATGGTGTTTATGGTTTTAATTTAGCGCGCGCTTTCAATAAGCCCGAAAGCAAAGATCTTTGGTATGCTTCACTCATGCCTTATCTCTTCTTTGTATCGACAGGCTTCGATGAAAAAGCAAAATTTGTTGGTCTCGATAAATACAAGAACGAACCAAGCTCCTTCATTAAAAACTGGGTGGATCCCATCATCTTTGCAGTAATTGCAGCCTCCATTATTCGTACCTTCTTTTTAGAAGCGTTTACAATTCCAACTTCATCTTTAGAAAAATCGTTGATGGTTGGAGATTTTTTATTCGTGAATAAATTTGCATACGGTCCTAAGATCCCGCAAACACCAATTGCTTTTCCTTTTGCGCATCACACGCTTCCATTTTCTGCGACTAAAAAATCATATTTAGAATGGATCAAGCTTCCTTATTTCCGTTTACCGGGATTTGGTCATGTAAAAAACGGAGACATTGTTGTATTTAACTACCCTGATGGCGATACAGTAGCTCTGGGCGACCAGAACAGCAGTTACTATTTTACATTACGTTACACCGCTTATGTGATGAAAGTGCAGGATCAGAATAATAATAAACCGGTGAAGTCGGATAATTATTATAGAGGTCAGGCTTGGGAGTACATGCACAACCCTAACAACATTAACTTCACTAACAACATGCCGGTTGGCGATATTATTGCCCGCCCTGCCGATAAACGTGAACACTATGTGAAACGCTGCGTTGCCATTGCAGGAGATAAACTCGAGATAAAAGACGGTGATATTTACATAAACGATAAAATGCAAGCATTACCGGAGTTTGCACAACACAAATATTATGTAAAAACAAAAGGCGCCCTGTTCGGACAAAGAATGGAAAACAAGAACGGACAGGTTGTTCTGAGCAATCAGAATCTTTTGGATAAACTGGATATTTACGTTACACCCAACGAAGCTGAACTGGTGAATACCATGTTAGACACCTGTGTTTATTTGCTTACCATGCCACGCAATGTGGTTGCAGAACTTAAAAAAATGGAAGGCGTAATTTCAGTAGAACGTAAGATCGATAAAAAAGGTGTTGTAGATATCATGGATGAGATCAGCATCTTTCCGCACAACAAAAATTACTTATGGAACAACGACAATTTTGGCCCTCTGCAAATACCGGCGGCAGGACAAACTTTAAAGATCGATACCACTAATATTTGCCTGTACGAAAAAATTCTAAGCACTTATGATGATGGGATACATTCTATAGAGAAAAAGGGCGCGCAGGTTTTGTACGATGGGAAACCTATTACAGAATACACCTTTAAACAAGGTTACTACTGGTTAATGGGAGATAATCGCCATAACAGTGCCGATTCCCGTTGCTGGGGCTTTGTTCCTTATGATCATGTTGTAGGTAAGCCGGTATTTGTTTGGTTT
>JANYIQ010000035.1 GCA_025362575.1 Bacteroidia bacterium
TTACAAAAAAATATTTTTTATGGCTTTTTACTCGATATTTCAAAGTGCGCTCGATATAAAAAAGTAAATGTCAAACTTACCCATCCAAGTAAATAATCCTATTGCACGATACGTTGAATGGGGTTCGAGTATTATTCCTAAAAAATTCAGCAATAAACTTGCAAAACAACGCTTATCACTCGGTTTTGACTATCAGTTAAAGTTCGTAAATGGCTTTAGAAGGAAAAATGTTCTTTTGCTGGCAGGAACAGATGCACCCACGCTTCCGGGCCTTGTCCCGGATATTCTCTTCACCTTGAAATGCAGTTACTTCATAAAGCCGGGGAAAGATGCGACGCTAGTCTTACTGGACAAAAATCCATTTAAGGCGATCACCAATACTTTAGCTATCAATAAAGTAATATTTAAAGGCATGGTTATTTCTGAAAAACGGAAATCATATCATTCGAAACCTTAAGATTAATCAAATTGCATTGGCCTATTCCTTATGGTTCCCTAAAGGTGCTTATCGAAAATACTATAGAAGTCAAAGTAGTTCCTGTAATAAAAATGAAAAAATAATTATTGTCTAAAAAGGAAATTGCCAATAGAAAGACAAAAGGGGTAAGGTCTGTAACTGTATGAGGATTGCAATTAGTCGGGAAAGCTGTGAAGTGTCATTGTCTAACATTGGTTAATTTACCCTTGATTTTTTGCAGTCAGTTTCGATGTTGCAGTGTAGCCGATAGGGTTGCCGATAACCAACAGGGCTTGCCGAAGTGTGGGTAATAGAATTACGTCCGCCCCGGCTAACCGATGATGATTAAAGATAAAACGTTGATGTCATATCCTGTTGCTCAATTTATAACGTCGAGATGGATATGCAGCCCAATAGAATTACAAAAGTTGAAACACGGCTTCCTTCTGCCCACATAGGAACCCCCTGTTAGTTGCATGGGCTTCTGTGTCGGGTTGTTCGTTAGCCGAGTAGTACCCTCAAGCGTCATATCGACGGAGACCGACAAATTTTCGGGATTGCTCCCTTGAAGCTGAACAACTCTCTGCTTAAAAAAGCTTTCCTAATAGAAGAATTGCTCTAACACAATCTGGCTGTCTTTCACTTCATATAACATTACCTGGTCAATTTTTATTCTTCCAAAACCTTTCACAGTAATATCCACGCCCCGTCCTACCGCAAAATGATTTCCGCCTATAACCGGGTGGGTTGTATAAGTTCCATGAACCCCCTCAATCTTCTCCACCCAATCCCTGCCTTTTTTGCGAACGGCAACTTTGCCTTCCGCATACCCAAAATACGGAGAATTCGGAGGGTCTACGCTCCTTACATTATCTGCAAAAAGCTCGTCCTGGATTTCAAACCACTTTTCTTGTTGGGCAAGCTTGTCAAATCGTTCCACAACTTCCTGAGTTGTGAGTGCTAGTTTTTTTGTTGTCTTTGTTGTCATAAAATTTTGATTTAAATGAGGTTAAAAATTAAACGTTTATTCTGATGAAAAAATTCTTTTTGCTCTTTCCGAATGAGGAAGTCCTTTGCTTTTCGTTATCAATTTGTACAGAGTTTCTCTTTTAAAAAAACTCCAACCCAAATTGCATTCTTCATAACATTCAATTTCAGGAAGTGTCGTTCAGTTTTCAGTGCTGCCTTCAAAATTTGAAGTCCACCAATCTTTCACACCACAATAGCCGTAAATGCTTCGTGTGTCGTAATGTTGGCGGTAATGCTTGTGTGAAAATTTTTTGTTTTCCATTTTCATTTTGCTTTATTGTTTAAAATGGTTTCTAACTTTTTCAGTTTGCTGACCCAGAATTTATCGAAGTTATTTATCCAGCATTGCAGTTCCTTAAAGCCATCCTGTTTTAAAATGCAATAGCGCTCCCTGCCGATGTCCTGTATGGAAATGAAACCTGCCGTGTACAATATTTTAATATGCTTTGAAACCGCAGGTCGGCTCATATCAAAGTTTTCAGCCAAAGCATTTATTGCCAAACTGTCTTTGGTAAGCAGTTGCAACATTTGCCTGCGGCTTGGGTCTGCAATTACCTGGAAAGCATCAAGCATTGGTGTTGGCATTGTTGTTCCTATTTAAAAGTTCATCAATTTTTTGAATGTTTTTGAGCCAGCCGTTGTCCATACTTGAGAATATAGAAATGTTTTCTTCATTATATCCGCTGTGTACAAGTTGCAGCTCCGTGCCGTTGTCTTTCGGCTCCAATGTCCATATTACAACGGTATCGAGCGTTATTGCTCCGTTGCCGGGACCGCCTTTCCAACTATAAGTAAGTTTTTTGAAAGGAACAATTTCCAACACTTTGCAGTAAAAGATTCCGTCAAGACCTAAGCTGGGTATTGGCTTTGTGCAAAATTTAAAATCGTGACCCATTACAGGCTCAAAGTCGTTGCCCATAAGCCATTGAGCAATTAACTCCGCTTTTGTAAGATACTTCCATACTTCTTCGGGGGGTTGGTTATAAAACCACGTGTGTTTAATTTCTGTTTGCATAATTAAGTAATTTAAAAGTTACGCAAATGTATATGTAACTTTTAAGTTACATATACATTTTTAAAAATATTTGTCAAGTGGTTATTTGTCTATTTTGAGGTTAGCACTGTCCTAATAAACTCGCCGCTTGGCGTATGTTCTTGTATAATTATATGCTGAATCTTAATGAATTTATACCATATGGGACTAAAATATCAAATATTTAGCCTTATTTTGGTATATTTACTGCCAAAAGGAAGTAAAATTGAACAAAACGGTAGAGTTGGTGAGACTTTGGGGCGTCTATGAACAGCAACATCCGGAGGCCAGTCTCGAAGATTTTTTTTATCACCAGTCCTTTCGTTCGCCGGTAATCAAAGCAAATTTTCCGGCAGATAGTCGCATGATTCCGGACCTCAACGGCCGGCTCACCATCCTCATCCGGCGAATCGGCAGGTACCATA
>JANYIQ010000055.1 GCA_025362575.1 Bacteroidia bacterium
GTTGGAAGGTCAATTGCATTTTCTGGGTTATTTTGTTTTGGTCAAACAATTATTCCAACAGCGTACCATACTTTTATTTTAGTGACTGATAAACCAATTGGTCAGGCAAGTATAAAAGGTAGTAAAGTTTTGGAGGCAGGACCGGACGGTGACTTTGGTGCTATGGGGTCTATTTTTGGTTCTTTAAAAATTCATACCGATTATAATGTACCAGAAGATGTACTTGGAAACCCCAATAATTATAATTTACAAGAAATTCCCACACCAAGTCAATATAATAGTTGGAATGATTTCGCAAATGATATTAAAAGTGACTATAATTATTTTAATTCTTTGGACTTTACATCTGGCTATGGTTTTCCAGATATAAACTCCAATTCATTTACGGGAAGTCTTCTAAGAGAAAACGGTTCTGATTGGCATCCTGATTATTGGACACCAGGTTGGGATACGTATATAGATTCGTCATATTTTTATGATACAAGTAGTGATAGTACCACAGACCCATACTCTGATATTAATGACTTGAGTTTCGCACCCCTGAAAGCAATAGATCGCAGGGGTTAAAGCTACATCAAGCCACTTATAATAATAACTATGTAGACAGAATCCATTTTTATAAATTAGGCGGCATTATTAACCCCAAAAAGCTGATTGCTTAAAAAAGACTTCTCAAATAACCCTTGTAAATATTGATATTCTGGAGATTGTCTAAAACTTTTTATATCCACAATACCCGATTCAGCAATTGCTTCAATCACTATTTGCAATAATTCATCGAAAAGTTCCCATAATCGCTGGGCTAAATTTTTTTCGCACAATTCATCTTTTATCACGCTAAACAGATTGCCAAGGGTTTCATAAGCATTAATCCGGCGATAATAAGCTAAAAATATATATACGATACAAATGGTGGTTAGGCTGGCGATTTGCGCGTCAAAATCTCGGGATTGACATTTTCCCATTCTTAAATGCTGTTTGGCTTCCTTGAAAAAAACTTCAATAGACCAGCGCACCGAGTATTGTTCCATCATTTGTAGAAAACTTAAGCTGGTTTCCGTAGCAAGGAATATCCGCCATTCTTTCTGATAGGGAAACCTGCAAATATAAAGCTTTACGCTGCCAATTTCATCATAATTCACGATCACCTCAAAGTAGCGAGTGTTCCATTTGCGACAACGTTTTTGCGTTCCTGCTTGCCTCAGTTTCATGATGAGTTGCTTGGCGTTCATTATACACCCATCGTATAAATAGTTCCGTTTATCTTTCCTGATGCCGCAAATCACATGGATAGCGCCGTTTTTGATCTCCCTAACCGCCTTGATAAATTCTTTACCACCAAACCAACTGTCTACTAAAACATATTTAGCTATAAAACCGTTTTTGATCGCTCTTTTGAGTAGGATAATGGCATTGATATTTTTCTTGGTCTTACACTCTTTGCGCCGCGTAGTTCCATTGGACTTGGCCGCACACTCTTTTTTAAATTGCTGTTTCCGTTTTTTTCGCGGTAAGGCTTTCTCGGAGTGAATGCTAAAGTCAAGTGGCATAAAGCTTATCCCATCAAACAATCCCAGGAATAGGTTTTTAAATCCTAATTTAGTACCTGCTTTACCGGTATGATCATGGACGTATGAAACATTTTCAATCTTCGCCCCAACCCTGCTGTCGATGGTATCATCGATTACAAAGGCTGAATTTGACGCTATTTCTCCTTTGGGGTTGATTAACTCCTTAAACTTTTTACAGACACCATATAGCAACCTCCGCCACGGTATTTTTGGGTTATTTTTTAGGCGATAAATAGCATCTTTTTTCATTGTTGTTAAGTTCTTATACTCGCTTTTATATAGCGCATGGACACTTTGTAACAGCATGAGCGGGAACATTACCATTAGGGTGATGATTTCGGATACGCTATAGCCGTAATCTTTACTAACGCCAATTTTGGAGCAGATTGTTTTGAAATTGAATTTCTTCATCACTTCGCATATAATAGAGTTAATATTGTAACTATGTTTTTGAAGCACATTCTTAATTTCGTCTAAATTTTGTCGCATGATAACACTCCGTTTCTGGTAAATTTGGTCTGCTAACTAATTATACCATTAAACCTAGTGTTCATGCGGCTTTTAT
>JANYIQ010000122.1 GCA_025362575.1 Bacteroidia bacterium
GGTGCCAACCCACACAATAAAAATTATTTGCAGGCGGTATTCAATATCAACAATTAACCGGTAGCTGTTGCCATGAATATTAAACACCACCCGCTTATCTGTTATAATAGAAGCATTGCCAAACTGCCCTTTTAAATCATTGTGATTTTTCCATTCTGCTTTACAGGCTTCTTCATACCACGACAGTAAAGACTGTGCTGCATCTTTCTTCTTCTTTATATAATGCTTAAGCGTTCTTACAGCTATTACTCTCATGTTATAATACAAATATACAAAACGTTACCATATTGGGAGCGTATGCAACTAAGATAATTATACCACGCATTAATTACTTTAGAAACCAACCGCAAAAAAACATAATGCAAAAGCATAGATTTAATAAGCCTGCTGAGTTAATAAAAATTTATTCTGGAAAATAGTTTATAGTTTTTATTGACCGGGCTTCAGCATTGCTATTAAACATTCTTGCGTCGCATGTTTCATCCCGGCTCTCAAAGCGGCACTCTTGTACGTTCTGAATTTATGGCGGCAACAAGCGCAGTTGTTTATAATTAAGTAAGTCCAAAAGTTGGTGGTTGATAAACAAGCCGGAGGCTTGAAAATAGTTGTCACCAGCTGGACGCTGGCGACTGAAAGGCTTTTTGTCTGCTTACTTGAATGTCAATTGCTGTTTCCTCACAACGAATTTCATAAAGCATTTCTGCCTCAGAATAAACATTAACAGATTGATGGGTCGTCGAGAAAGAGTTTTGCTCAATGAAGTCTTTGTTCTTGAACATTACTTTCTCAATGTCGCTGGAATGAAACTGCGTTGAATTGTCTTTCGCTTTTTCGTTTATCAGATTTACAATTCGCTGAATCTTTTTCAAGTTGAAAATATTTTCTGTTCTGTCGTCTGGCATTAATACAAAAAGATAATCTCTTGCTCTGCTGATAGAAACATTGAGAATATTTTGTTTATTCAAAAACATTTCGGGTGATTCTGAAATATAAGAGGGTGGATTGAAAAGTGAAATGATAATATCACATTCATCACCTTGAAAGCCATGAATAGTTCCAACTTGAATTTCAGTGTTTGTGCTGTCAAACGGACTTGAAGCAAATAGTTTTTCAATTAAAGATGCTTGTGCCCTGTAAGGACAAATAATTCCAATCTTGTAATGCTCGTTGTGGTTTTTATTTATCTGCGTTGAAATGTATTTGGCAAACTCGTAAGTGAATATTGCAGAATAGATATGATAATTAGAACTCTGATTCAATTTCTTTGCTCTATAGATACTATCAAACGGCGAAACAGGAAATTTCACAATATTAATGTCTTTTATTATCAGCCCATCAATTTTCAAAGGTCTTTGTGAAGATTCTACTCTGTGGTTCTCTAATATTCCATCATAAGTAAAATGACTAAACAAAGTCCCGATTGAAGGGATACTTCTATATTGTTTTGGAAGATTGACAACTTTATAATTATGTGGAATTGTTTTTGGAGTTTTAAAATTATTTAGCCCGACAAGCGTATAAATATTTTCGTCTTTCCATTCGGCAACAGATGTAATTGGTTGAATTTGGAATGGGTCTCCTGCAACTATGAATTTTGAATCTGTCTTGTAATACAAAGGAAAAATTATATTCACCAACGGAATCATTGATGCTTCATCAATTATAATATAGTCCCACTGCATTTCTCTTAAATGCAAACGATGATCTAAGCGGTCTGGTTGAAAGTAATCGTACGGAAATCTTGCAATGGTTGTAACAGTTACATTTCTTTGCTTCGTTCTGATGTCAAAAGTTTTGTCGCAAAAGATTGGGCTTTGCTCAATCGCTGCATCTCCTGTTAAACCGAAACGAACAAGCCAACTGTAATAACTTTCATCATCTTTCATTGTCTCGGTAATTCTATTTACCAAAACATCTGCGGCTTTGTTGGTAGGAGTGAGAACAAGAATTTTCAAATCTTCTTTTTGCTTCATCAACGGTATCAATACTTCATTTGAAAGAAATGTTGTTTTGCCTGTTCCTGGCGGTCCAAAAACAAATTCAATATTTT
>JANYIQ010000143.1 GCA_025362575.1 Bacteroidia bacterium
AAAAACAAAATTTTCTCATTCTTTATTTGAACTAAATTTGTACCGAATTCTTGCATAAGTCAGAGAAAAGTTCAGCAAACAGTAAATAAAGCTTCCAAAGCATCAGAGAAAAAAAAGGGAGTTTTATATTGCCAGAGAAACGTAATTTGGCGGAAAATTAGAAATTTTACACTTGATATTGCATTAAAATAATTGGTGCGCTGATCTGCTTTAAGCACCAGGCTCCAACAAATGCCGCGAGTAACGAAGTAATTCCGAAACTTAAAAAAATCGGTTTGTTTATTTTTTTACTGACCAGAAAAAATTTGAAAACATTATTTAAAAAATGAACCAATGCCGTTAATAAAATGGAAGTCGGCAGATCGAAGAACAAAGCAAAAACAGGAAGCAGAATGGTACCTAAGCCGAATCCGGAAAAAAAAGTCAGAAAAGAAGCAAGTAAAGAAACTAATGCTATTACAATATACATTGCATTACAATAAGGATTGATGATATTCTACCAAACCATCAATGGGTGACTGAATGACTTTGCCTAATTTATAACCTTCTTCGTTCACTACTTCTGCAAGAATATCTTTGTAGCAAAACCCAATGGAACCCACCGAATGCACTTTATATTCACGGGAGTTAGAATACTTACTGATCTGTTTTGTAAAAAAACTCTTGAAACAATTCTTAACGAGCTTGCGTACAGAAGGATCTTTTATGTTATCGGCAACAAACCTGCTAACTCCGGCCAGATAGCGGCTTGGCATTCCCTTTTTATAAACGTTATCTAAAATTTCTTCACGATGATATCCTGCTTTTTCAAATGCTACTTTTAATTTTTCAGATAGGCTATTGTCAAAATAAGCCTGAATAAATGTTTTTCCAATATTTGCCCCGCTCCCATCGTCTCCAAATAAATAGCCAACAGAAGGTACATTTTCAATTACTTTTTTGCCATCATATAAACAACTGTTGCTTCCTGTACCCAGAATACATGCAATGCCCGGTTCTACGCCACACAAGGCTCTGGCTGCAGCCAACAGATCGTGATGAATATCGATGTTCTTTAATTCTAAAGCACTGTAAATACCGTCTAAAACAATTTTACAATTCACATCCGTAGAACAACCCGCTCCATAATAATAAATGTGGGCGATCTTAGAAATATGCTCGTTTAAAATCGGCTTTAAATTTTGAAGTAATTCTTTTGAGATCTGCTCTTTTGTTTGAAAATACGGATTAAAACCGATGGTCTTTACATTTGACAAAATGCTGTTTTTGTCAATCAAAACCCAGTCTGTTTTAGTTGAACCGCTATCTGCAATAAGGGTAAGCATCAATACTTAAATTGTTTTAGTAAAAGTACGTAAAATTACAAACTCGATGATAATTGTTTAAAATAAAAAAGCCGTCACAACAAAGTTGCGACGGCTTTAACTAAGAATATTCTAATTATGCCTGTTCAGTTGATTCTGCTGAAGCTTCGTCTGTTTTTTCAACAGCAGGAGCTACTACTTCTGCTGCTGCAGCTGTTTTTGCAGCAACTTTAGCAGCTTTCGCTTCTTTTGAAGCAGTTTCAGCTTTGAAACGCGCTTTTTCTTCTTTGGTTTTTGAAGTCGCTAAACCATCTTTTTTAGAAGTGATCTTGCTGTCTTTTTCCTGTAACCATTTGCTGAATTTCTGCTCAACCTGAGCATCTGTTAAAGCACCTTTTTTAACACCTTCAATTAAGTGTTTTTTAAGCATTACACCTTTGTATGATAAGATCGCGCGGCAAGTATCTGTAGGCTGCGCACCTTTCATAACCCAATCAAGAGTTTTGTCAAAGTTAATGTCAATTGTTGCAGGGTTTGAGTTAGGGTTATAAACGCCCAACTTTTCAATGAATTTTCCGTCACGTGGTGCACGACCATCCGCAACTACGATATGGAAGAACGCTGCGTCCTTTTTTCCATGTCTCTGTAGTCTAATCTTTACTGCCATTGTTTATTTTTTTTCAACCCGTTGGATGCATTACTCCGGATTCGTTTTTATTTGTTTTACCGTGGTAATGCATCCCACGGGTTAAATTAATTTGGGGTGCAAATATCCGAATATTATATGGTTTTACAAAATTTTGCAATAAGATTAATTTTATCGTAAAATTTTGTACTTTTGTAGCCTAAAACACATCCTATATGCAAGTTAAAGAAAGAGGTATCCTTTTAATTCCCATTGATTTTACCGAACAATCCATCCTGGCCATTAAACAATCCTACAATTTAGCTAAATATACCCACTCAAAGATCGTTTTATTGCATGTTTATCAGAAAACAGGCGAAGAAAAGTACGCAGAACTCACTAAAGTAGCCAAAGATGCCGAAAAAGAAAGCGGTATCGTACCAATTGAGTTCATGAACGTTAAAGGCGACATTTACACCGAAACCGATCGTATTGCCGAAGAATTAAAAGCTACACTTATCGTTGTTGGTTTAGAGACCCACATGAAATTCAAAGATATTTTTGCATCAAGTGCATCAAAATTGATCCGTAAAGCACCCTGCCCTATTATTACCATTCGTGGTAAAGAACACCGCGATGGCTGCGAAAACATATTATTACCCTTGGATCTTTCTACCGAATCAAGAGAAAAAGTTGATATCGCCGTTCAAATGGCTCAGTACTTTGGTGCTTCCATCCGTATTTTATCGGTATTCAGCCCATCTGACCTTGCTTATGAGAATCAGTTATTAGCGTATTCTCATCAGGTAAAACAATTCATAAAAGGTAAAGGCATTTCATGTACCAACAAATCCATTGCCAGCGACCACGTTGCTGAAACGGTTGTAGATTACGCCAATAAAATTGAATCTGATCTGATCATGATCATGAACAAACCTTCTTTGAACGTAAAAGAATTTTTTGGTGGTACCGATACTCAGCATATTGTTGATATCAGTAACATTCCGGTTATGACCGTTAATCCAATGAAGCGTGAAAGTATGACGCACTTTGGAACCGGTTTATAATCAGTTTAAGGTTAGAAAGTTTAAAGTTTTTCGTTGCTTAGAAAAATTATCCTGGAATTTTAGAATACAAATCCTAATGTGGCAGTAAGTTGCCCGGCCCGCATGGTATGTTTTGCTTTTCCACCGCCGGCGCCAAGTACAAGACAGTGACTGTAATCGGCAAAAATGCTTTTTCCAACAAATTCAAAAACACCATGTTTTAAAAACTCTACTCGTAAACCGCTTTCAACACCAACTATCCACCCTGCAACATGCCAATTATTATTTAAACGTTCTGCGAAAATAGTTACATCAGTTCTTGGATAAACAAACCCTCCACCCCCTTTTGCCACCCAGCCTACATTGAGCATTTTGCTCGGATTATAAAGTTTCCAGCGCTTCATCAAATTAACAATGAAAAAATTCGCTCCATCGGTATGCTCAAAATGTAAAAAGCTATTCGGATTCAGGGTCGTATCCTTATCCACATAATCACCATTGAACTGTCCTTTGATGTGTACTTTCTGATAATCATCCACCACATATTTAGTGTGATCATAATTGAGTTCAATACCAAGATCTTGTTTATTATTAAAATAATAACCCGCATGCACCACAAATTGAGGAATGGTAACATTGATGACATCATTTATTTTATCAAAATCAGGTTTATCATGTGCGCTGGCATCGTAAATTGTAAAATCGTAATCGGTTGGCTTACCTGTATTATTATCTCTTATTTTTCCGGAATGATCTTCAAAATGAATAGTGCTTTTGCCGTAAAAAGCCCTTGTATACCCCCAGGTTGCATAAAATTTTCCTTTTCTTTTTTTAGAGGTCAAAGAGTCGCTCTGAGAAAAAGATATAGATGATACGAGAAGTAAGTATAAGAAGTAAGTATAAGAAGCTTTTGTCATTACTCAATTATCTGTGCGCGAAGGTAACGATTATTTTCGTTCGCCTTAATGATAATCATCATATAAGGCTTTGGCAAGAGGTTTAAATCCAGCTGAGGCCATTCAATGAAACAGTAATTATGACTATCAATATATTCTTCAAAGCCAATATCATATAATTCATCGGCATTTTTTATGCGATACATATCGAAATGGTATAGTTTTCCATGCGGAGAATTATATTCGTTAACGATCGAGTAAGTAGGACTGCTAAAACTATCGTTAGAGCCCAAACTTTTACAAAGCTGTTTAATGAAAGTGGTTTTGCCTGCTCCCATTGGGGCATCAAAGGCAAATACTTTTATGGCTCCTGAAAAAGCCAATAGTTTTTTGCAGGCTTCAGGCAAAGAACTTTCGTTGCTGATATCGATCTCAATGCTTCTCAAAAAATATTACTTTGCTGTAAGGGTAATGTAAGGAATTATCATTTCTTCTAAACTGATACCACCATGCTGAAAAGTATTGCGGTAATAATTTACATAGTAATTGAAATTATTTGGATACGCAAAGAAGCGATCTTCTTTCGCAAAAATAAATCTCGAGCTTGGATGAAGTTTTGGCAGAAAAGCATCGCTTGGATTCCTAATCTCAAAAACTTCTTTGGAATTGTAATCTAAAGCTTTGCCCTGTTTGTAGCGCAGGTTAGTGTTCACATTTTTATCACCCAGAACTTTTGTAGGTTCTTTAACGTGCACGGTACCGTGATCGGTGGTAATAACTATTTTTATTTTTTTAGCAGCCAGCTGCTGGATGATATCGATCAGAGGTGAATGCTCGAACCAGGATTTCGTAATGCTTCTGTAAGCCGGCTCATCGTCGGCCAACTCACGAATAATTTCCATTTCGGTGCGGGCGTGACTTAACATATCCACAAAATTGTAAACGATAACATTGAGCTTATTTTGCAATAAATTATTGATGTTATCGGCTAATTTTTTTCCGGCCTGATAATTCGTGATCTTGGTATAACTCATTTTCACTTCTTTATTCAACCGTTTTAATTGCGCCTGCATGAAGGCTTCTTCGTGCAAATTTTTTCCTCCTTCATCTTCGTCGTTCGACCACATATCCGGAAAACGTTTCTCAATTTCGCTTGGCATTAAACCACTGAAAATGGCGTTGCGGGCGTATTGTGTAGCCGTTGGCAAAATACTGCAAAAAAGATCTTCGCTTTCTACTTTATAATAATCCTGAATAATGGGTTGTAAAATTTTCCATTGATCGTAACGTAAATTATCGATCAGCAATAAAAAAACATTTTCGTTTTTATCTAATTCGGGAATGAATTTATTTTTGATAAGTGTGTGGCTCATGGTAGGAGGTTTAGGATCCTTACCATTTAACCAGTTGATGTAATTTTTTTCAATGAATTTAAAGAACTGAGAATTGGCATCGGCTTTTTGCATGGTTAAAACCTCGAGCATGCCTTTATCCTGAGCCTTATCCATCTCTAACTCCCAATACACGATCTTCTTGAACACTTCGGTCCATTCGGTCCAGTTCAAGTTATCACTCAGGGTCATACCTATTTGCTGAAACTCTTTGCGGTATTCGGTATTGGTGCGTTCTGAAACCAGGCGTTTATTGTCTAATGTTTTCTTTAAGGATAAAATTATTTGGTTTGGATTGACCGGCTTAATAAGATAATCGGCAATTTTGCTGCCAATGGCATCATCCATAATGTGTTCTTCTTCGCTTTTGGTGATCATGATCACGGGCAAAGTGGCACGCATTTGTTTTATTTTGTTCAAAGTTTCCAATCCGCTCAAGCCCGGCATGTTCTCATCTAACAATACAGCGGCAATGTTTCGGTTATCCTTCACTATATCTAAAGCTTCGTCGCCACTTACCGCTGTTATAACTTCATAACCTTTTCCTTGTAAAAAAAGGATGTGCGGCTTTAAAAGATCCATTTCGTCGTCAGCCCAAAGTATTGTTGTTTTTTCCATGTTCTGTTTTTTTGCTATCTTTATAGGTATACGTTATAAAGATAAGTTTTATTGTGTTAAAGATTTTAAAAATAGCCTCTTTTCTTTTATTTAGTGCCTTTTACATGAGGGCTCAAAGCGATAGTATATTTTTAATCAATGGCAAGATGCTTGTGGGTAATTTTGCAACCTTAGATGAAAGTAGGATTCGATTCGTCCCGAGTTTGGGTGGGAAAAGTAATACTATTTATAAAAAAAATATTTATAAGGTCATTCATCAAAACGGCTCTAAAGAAGTTTACATTAATCTAAATTATCTGGAACCTGGACTTACACTTGAACAAAGAAGAAAGGTCCAGCTTCCACTCGGAATTAAAAACACCGGTCGCTATCTAAGATATAGTTATGGAAATGAAATTATAACCGTGCCAGTTTTTTTTGATGCAGCCCGAAGTCTTAGCGATCCCGAGATTAATCAGGCTATTAAAGAGTTCAAAACAAAATGTACTTCAGCTCCAATTTTCATTGCTACCGGTGTTGCTACTGCATTTGCAGGAGTAATATTGAATACTACTTTTTTTGCGAAATCAAACGGACACTTCGATGATTCTTTTTACGCAGGCTCAACAATTGGGGCTACGCTTATAACAGGCGGAATTACAAGCGCGGCTTTCGGCGCAGCACAAGACAAATTAAGGCGAAAAATACGGCAAGAAAAAATCATAGATCGTTACAATTCCTTACTTTTACAACCTTAATGCAAACCAACAAACGCAAAATAATTAACGACCCCATTTACGGTTTTGTAACTTTACCCGATGATATTGTTTACGACATCATCAATCACCCCTACTTTCAGCGTTTGCGCCGCATTAAACAATTGGGCTTAACCAATTTAGTTTATCCCGGTGCATTACACACCCGCTTTCATCACGCCATTGGTGCCATGCACTTAATGAGCGAGGCTTTGCAGGTTTTAAAAAGTAAAGGTGTAGAAATTACCGACGATGAAACCCGCGGTGCGCTAAATGCCATTTTATTGCATGATATTGGCCACGGTCCGTTTTCGCATGCCCTTGAACACAGCATTGTTAAAGGTGTGAGCCACGAAGATATTTCGTCGTTAATAATGGATGACCTGAACCATCAGTTCAAAGGAAAATTATCAACTGCCATTCGCATTTTCAATAATCAATATCCAAAAACTTTTTTGCATCAGTTGGTAAGTTCTCAGTTGGATATGGACCGCCTCGACTATTTAAAACGCGATAGTTTTTTTACCGGTGTTAGCGAAGGCGTGATCAGCACCGACCGCATCATTAAAATGCTGAACGTGGTAGATGATAAATTAGTGGTGGAAGCAAAAGGCATTTACAGTATCGAGAAATTTTTAATTGCCCGCCGCTTAATGTACTGGCAGGTATATTTACATAAAACAGTTTTAAGTGCCGAAAATTTATTGGTAAATATTTTAAAACGCGCTAAAGAATTAAGCAGTGCAGGCACCGAATTGTTTGCTACGCCGGTATTGTCGCTGTTTTTAAAGAACGATTTCACTAAAGACGATTTCATTAAAAAACCTGAGCTTCTTGAAAAATTCGCGAAGCTCGATGATTACGATATCATGGCTTCATTAAAATCATGGGCCGATGGCGATGATTTTATTTTGAGTACTCTTAGTAAGAACATGCTTGAGCGGAATTTGTACCGCACCGAATTACAAAGCGAAGCCATTGCTGTTTCTTACAAAAACAACCTGATCGATAAGGCTGTAAAAAAATATAGCATTACCCGAAAAGAAGCGGCTTACTTTGTTTTTTCCGACAGTGTAAATAATACGGCATACAACAGCAGCAATTACAGCATTAACATTTTATTCAATAATGGTAAGCTTTTAGATGTTGCCGAAGCCAGCGATGTGTTGAATTTACAGGCTTTGAATAAGGTTGTGACCAAATATTTCATTTGTTATCCGAAAGACCTTCAGTAGAGGCTCCTTCGGCATCACGACATGTCGTGACAGGATGACAAATTGAACACAGATTTAAAAGAATTAGAAGGATTACCACAGATCAAGAGTTAGCACAATTTCACGCAGATTTTCACAGATCTAATCGCAGATGAGCTCAGAAATCCTCCGAATTAATATTCTCCTTAATGAAAATGAAGATGTTCATGATCACTAAGAAACGTCACTAAACAAAAAACCCCTCTCGTTTGAGAAGGGTTTTTAAATATCTTAAATAGTATTTCGTTTAGAACTTAGCACGGATCTTTCTGGATTTTGCTTTTTTCTTCTTGCTGAAGAAATTACCATAATGTCCTCTGTAGAATGAACTCTTACCGCGGATAACATAACTGTAAGATAAACTCATTGTAGTATAAGAATCTTTGTGAGTTTTATCACCACGTTTTTGTCCTGCAAACTTCGGAGTGTTATCTGAGTTTACAGTATAATAATAAGCACCTGGATTATTTGGATCAATCGACTGTGCTCCTAATTCAGGAGTTCGTAATGACATAGAAGCCGCTGTTGCATCAGCAGGCGCTGAAGTGGGATAATTACCACTAATATCATCTAAATAATCGGTGAATGTAGTACGCCAGTTCAATTCATAACCAATGCGATGTTTCTTACTAAAAGTAAAATAGAAACCAATTCCGATAGGAACATTCACGCCAACTTTTCTGTAATGAACACCTTCTGTCTCCAAGGGTTGCAAAGGAATCCAGCTTCCGTTCAATTTTCCTTTAGGATTAGAATAGTATCCTCCAACGCCTCCAAAAACATATGCTCTGAAACCATTTTTGTAACGGTAAGTGTTTCCTAAGTCGTTGTTCTCATAAAAGAAAACTTCACCGGTTAAGGCTAAGTCTAACATATCATTTCTGAAGTTCAAATTTCTGTAATTACGTCCCGGATTAGTAGATAATTTATCATCGCCTTCAATACGTAAATAATCGAAAGCTAATTTTAAAGATACTCTTGGTCGCCATTTGTAACGAACAAAAGCACCTACATTCCAACGTGTTTTGGCTAATTTCATATCCGCAACAAAATCACGGCGTGTTTTTTCTCTTCCGCCAATGTCGCCTAAGTAGTTAGAAACACCTGCAGAAACACCATAATCCCAAAGCCATTGTGAAAAAGCTGAGCTGGTGATAAAGCTTAAAAATATGAAAAGTACAAGTTTCTTCATTTGGTGAAAATAGTAATATACAAATATAGTAAGTTTTCTAAATTTATAACCATAAATTGCAAAAAATTTCAATAGTTTATGGACAATTCAATTTGTAAGCTTTTTAACATAAAATATCCAATTATTCAAGCCGGAATGATCTGGTGCAGTGGCTGGGAACTGGCCTCGGCCGTAAGTAATGCGGGTGGATTAGGCTTGATCGGTTCAGGATCGATGTACCCTGAGGTATTAAGAGAACACATTCAAAAGTGCAAAAAGGCCACCGATAAGCCGTTTGGGGTGAATGTGCCCCTACTTTACCCCAATATCGAAGAACATATGAAGATAATTGTGGAAGAAGGTGTTAAAATTGTATTTACCAGCGCCGGAAATCCTAAAACCTGGACCTCCCACCTTAAAGAAAAAGGAATTACGGTGGTTCATGTTGTAAGTAATGTAAAATTTGCCCTTAAATGCCAGGAAGCAGGTGTTGATGCCATTGTAGCCGAGGGTTTTGAAGCAGGCGGGCATAACGGGCGTGAAGAAACAACCACTTTGGTGCTTATTCCTCAGGTTCGGAAAGCCATAACTTTGCCCCTGATTGCTGCAGGCGGTATTGGAAGCGGAGCTGCTATGGCGGCGGTTTTTGCTCTTGGTGCCGATGGAGCCCAAGTGGGAAGTCGTTTTGTAGCTACTTCGGAATCATCGGCCCATCAGAATTTTAAAGAAGCGGTGGTAAATGCTAAAGAAGGTGATACGCAATTATCATTAAAAGAATTAACGCCTGTAAGATTGATCAAGAACGACTTTTTTAAAAAAATAAATGAAGCAGAAAAACGCGGCGCCGGTCACGAAGAACTGAGTACTTTATTAGGAAGGGGTCGCGCTAAAAAAGGGATGTTTGAAGGCGATATGATCGAAGGTGAATTAGAGATAGGTCAGGTTAGCGGGGCCATTGATACCATTATTCCTGCTGCACAAGTTGTAGAAGAATTGATGACTGAATTCAGAAACACCCTAAACAAGTTGAGCAAACTTAATTACTGACCCTGAATTTTAATAAGCCAGTCAATACCATCTTGCCTGCTTTCGAAAGCCTTATGAAGAACATCAGGCCGGTTATAGGAAATAAAAAAATTGATAATGATCCGCATCCCTAAATTAGATGAGATAATGGCTTTTGCAATGGCATTTTCATTCGCCTCAAGAGATGCCGAAAGTTCCCTTGCTTCTTTTGTAATAATTCCTGTTTTAGGAGTGACGAACAAAACGCAATGCTTTTTATTGCCATTCAGTGCTCTTTTTGCTTCCTGAAATTTTTTCACATCAATAACTTCGATCAAGGCGTATTCTTTTATGAGAATTTCAATGATGTTATTTTCCAGCAAGCTGATCTCAGCTTTTTCGAGCTCGATCGAATTTATTATTTTAGGTGTTTTGCTTTCCAACACTTAAAGATAACATTTTAGCTTTAATTATAACCTTGAATTATAGTAAAATTAACTATAAATTTATAAAAATTTGATTCTGCCCCATTTATGATCCATTTCGAAAAATTCAAATTAAAAAATAATTTAACTGTTATTGTTCACGAGGATAAATCCACTCCCCTTGCCTGTATAAATATTTTATATGATGTTGGCGCGAGAGATGAAGATGAGAACAAAACCGGTTTCGCACATTTGTTCGAACATTTAATGTTTGGAGGAAGTGTGAACATTCCAAACTACGATGAACCCTTGCAAATGGTAGGCGGCGAAAATAATGCCTTTACCACGAATGATATTACAAATTACTATTGCACCGTACCTTCCGAAAACATTGAAACTGCTTTCTGGTTAGAAAGTGATCGCATGCTGAGTCTTGCCTTTACTGAGAAAAGTTTGGAAGTACAGCGAAGCGTGGTGATAGAAGAATTTAAACAGAGGTATCTAAATCAGCCTTATGGCGATGTGTGGCTATTGTTAAGACCATTGGCTTATAATACACATCCATACAAATGGGCAACCATTGGTAAAGAAATTTCGCATATCGAAAATGCAACCATGGATGATGTGAAAGCATTTTTCAAACTGCATTACAATCCGTCTACTGCCATTATGGTAGTTGCCGGAGATGTTGATCTTGAAAATGTAAAACGCCTTGCCGAAAAATGGTTCGAGCCTATTGATGCAGGCATTAAACCAAAACGAAATTTACCAAAAGAACCAAAACAAACCGAACCACGTAAGTTAACCGTTGAGCGCGACGTACCGGTAGATACTATTTACAAGGTGTATCACATGTGCTCACGTAACGACAAAAATTATCATACGGTAGATCTTATCTCAGATATTTTATCGAGAGGAAATTCGTCGCGTTTGTATAATGCTTTGGTGAAAGACAAACAACTTTTCTCGGAGATCAGCGCTTATGTGATGGGCGATTTTGATGAGGGTTTATTTGTGATCTCCGGCAAATTAGTGGATGGTGTAAAAATGGAAGATGCAGAAAAAAGCATTTTGGAAGAGATCGAAAAAATGAAAACCATTCCTGTTGATGAAAGAGAACTTCAGAAATGTAAGAACAAGACCGAATCGAGCATTACCTTTTCAGAGACCGACGTGTTGAACAAAGCCACTAACCTTGCCATTTCTGAATTATTAGGAGATGCTGATCTGATCAATAAAGAGATAGAAAATTATCAGAATGTAACAGTGAGTGGTATTCAACAACAAGCTAAAGAATTACTGAACGAAAATAATTGCTCTACATTGTATTATTTAAAGAAAAAATAAATGATAGATTTTAAAGATACGCTCGCGCACTATAAGGATAAACCCCTGGAAGAACAGTTGGAAATTGAGAAAGTTGAATTTACAAGATTTCAGAATTGGGACTACTTATTTTACAAAGAGCAGCGCTTAAAACATCTCGCCAAAATAAACAGTGCCGGTGCTCTCGATAGTTTAATTGCCTGCATCCGTTACAATGAACCAAAGATCGCTCTATTTGCCGGAACCTTTGCCCCTTTTCATAAAGGGCATTACAACGTTTTACAAAAAGCAGAACGCATTTTTGATAAAGTAATTATTGCATTCGGAAAAAATCCGCAAAAAGATATAAAAAAATGGCCGGTACCGCAAAGTATTAAGAACCGCCAAATAGCTGAGTATTCGGGCTTGCTCACCGATTTCGTAGATTCACTGAATTACGATGTAACTGTTGTTCGCGGTTTACGCAACTCCACCGATTTTCAATATGAGCAAAATCAATACCGCTATATTCAGGAATTGAAACCCGATATCAAGATCATCAATATTTTTTGCGATAAGGAGTTTGAACACATCAGTTCTTCAGGCATCAGAACATTAGAACAATTCAATAAACATCAGCAATATATTTTAGAATAACCTTATGGCAATTGCTTTAGATTATTTTAAAAACAAATTCAACACCTTCTATATTTTTAGTTGCGTTATGGCATTTGTTATTGTTACCATTCGCAATTTTAATGTTCCTTTTGCCCACGATGAAGTGGCCACCTTTTATTACTACATACAATGCGGCGACTTCCTCCCCTTCTCTTCTCACATCGATGCCAATGGTCATTTTTTGAATAGTGCTTTAGCCTGGATCTGCTTTAAGATCTTTGGTTCAAGCGTGTTTGCATTGCGATTACATTGTCTTTTTGCATTCGTTGTTTTATGTTTCGCGGTTTATAAAGTAAACAATTCCTTGAATAATATTCTTGCCAAACTGGTTCTCACCTTTTCTTTTGTTGTCTCCTTCAACATCATTAATTTTTATTCGCTTTGCCGCGGTTATGGTTTATCGATCGCGTTTTTGACTTTAGCGCTTTTTTATTTTTTCGACTACATTAAAACGCTTTCATTTTCTCAATTACTTAAGTTCATTATTTGCGCGCATATTGCATTAAGCGGCAATTTAACGCTGGTATTTACTTTAATGGTAACCAGCGGGGTTTTAATAGTGATCCAATTCAAACACAAACAACTCTTCACTATTAAGTCGATCGCTTTATGGATCATCAATTTTCTGATCATACTTTTCTGGGTGAAATATGCTTTCTATTTGCAAAAGAATGGCGCATTGTATTACGGTGGCAGCGATATGGGCTATATGCGTGTAACCTTTGCTTCCTTGATCGAAACCGTTACAGTAAAGAGCCTCATTCTTAATGGAATCATAGCAGCCTTCTTTTTATTTCTAGCTGGCTTTTGGGCTCTTCAGTTCTTCAAACAAAAATTGAAATTCCTGTTTGAAAGTCGTTTTGCGATTTGCTTCTTCATTCTTTGTGCACTTATTGCAGCTTTTTACATTCTTAAAAAAGGCTTTGGAGTAAATTATCCTGAAGACCGCACCGGATTGTTCTTCTACATTCTCTTCATTTTTTCGATAGTTTATTTTTTGGATGAATTCAATTCCCAATTCAATATTGTGTTTTCAGTTATTCCGTTATTCTTTCTTGTTCATTTCATCATTAAATTCAACATCAGCATTCACGGCTGGGGGTTTTACGAAACCATGCCAAAACAATTCTTTGAGATCTTACAGGCTGAACAAAAAAAATCTCCAACAACAATAACGGTTGGCGGTCACAGGGTTCTTGAATTATTTTACTCCTTCTACAATTACAACAGTGCCGAAAAATTAAATCACATGACTCCCCCTGAGCACATGACAATGAATTGCGACTATTACGTAACCTGGCAAAAAGACAAACAATGGTACAATAAACGGTATACTGAAATTGCCACAGATAAATACTGGAACATGGTGCTCCTAAAACGCAAACAACCCATTACTCGCCAATTAATTTATCAGTCGGATAAGAGTTTTGATCTTGATAATGCAAACGAATACAACAGCATTTACGAAAAACTGGATACACTATTACCATCACAAAATTCATTATTAGCCGAATTTAATATTAGTGTACTCGAAGCGCCAAAACCTTTTAATTCATGGCTAGTATTGCAGGTGGATAGCGCGCAGAATCAAAGTGCCTATTTCAGGAGAACCCCATTGAATTGGGTAAAATTTGACTGGAATAACACTGAGAATTTTACTACTTGTGTTCTAACGGATAATATTCCCATTAAGAAAAATCGCATCGCTGCATTTTTATGGAACATTGATCAGAAAAAATTACATCTTAAAATTAATAGCTTTAAATTGTACCAGTTACAAGGCGAAGGCATAACCGAAATCTCTTACTAAAAACCCAAACACATGTTAAACAGAACTGCAGCCCCGGAATTCAAAACCATTGACAAGATCGATATTCTTAAAGCCAGCGAAACCAAACTGGATAACGGGATTCCCGTATACAGCATTAATGCCGGTTCACAGGAACTTACAAAAGTGGAGTTCATCTTTAATGCCGGCATGTATTATCAGAACAGAACACTGCTTGCCTCTACCACAAATACTTTGCTCGAAGCAGGAACGGCAAAATATAACGCCCATCAGATCTCAGAGAATATTGATTTTTATGGTTCTTTTTTAGAGCTGGGAGTTGGTCAGGATTACGCTTCGGTAAGTTTGTATGCACTCAATAAATACTTGAACGAGAGTTTGCACTACATTGAAGAACTTCTAAAAAATTCCATTTTCCCTAAACAGGAAATTGAAATTCATCTCGCCAATAAAAAACAAAAACACCAGATCAACTCTCAAAAAGTAAGCACACTGGCACGACGCCGGTTCTCTGAATTAATGTTCGGACCGCAGCATCCTTATGGTGTAGATGTGCAGGATCACGATTTCGATACTTTAACACAAAAAGACATCATTAATTTTTACAATAATTTTTACAATTCAAAGAATTGTTACATTGTTGTTGCCGGAAATCTTTCGAAAGATGTTTTTACGGTTTTAAATTCGCATTTCGGAAAAAGCGATTGGGGACATGCAACTCCTGCCGCAAAAAAACAGATCGTAATCGTATCTTCTTCACAACAAAAACATTTCATTGAGAAAAAAGATGCAGTTCAGTCGGCCATTCGCATTGGACGAATTCTATTTAATAAAACACATCCCGATTATTTTAAATTTCAGGTAGTGAACACGATCTTGGGAGGTTATTTCGGATCAAGATTAATGGCCAACATCCGCGAAGATAAAGGCTATACATACGGCATTGGTTCAGGATTAAGCTCCTTTGTTAACGCAGGCTATTTCTACATCAGTACCGAAGTTGGCGCTGATGTTACCACCAAAGCCTTGGATGAAATTTACAAGGAAGTAAAGAAATTAAGAGAAGAACCGGTTGGTGCCGATGAACTGGAAACCGTTAAAAACTATATTTTAGGCCAGTTCTTACGTAGTGTTGACGGACCATTCACCCTTGCCGAAAAATTCAAAGCCATTAAAGATTTTGATCTTGGTTACGATTATTATGAAAAGTATTTCAAATCTGTAAAAGCTGTTACTACAAACGAGATCATGGAACTCGCTAATAAATACCTTCAGGAAAAAGATCTGATAGAGTGCGTGGCAGGGAAAATGTAACAAAAAGCCTGCCGGGTTTCCCCAACAGACTCTGACTTATCTCTTATAATTTATCTCTTATAGCTTACTTCCCAACAACTGTTGTAATACTGCCTTTGCCCGGCATAGCCGAAGCCGATTGTCTGGCGTCAATTAAAATATTACTGGTTTCGTGAACATAAATATCTTTGGCAAGATTCTTGGCCCAGCGATTTTCACGACCCAAACGAGCGGTATCACCTTTCATTTTGTTTACATCGTCGCTTAATAACTCAGCAGTAAAGTCTTTAATCTCCTTTTTAAAGTCTTCATATTTTTTATTCTGATCACGCAGCATTTTTTGTTCAGCTCTGTATTTATCCATTGCTAAATTATATTTAGAATCATCGCGTTTAGCTTTGTATTCTTTTGCCTGGCCTTCTATCAATTTAAAGGTTGGACTTTTCTTAACACGTTCGTTTGAATTTTTTCTGATCCCATCGTAATTCAAAATATTGAATGGCGCGTAATTGGCTTTTTCCATTTCATCCCAGGCCATTGGATAATCCATTTCTTTCTCACCATAATCAAAGAATTCGTAAGGATCAGGAAAAGTAACATCGGGAGTAACACCTTTTAATTGTGTAGCTCCGCCGTTAATGCGATAGAATTTTTGCATGGTGATTTTCACGGAACCAATTGGTCGCATTGTATCAAATTGAGGCAGAACATAAGGATCAAGATCTAAGAACGATTGTACCGTGCCTTTTCCAAATGATGACGTACCAACAATGACAGCACGTTTATAATCTTGCATGGCTGCAGCCAGGATCTCAGAAGCACTGGCGCTGTTACGGTTGATCATTATCGAAAGCGGACCCCGCCAAACAACGCTTGTATCCTTATCTTCCATTACGCTCGACATGTTATTTCGTCCGCGCACTTGTACAACCGGCCCTTTTGTAATGAACAATCCTGCCATCTCAACAACTTCCTGTAAAGATCCGCCGCCATTATCGCGAATGTCAACAATTAAACCTTCAATATTTTGTTTTTTCAACTTCTCAATTTCATTACGCATATCCGTAGCACATTTATGTATGGCCTTTGGATCTGTAGAGTGATCGAAATTCGTGTAAAAATTAGGAAGATAAATGTATCCTATTTTTGATTTTCCATTATTCAATAAAGCCGATTTAGCAATTCCTTCTTCAATGGCAACCACATCACGAATAATAGGTATCACTTTAAAAGTTCCATCCGGTTTTTTTACGGTTAATCTCACTTCAGACCCCTTTTTTCCTTTAATTAGGTCGATAGCATCATCCATGTCCATATTGGTAACATCAACAGGTTCTTTATCACCTTGTGCAACTTTATGAATTTCGTCGCCGGCTTTTAATTCACCTTGTTTAGCACTCGGGCTACCCGGAATAATATCTGTGATGCGAATGAATCCGTCTTTTTGCTGTAAGCGTGCGCCAATTCCTTCAAAAGAGGCACTCATCATCTGATCGAATTTCTTACGTTCTTTAGGCGGAAAATATTCTGTGTGCGGATCGTAGATACCGGTAATGCTATTTAAGTACATCGCGAAACGATCTTTAGGCGTAAGTTTATTCAGATATTTAAAATAGTCGTCATTTGCTTTTAATGTTTTACGGCGGGCCTCAACTTCAAGACTATCATAAGGTCTTATTTTTACGGTTGTGTCATTTTTTTCTTTGGCTTTTTCCTGTCGGTTCAGCATTTCATCTAATCTTGAAAGCGCCTGGTATTTAAGGAGTTTGCGCCACTCGTTCTTAAGATCATCTTCGGTAGCGGAGTATTTTGCCTTTTTAAAATCGGTTTCATATTCTTCATCAACATTATAATCAAAAGGCTTTTTTAGCATTTCTTTGTACCAGTCTTCTTTTTCTTTTATACGTTTAACTATGATCTGCGACGAGGTTTTATAAAAATCAAAATGTCCTTCGTTAATTTCATCGTCAATGCTGCGGCGGTATTTCGATAACTGATCAACATCGCTTTGTAATAAGAATAATTTATTGCGATCGAGATTTTTAAGATAAAGCGTATATACTTTTTCACTGAAAGCATCATCCATTTTAACCGGACTGTAGTGAAGCTGATTAAGCCCCGGAATAAGAACATCCATTAAAACCTGATTTTTATCGAACGCATACTTAAAAACAGTAAACGAAGAAAGTGCTACTACGCCAACTATGAGAAGGCTTTTGGTTTTTATAAATTGCATAGGCTTAAGCATATATAACAAAGTTAAGCCTTATAACGAAATTATCCACTTTTTGGTACGCTTTATTTTGCCTTTTATCACGGCTTTTGTTTAAATATTGTTAAAAGCGGTTCGTAACAATAGCCTACATTTAGCTACCAAAATCAGAGATATGATAGAATTTACAAGAGCCGAACTAAGTCATTTTATAATACATTACGTTGGCAATAAAGGTCTGGGTGAAGAACTAACCCTTAGCGATACCTGCTTTGAATTTAAAGACGATTTTGTGAAAGATACCGTTTTACGTTATTTCCAAACGCCCTTTAAAACCGACATATATCACAAATTCAAAAACAAAAGTGCGTTTAATATTCACGATGTAAAAGCATTGAGCGAAGGCATTTTTGAATCGAAAAAGAATTTTGTACAAAACTCGAAAGACATTGCCAAGCATTTGTACGATCAAAGCACGCATGCCAAAATTAAAGGTGGCGAATTTTACGTATGTTATTTTAAAGATGTATTGGTAGATGCAGAATTGTGCGATGCTATTGGTGTTTTTAAAACAGAGAACAAAGAAACATTCTTGAAAGTATATCAGCACATGGACAATTTTGAAATTGATACCGATAACGGGATCAATTTGAATAAACTGGATAAAGGCTGTTTGATCTATAACACCGAACAAAAGAAGGGCTATAAAATGAGTATTATCGACACCAATAATAAAGTAGCAGAATGCGCTTTGTATTGGGAAGTTGATTTTTTAAATGCCACACTTACCGAAAACAATTATTATCACACCAATAATTTTATTGAAAGCTGCCGTGGATTTTGCGAGGATATTTTAACCACCGAAAATAATGTGACCAAGCAGGATAAAATGATGATGCTGAACAAAAGCGCATCGTATTTTAAAGAACGTGATGATTTCAAATTAAAAGAATTTGAAAAAGAAGTGATGGTAGAACCGGAGCTGATCAAAGCTTTTAAAGATTATCGCAAAGATTTCAATGATAGATTAGATCTTACTGCCATTGATGAATTTGAAGTATCGCCAACTGCGGTAAAGAAGAACCAGAAATACATGCGCAGCGTTGTTAAGTTAGATAAGAATTTTCACGTATACATTCACGGCCGGCACGACTATATAGAACGCGGGTACGATGAAGCAACGGGATTAAAATATTATAAGTTGTTTTATACGAATGAGGAGTAGTGATCAAGTTATAAATTATGAGTTATAAACGATAAGCGTGTTACACAAATATCTCTCATAACTCATCACTCCTTATATTTCACCATATAGTGTAAACCCACACTCTCTCTTCTTAAGCGGGCGTGTTTAATGATCAGATATCCTATGCAAATTATATTGCGGAGCTCACATAATTTTTGTGTGATGACCGTTTTATCGTAAAGGGCTTCATTTTCCTTATACAATATTTCTAACCGATCAAAGGCTCTTTGTAAACGTAATTCGCTTCTTACAATGCCAACATAATTGGTCATGATCTGCTGAACTTCTTTTTGTGATTGAGTAATTAAGATCATTTCTTCAGCCTGCTCTGTTCCTTCTGCATCCCAGTTCGGAATGTTTTCTCCGAAACCAATTTTATCCAATAATGAATTCGCATGCTCCGATGCTTTATGTGCAAACACACAAGCTTCCAACAATGAATTGCTTGCTAAACGATTCGCACCATGCAATCCGGTATAAGCACACTCACCTATGGCGTATAAATTATCGATGGTGCTTTTTCCGACTTCATCCACTAATATGCCTCCGCATAAATAATGCATGGCAGGCACAACCGGTATCATTTTTACAAAAGGATCGATCCCTAAGTTCATGCACTTGTTATAAATATTCGGAAAATGTTCTATGAATCCTTTTCTGTCTAAATGCCGGCAATCTAAATAAACAAAATCATCACCACGAATTTTCATTTCATTATCAATTGCTCTGGCAACAATATCGCGCGGCGCTAAAACACCGCGCTTATCGTACTTCTGCATGAATTCTTTTCCATCTAAAGTTTTCAAAACAGCTCCAAAGCCTCTAATGGCTTCTGTAATTAAAAAACTCGGATACTCGCCCGGATTGTATAAAGATGTAGGATGGAATTGAATAAATTCCATATCCTTAACATGGCCCTTAGCTCTGTAAACCATGGCAATTCCATCTCCTGTAGCAATGGTCGGGTTTGTTGTTGTTGCGTAAACGTGCCCTACTCCACCCGTTGCCATCACCGTAATTTTGGCAAGCACGGTTTCTATCTTATACGTTTTTGTATTCAATACATAAGCGCCGAAACATTTTATGCCTTTAGTTTTAGAAGTAACTTCTTCGCCCAAATGATGCTGAGTGATCACGTCAATTGCAAAATGATGATCCAATATGGTAATGTTTGGATGTTT
>JANYIQ010000186.1 GCA_025362575.1 Bacteroidia bacterium
TGCCATGATACGTGACTCGATCTGAATTTTTTTAGTGTACGTCTCTAAACTAATTTCATAACGCGCTTCCTGCTCACGGTGATTTAAAATTCCTTGAGACTCAAACATTGCTAACGATTTTTTTGAGATCATAGCTTCTAAAGCACCCGGTGTAGTAGAGATGTTACTCAAGCCGCGTTTTTTTGCTTCAGCTTTCCACTCATCGCCATAACCATTTCCTTCGAAGCGAATTTTTTTGCTCGCAATGATGTATTTTTTTAAGGTCTGAAAGATAGCTTCGTCTTTTTCAACTTTATTATTCATTAAGCCATCCACTTCTTTTTTGAAAGAAACCAATTGCTCAGCCATGATCGCGTTAAGCACGGTCATTGGTCCGCCGCAATTTGCAGAAGAACCAACCGCTCTGAATTCAAATTTATTTCCGGTGAAGGCAAATGGAGATGTTCTGTTGCGATCGGTGTTATCCAATAAAATATCCGGGATGCGACCGATATTCATTTTAAGAGCAGTTTTTTCTTCAGGACTCATCTTACCATTATGAACAGCTTTCTCTAATTCATCTAATACGTTTGAAAGTTGTTGTCCTAAAAATACCGACATGATCGCAGGAGGTGCTTCGTTGGCGCCAAGGCGGTGATCGTTGTTGGCAGAGGCGATGGAGGCACGTAACAAATCAGCGTGTTCGTGAACCGCCATTACGGTGTTTACGAAAAAGGTTAAGAACTGTAAATTGGTTTTAGGAGTTTTGCCCGGTGATAATAAATTTTTTCCGGTATTGGTTGCTAAACTCCAGTTATTATGTTTACCGCTTCCGTTAACACCAGCGTAAGGTTTTTCGTGAAGCAATACACGGAAATTGTGACGGATGGCCACTTTTTCCATCACATCCATTAATAATAAATTGTGATCAACTGCAAGATTGGTTTCTTCAAAAACAGGAGCACACTCGAATTGTGCAGGCGCAACTTCATTATGACGCGTACGAACAGGTATACCTAACAAATGCGATTCGTATTCAAAATCGCGCATGTAAGCAGCAACTCTTTCCGGAATGGAGCCCCAGTAATGATCTTCAAGCTGTTGACCTTTTGCGGGAGCGTGGCCAAATAAAGTACGGCCTGTTTGTTGAAGATCGTAACGGATGTTGTATAAAGCAGAATCAATTAAAAAATATTCTTGTTCCCAGCCTAAAGTAGCAACTACCTTAGTTACGTTCTTATCAAAGTACTGGCAAACATCAGTTGCTGCTTTATCTAAGGAGTGTAATGATTTTAATAGAGGTGTTTTAAAATCCAATGATTCTCCTGTGTAGGAAATGAAAATTGTTGGAATACATAATGTTTCTCCCCAGATAAAAGCAGGTGAAGTTGGATCCCAAGCTGTATAACCGCGTGCTTCGAAAGTGTTGCGAATACCCCCGTTTGGAAAAGAAGAAGCATCGGGCTCTTGCTGCACTAAAGCGTTTCCGCTGAAACGTTCTATGGCGCGGCCACCTTCAATCGGTTCAAAAAAACCATCGTGTTTTTCGGCGGTTGCACCTGATAAAGGCTGGAACCAGTGTGTAAAGTGTGTAACACCTTTGCTTTGTGCCCAGGCTTTCATGCAGGCTGCAACCTGATCGGCCATTTTGCGTTCAACAATTGTGCCCTGGTTCATAGATTGCTGAATGCTTTGAAAGGCTTCTTCCGAAAGGAATTCACGCATGGCGTCTAAGCCAAAAACATCGGAACCATAATACTGAGAAACTTTTGCGTTTGTTTTTTTGATCTCCACAGGAACACGGTTTACGACGTCTTGCAGGGCTAAAATTCGGCGGGTTGACATATTTATAGGAGTTTAAAAGTGATTTTTGAAATAATTTTGACAAATGTACTACTTTTTAGGGGGGTATACATCAAAATTATTAACTTTTTAAGAACAGACCCCCTAATTTTCGGCTATAATATCGAAATATTTGATTTTGTTAATGAATAGGGGGCAATTTTTTGGCTTACTCAATAATATGTCAGTTCCAATAGATAGATAACCGCGTTGAACCTTATTTGGAAAATAAAGAAAAAGGAATGGTTTAGTTTTATGAAAAAATTAATCATGAAAAAACTTTTACTTCTTTTTGTATTGATCTCTTCTTTAAGTAAGGCGCAATGTAATGCTTCAACTTTTAGTCCGGCAACCATATGTTATCCGGCACAAACAAAAACAATTGCTGCTTCAATGGCTACTGATATCATTTATTTGTGCGGTTCAGGTTCTGTTGTGTATGATACCTTAAATCCTTCTTCATTAAAAGTGAGACAGGTTTTTGTGAATCCGGGGGCAACTTATCATTACAAGAGTACCTTAACAAATAATCAAGTTACGGTATATGCGAAGGCAGGTTCAACAGTTATTATTTACCCCGGAACAATTACCACTTTTGCATTTAATTACATTAAGGAGGCAGGCGCAACCATGAACAACTTAAGTACAAATACGATCACCACTACCAGTTGTTCGGTTATTACCGGCCCAACCATAAATTGTTCAGTAACAGCTGTGACAAGCGTATCACAGAATGAAACTCAAACCAATGTTTGGCCAAACCCTGCGCACGATAAAATTTATGTAAGCACTGAGTTTGGAAAAGATAAATCGCTTAGCATAATTAATATATTAGGTGAAGTGGTTTATTCTCAGAAAGTACTTAAAGAAGAAAAGCAAGAGATCTCTCTAAGTTCATTTACATCAGGCATTTATTATGTGATAATTAGATCTGCAGATAAAACAGAAACCAAGAAGATCGTTGTTACAAAATAATTAAGAGCAGATATTTTTTTAAGGATCCTCAGCAAATTTGTTGGGGATTTTTTTTGGAGAAGTGTGCGTGAGCGATTGAGCCATTTGTTTGAGCTCTTTTTTGTGAAGCGCAACGGAACAAAAAAAGCGAGTGGCGAAAGCGCGACCACTGAAGCAGAGCTGGCTAAAAGCTAAACATTGTGAATTTAGATTAACGAAAATTTGAATTAGAAATTTGTTTTTAGAATAAATCCAGCACGCTTCAGTGGGCACGCCCAAATTTAACCCGGTGGATAATATATCCTACGGGTTTTACCGCATAATGGTGACGGAACCTTTTTTCAAACCTTTGTCGGTACCTGTATCCAGAATAAAGAAATAGGTACCTGTTGGTAATTGATTACCCTGATAAGAACCATCCCAGTCGTTCTGATATCCGGATGAGGTAAAAACAACTTGTCCGTACCGATTATACACTTTTAAAATATTATCCGGGTATTTTTGAATATTACCGATGTAGAAAAAATCGTTATCGCCATCGCGATTAGGTGTAAAGGCGCTATAAAAAACAAGTTCATCGCTTGGAGTAACACGAACCCTTATGGTATCCATTCCGAAACAACCATTTATATCGTTGCCATATACCGTATACGTTGTAGTTATGTATGGATTTACATCGGGCGATGCTGTGTTTTCGTATTTAATATAGGGTAAAGGTAACCAGGTGTAAGTTAGTGCACCACTGGCATTTAGTGTTATGGTATTTCCTTCAACCAATGTTGTATCATGAATGGTTAAGAGGCTGAAAAAAGTTATTCCCACTAATACAGTTCCTGTTTTTACATTACAAAAAGCATCGAACACAGTTAAAGAATAAACTGTTGAGGTAGTTGGATTGGCGATCGGGTTTGGAACAGTTGCACTGCTTAAACCTGTTGAAGGTTGCCATACAAAATTAAAAGAGCTTCCGGCTGTGGCATTAATGGGATTACCAATTTGTACACCAACTGTGCCGCCATAACAAACGAAAGTATCTGTACCTGAAGTGTATTGAGCGATTGAGTCAACCGTTACATGAACTGTATCAGAAACTTTTCTGCTCAAGGCATCAACAACAGTTACAACATACGATGCAGAGTTGGTGATGGAAACATTTGGGTTGGCAACTGTAAAAGAACTTAATCCAAGAGTAGGCTGCCAGTAATATTGATATGGAGGAGTTCCAAGACTCGCCGTTGGGGCGCCGCCGATTGTGGCATTGCTGTTAGGGCAGGTTGTAAAATCGGCACCGGCATTTACAATAGGAAAACCCTGAGAAAAAGTAAACTCAATTACAAAAAGGAGGAGCGCTGTATAAAGGAGTTTGATGTTCATTATTCTATAAACCAAATTTACTAAAAAAAAAGGAGTTTCAAATTTGTGGTTTAGTACGTTGGATCATTCGATTCTACACTTTAGTCTGTTGGATCATACGATCCTACGCTTTAGTCCGTTGGATCATACGATCCTACGCTTTACCCCGTTGGATAATACGATCCTACGGGCTAAACAAAAAACCCCCCGGAACTCGGAGGGTTTTAATAAGATATATGAATTGAAACTATTTTGCAGTCTCTTCGTTTTTTTGAATTTTTTCGCGAATACGAGCGGCTTTACCGGTTCTTTCGCGTAAGTAGAATAATTTAGCACGACGAACGATACCAACTTTTGCTAATTCAACTTTTTCGATAAAAGGAGAAGCAACAGGGAAAATACGTTCAACGCCAACACCATTAGACATCTTTCTTACAGTAAAAGAAGCTGATGCCCAATCGTTCTTTCTTTGAATAACTACACCAGTAAATTGCTGGATACGCTCTTTATCACCCTCTTTAATTTTGTAGTGAACAGTAATAGTATCACCAGCTTTAAAGTTTGGATGTTTTACTTCAGGAGCTAATTGTTTTTTTACGTAATCTAATAATAAACTCATTGTATTAATTTTTACTTGTTAAGCTTATCGGCATACCTTACGTTGTGTAAGCAGAGGCTGATAAACGGGGTGCAAATATATGAAAATAATGACATAAATGGCAAATTTTGACTGAAAATAGCTAAAAATTCACCAAATTTGTGGCCTATCTCTAGTGTTGCGAGTTTAGCTCGCGATGGCGAGTACCCAAGGGTGCCTCGTTATTTGTTCTGGCTGTTGCCGGGAAGTATAGCATGCCCAGGTGTTGGAATGGTATACAAGTACGCTTGAGGTGCGTATGCCGCAAGGTGTGGGAGTTCGAGTCTCCTCCTGGGTACTTTTAAATGAAAAAGGCCTCTGATAACTACTATGTTACAGAGGCCTTTTTATTTTCGGTAGAGAATTCAGTAGAGAATGATTTGGATAACCAGTTTAAAGCAGTTTTAACCGTTTCGTGACATAATCCATAAGCAAAAAGTATAAAGACTCCTTACTTCACCAACACGAGAACCATAAGGATCTCTGACTGCGAAGTTAACGTTCAAATAACCGAAAGTCCGGTCGTAATAAATCTCTGGTTTTATTAAGCCAGAGGCTAAAGCAATTTGTTTTGCGATGGTAAGATTTATTCTACCATTTTTAGTGTAAATTCTGTCCTTAAATTTTTTTACCAGCATTTTGCTTGTGAAAATCTGTTCTGATGTTAATTTCATAATTGTTTATATTTTAGGAATCAAAAATAACTTAAAAGAGAGCGTGTATTTTTGAAAATGTAGGACTTCAGTTTGAGAGATGAGTAAAAGAGCGTAGAAACCGAGTGAATAAACCCTCAATAAGGTAATTTAGCGGCGATATGAAAGCTACGATTACTCCTAAGTAAAGAATTCAGTAGATTACTTTGAAGATGTTACTTGCTTTTTCATATTCATTCATGTTTTATCCTACGGATAAAGGCCCTAAGAGCCTTTAGAGGTACTTAATAGTGTTATAACTCCTATACTCTTCCTGGATACGAATAAAGTAAAAACGACTCTGATAACTACAATGTTACAGAGTCGTTTTACGTTTCGGTAGAGAATTCAGTAGAGAATGATTATCCGGTGAATAACAACCGATTTTGTTCACAACCCAAAAAAGTATTGAGCAAAGCACTTCTTTAAATGAGTAGGATTTTTCTGCAATCGCCATAAGTAAACTATCTTTATTTCTACTTAAGGTAATTTAAAATGAGAAACGTAATAATCGAGTACCCATCCGTAAATAACATTCATGGATCACATCTTATTTATTCCCCAAAACATAACTCAATTCAATTCTCTAATCATATTGAGGAAATTGAACCCTTAAATTTATATTTCGAAATCAGAGAATCTCAGCATTATTTTCCCGAACTACATAAATCATACTTTAGTTATGCAGATTTAAAGGAAGCATGTAAAAAGCAACAAGGACGTTGGTTTAACCGAGAAAACTTTTTATGGATTTCCTTTGGGGTAATGATAAATAATCAGTTCGTTAAAATTTGTAATGAAAACCAAGTCGTAATCGAAAAAGCAGGACTTAAACCGTTCAAATTTAGTTTTGATTATAAATTACATAACCTTCCGATAATATTACAAAAGGCATCATGATTAAAGCAGAAATTAAATACAGTATTATTCAAAGTGAATTTGATGGATTGTATCTGACCTTGAGAAAGGATGCAAACCGATACAACTTATATATTTCATCAAGCTTATTAAGTGAAAATGGCTTACAGATTTGGAATTGGGACGATAAAGCATATTATTCGAACTTCATTGAAGAAAACATTGAGGCTTTTATTGATGGTGTAGGAAATGGCTTCTACCGGAAGTTCTCTGAAGGACATCTTATTGACCGAAAAGTTCACTTTTGATCACCAAGTAGAGAATTAGGTAGAGTATTCGTAAGGTTTTTAAATCCAATGAAAAATTATTGAGATTATATACTACGGATAAGTGTTATAAAGGATTAGGGAGGTTTTTATGAGTATTTAAACAGAAATGCCCCTTCTGGGTACTTTTTAATGAAAAAGGCCTCTGATAACTACAATGTTACAGAGGTCTTTTTGTTTTCGGTAGAGAATTCAGTAGAGAATGTTTTTTAGAGAGCATCTATTATGTTACTGAAGTATTAACTCTAACATCTATAGTTAAGTGCTCCAGACAAACCTTTAGCATAAAATATTTATTAATGCAACCTTTTTTATTTTAAAAGCGTAAAATAAGCATGTCAATAATAAAAATGTTCATATATGATGTAAAAGAATCATTTAAAATGATCCTTTTTAAACTATCAGATGAAGATCATGAGTTACCACTTCCTGATGAAAGTGAATTAAATTTGTCTGATGAACAAAAGAATAAATTGCATTTAAGTGGAATGCTGGAAATGGAAGAAGATTATAAGGTAACAATTTTTACTAAGTGGCTGTATTTTGTAATTGCTGTATTAACATTTTTCTATAGTATAAGATTATTGTTAGAGGGCAACCTTCTTTTCATAATAATCATTGCTGTTTCAATTTTCATGTTTAAACTTCATATAAATAGAGCTAGGATGGCTGAACATCACATTGTATTAATTGCATATTTTGAGTATACAATATAGGGAAATATTAAAGTTGGGGCAAAGCCTATAATGTAGAATCCTTCAATTCATCTCAAAATTATCAGAATAAGAGCAAAAACAACATAAAAGCACCCTTTTATTTCAATATTTAGTGACAGTAGGTAATTCTGTAGAGCATTTCGAAGTTTTTTTCCAATTCTATCAAATTATGTTGATTTAATCCTACGGATAAGACTTATAAAGGTATTTGAAGATGTTTAGGAGTATTTATTTTAAAATGCTCCTCCTGGGTACAAAACTCCAAAAAAGGGCGACTTTTTTTGGAGTTTTTTTATTTATAAGATTCAAGACTATGAACTTATCTTGCCAATTTTTTTGATCAATTTTTCAATTACTTCGAATTACGGTTCAGATAGTTTCCCAAGTGCCGCATTATAAACTATTAATGTTGCCAATATAAAATTGCGCTTGTTTTATAATTTGTTCTCGTTCCTGATGATTCATTTTATCCCAAACATGATACATCATTCCTACTCGAGGATTGTTAGCTAACTTATCTCGGTGCTGCTCATAAAAATTCCAATACAAACTATTAAACGGACACGCTTTGTCGCCCACTTTTTTATTTTTATCGTAATAACAGCCTTCGCAATAATTACTCATTTTATTCATGTACGCTGCTGAACTCACATAAGGTTTAGTGCCAACAATACCACCATCAGCAAACTGACTCATACCTCGTGTATTTGTAACTTCTACCCAATCGAGGGCATCAATGTAAATTCCCAAATACCACTCATCTAATTGCGTAGGTTCTGTTTGGGCTAATAATGCGAAATTGCCCGTAACCATTAGACGTTGTATGTGATGCGCATAGGCATAATTTAAGGATTGTTTAATTGCATTTTTTAAGCAATTCATTTTTGTATCGCCGCTCCAAAACCATTGTGGTAAATCGTTTTTGTGATTAAAATAATTTAAGCTGTTATATTTTGGCATGTGCATCCAATACACACCGCGCATAAACTCTCGCCAGCCTAAAATTTGCCTTACAAAACCTTCTAATTGATTGTATTCAATATCGGATTCATTTGTTTTGTATTTAAGTATGGCAGCATCAATAACTTCTTTTGGAGAAATTAATTTTGTGTTTAATGCAAAAGAAATTCGAGAGTGGTACAAGCTCCATTCTTTAGGCATCATAGCATCTTGATAAGTCCCGAATAAATGCAAACAATTGTCAATAAAAAATTGAAGCAATTCAAGAGATTGTGCTCTATTGATTGGCCACACAAATTTTTTCGAATCTACATTACCAATCGTTTTAATAGTAGCTTTTTTTATTTCTTCGTGTATTTCTGATAAATCATTATCAAACACAAAAGGCTCTATTGGCTTATGATTTTTAGGTAATTTTTTTCGGTTATCCGAATCAAAGTTCCATTTGTCATATAAAGGTTTATCGCCTTGCATTAAAATAGTATGTTTTTTTCTCATGGCTCTATAAAAGCTTTCCATGAGCAATGTTTTTTTTCCTTCAAACAACTTTTTTAATTCGAGTCGTTCGGTATAAAAATGTTCTGTATCAACTGCAGTATATGGAATAATTATTTTTTTTGTAATTGCTTTTAAATCTTCATCTACACGGTATTCATCGGGTAACTGATATTGAAATTCAGTTATGTTATGCGCAATGATTAATTTATTTATGTTTTTTTCAATTGATTGCAAATTTTGATTGTCGTTTATTTTTAAATAAACAATTTTGTGTCCTCGCTGTTTTACTTCCTTGGCAAAGCACCGCATAGCTGCAAAAAAACCAATTACTTTTTGTATATGATGGTTTACATAATCAGTTTCTGTTCTTATTTCCATCATAGCGTAAAGTACATTTTCATTAATGTTATTAAACCATGAATGATTAGAATTAAGCTGATCCCCAAGTATGAGTCGAAGTGTTTTTTTATTCTTCATTTCGTTTATTTTTTCTGCATTTATCACTACAATATTTTACATCATTCCAGTTTTTATCCCATTTTTTTCTCCAAGTGAATGGCTTACTACAAGTTAAGCAAATTTTATGCGGGAGGTTTTGTTTTTTTATTCCTCGCATATCTATAATCTATTTCGTTTCCATTTTACAGATACATCCGAACCGTTAGTAATAAATACAGAGTCAGGC